>DATKUF010000268.1:0-9690 GCA_035530755.1 Spirochaetia bacterium | reverse complement strand
GCGGCAGCGGCCGGACCGTTCGTCGGTGCGCTGGTCGCAATGACCCACATTCTCGGATCCGGGAGCGTGCCCTATCTCATTACCGCTGGGTTCTTTGTTGTTGGTATCGGTGCCGGCTACGGGATGGTACGTCTGTACCTTCCGCTCCGGATATGACGTTCGATGCGTAGGACTCAGGCGGCGGCGATCTTCGTGGCGGTTCTCGCCGTTGCCTGTTCGCAATCTTCAAAGTACGTAGTCCTCGTTGACACTTTCTACGCGGCCGCACATGAACCCGGCGCTATCGAACAATCTCTGAAGCAGGCAGAGCAGCACACCGGGGCCTCAATAAAGGGAATAGTCGTCCCTCCGAATTCAGACAGCAAACTCTTCGCGACGCTTCCCCTTGCCGGAACCACGCTGATACTGACTCCGTTGCTTGCGCCGGATGTCGGCCTCCTCTCCCGCATCTATCCCACCGCCCGATTCGCGGTGATGGAATCCGGCGATAATGCCGCGACCGTCGAGGACAAACCGACAACCGCGATCCTTTTCGACCGCGCGTCTGCGCTGCTTGCTGCAGGCGTCACGCTCGGGAAATTTGCCGCCGGCGCCGTCGAACGGCCGGAGACCGGAGCTGTGACGACGACGGGCGGGGTCTGGATATTGTTTCTTGCAGATTCCGCGTCGTTACGCTCGGACCTCGCAACTTTTCGTGAGGGGTTGTCGGCGGGACTTGGTGCGGAAGCCGCGACCAAGGCCCACTTCGCTGTCTACGATTCGCCGCCGGGGCGGGACGAATTGCGCGCGACAATTCAAGAGGCAAGAGCGGCGGGCGCGGCCGGTTACGCGCTTTTTGTCGGGCGTCAGAATGCCTACTGTTTCGAGCTTCTTGCCGGAACAGCGGCAAAAGTGGTTACCTCCGATCTTATGGGAAACGACGCCTACGCACGCGAAGTTCTCTGCTCGGTCGAGGAACCTCTTTCCTCCGCGATTCAGGCGGTCACTGAGGCCGGGAGCGCGCTTCCGGGGATCATCCATGTTCAGGCGCTGCTCGAAGACTCCGGCGCAGATGTGATTCCGCGCTCAAGTTCCCCCGGAAAAGTGCCGACAAGGTAAGGAGCGATCTGGGTGTTTCATCGCCTCGTGATCGCTCGGAAACGGAGATTGTCAAGATGGACCGTCGCCATAAATTGTTTCCGGAAAACTGTTTGACAAAGGTTTTCGATAGAAATATAATTCACTGTAACTTGGACCATTCTAAGGAACGTCGACGAAGGAGCGAATAATGAGACGAGGCGGCCTGTTCTCCTTAAGCCTGTTTGCCGTGCTGTTACTTCTTGCAAGTGTCACGGCTTATGCGGACGACGTTACGCAGAACATCCAATCAATAGTCCTGGAAAACTTCATCGAGCCAACGCAGCATCAATGGATCGTAACCGGGAGCAAGTTCGCGACCAAAGACTACCCGCAGTCGGCCGTTGTGAAGACCTGGCCCGACGCACTTTATCGCACGGCGCCGGAAGGCAAGGATCTCCGATCTCTCGGTATTCACTCTAAATTCGACCGAATGGCCTACAACTACATTGAAATTATCCCCGCAACAAAGGGACAGGACGGCAAACTCGTCCCGACGGCGATTGATCTTCCGGGTCGAGTAAAGAGCATGGATGTCTGGATGTGGGGTTCATACCATGACTTCTACGTCGAAGCGCAGGTACGAGATTATCGTGGAATGGTCTACGTTCTCCGTCTCGGAAGCCTGGCGTTCCGGGGGTGGAAGGATCTCACAGTCGATATTCCAACATACATTCCGCAGTCCGTGACCTATCTTCCGGCGACAAAGAATCTTCAGCTGGTGAAGCTGGTCATTTGGACAACTCCGAACGAAGCGGTGAACGATTTCTACGTCTATGTAAATCAATTGAAGGTTCTCACGGACACCTTTGAGTCGCCGTGGGATGGAGAGAGTCTCACCAACTCGAGCTACGTGGAGAAGTTGTGGTCACAGGCCGGTACAACTACTCCGAGCGGACAACCGGCGCCGGGCACCACCGGCACATCAACACAGGGACAGTAAACAGGAGAGTGTGAGATGAAGAAGGGTGGTCTAATAGCGCTTGCATTGTTGATATTGTCGATCCCTGTGTTTGCTCAGGCAACCTCTCCGCCGGACGCCGCCACAATCGGTGTCGATACGGCCCAGCAGGCATTGCAGGAAATCTCCATCTCCAAGTTTGAAGATCCCGGAATGTGGCGGGTTTTCATGCCGGTGGATCAGGGTATCATCGAGAGTCGACGTTTCGAGGGCGCTCCCGCGGACCGCAAACCCATCCCCGATGAGCAGAAACTCGGGATTGGGGGCGAGGACAAGTACGCACTGGGTGTAAAGGTCCAGTTCTTCCAGCGCGGAAATACCGAAATCTTCGTCCAGCCGCTCCGACCGCTAGCGGTTCCCGGTATAACCAAGACGGTGTCCGTCTGGGTTGTCGGTCGCAATTTCAACCACATGTTGAAATTGGTGGTACGTGATCAGTACGGAAACATCGACGTCATCGACATGGGGATGATGAATTTCACCGGATGGCGGCAACTCACCTGTGCGATTCCACCAAATATTCAGCAGAGGAACATCCATTATCCGGGTCGCGGAGGAATCGTAATACTCGGGTTCATCATCGATCCGGCACTAATGGAGACATACGGTTCATACTACGTCTACTTCGACGACCTGACCGCCGTGACGGATCTTTTTGCAGACCAGTCCCGGGACAAAGACGATATCCCCGACACCTGGTGACGATTCCCGCCTGATGGGTGCCGGGTCGGATACAAGAGTCCTCAAGCGAGCTTGAGGACTCTTTTTGTTTAGGCGAATCATGGCAGATTACTTCGCGTTTCTGCGACAGGCCTACTTTTTTCAGGATCTCACCGACGAGGAAGTTCGTGTGATAGCCGATCTTGCGCACGAAGAATCGTTTCGTGCCGGAGAGGTCGTTTTTCGCGAAACCTCCCGCGCCGAAAAGCTCTACATCGTCCGTGTGGGTCAGGTCGAGGTGTGGAAGGACTATGATGACGCGAAACGGGACCTGCTCGCTGTCCACGGCGAGGGGCACCTATTCGGAGAAATGGCATTAGTAGACGACCTGCCGCGCAGCGCGACGATTGTGGCGCGCACGAGTGTTCGGGTCATCTATCTCCTGCGAGACGCGTTCACGAGCGTTCTCAAGAATAACTCGAATGTCGCGCTCTCGCTTCTGCGCTCTCTTTCCGCCATGGTACGCAAGAGCAATGATAGCTTCGTCGAGGACCTTCGACGACAGAACGCGGAGTTGGAGGCGGCTAACCGTCAGCTTCGCGAGGCGCAGGAGGAACTGCTGCGGGCCGAGCGTCTGTCGAATCTCGGAAAGTTTTCATCGCTGATCCTTCATGACATACGCAACCCAATTTCAATTGTGAAAAGTTACGGTGAGATGATTATCATGACGGCCGACGATGCGGACAAGACGAAAGAGCATGCATCAAAGATCGTCCGCGAAGCTGACCGGCTGAACTTCATTGCAAGCGAGCTTCTTGACTATTCGCGCGGGGAAATACGGCTCAACATGTCCGTTGTTCTCATTTCCGGGTTTTTCGAGAAACTCCGGGGATATCTGGCCGACCGTTACGCATCGCGAAACCTTCAGATGAACTTTACAACCGACGAAAACGGCCCGGTGATTTTTGACGAGGAACGCCTGCTCAGAGCGATGATCAACCTCGCAGAGAACTCCCGCAAGGCGATGGCGACCGGTGGAGTGCTCTCAATTCACGCGCAGCGGGAGGGGGACACACTCAATTTCACGGTCACCGACAACGGGGAAGGAATGTCCGCGGGCGTTCTGGCGAGGATTTTCGAACCCTTCTTTTCGTCGTCGAAGACCGGAGGCACGGGGTTGGGAATGGTCATAGTAAAGAACATCGTTGAGGCACACCATGGCAGCCTCGATGTTTCGACCGTACCCGGGGTCGGAACCACGGTACAAATTCGACTGCCGCACCGCGCGTGAGTTCGCATTGTACTCACAATTCGTAATATTCCTCAGGACGAAACAGCCGCGTGAAGTTGGATAGGACCAGCTGCGCGAGGCCATCCGCGCTTATCCCCCGGGCGTCGGCTACACATGCGTAAGTATGACCGATCAGACCAGGGTGATTGGTCCGTCCGCGGAGCGGATGCGGCGCAAGGTAGGGTGCATCGGTTTCTACGAGGAGCCGATCGTCGGGAACATAGCGGGCGACATCGCGGAGCGAATCCGCATTCTTGAACGTGACGTTTCCAGCGAAGGATAGATAGAATCCGGCGTCAATGCACTTCCGGGCGAACGAAAGGTCGCCCGAGAAGCAATGCATGACGCCGCACCGTTCCAGAGTCGAGTCCCGAAGGGCCGAAAGAAGATCCAAATCAGCGGCGCGATTATGGACGACGACCGGCCGCGAGAGTTTGTGTGCGAGCGCAATTTGTCGGCGAAACAGATCCTGCTGCCGTACCGGTGACGCATAGTCTCTGTGGTAGTCGAGGCCTATCTCGCCGATCGCGACCGGATTGTCGGTACGGCACAGCGACTCCAGGCGGGCAACAAGGGATGCAACGTCCGGTTCCGCGGCAACCGAGGGATAAAGGCCGTGCGTCCGAAGCACCTGCGGAAATCCGGCAGCGAGGGTGCGGCGCACCTGAACCCCTTCGAGGTCGACGCCCACATCGACGGTCCAGGCTCCGCCGGATTCGACCCAGCGGCTAAGCATTCCGCGGACGTCCACGCCCTTTCGCGCCATATCAAGAAAGTGACAGTGTGAATCGATTGCACCGGCAACCAAAGGCGTCTCCGGGTTCGTCGGCCTGCTCATGGCAAGGTTCTCCAACTCGGGTGATTCAAGGCAGCGCGTGGGTCGGTCCGGACTCTGCCTGTTATCTCAGCTTCGGGTCGGCGGACTTCAGATAATCGGCTCTGCTTGACCCGTGACGGAGCGCGCTGGTAACATGATCCGATCAACGACCTCGCAGCTGCGCTGCATGGATTGTCGACCAGCCGGAGTGGTGGAATGGCAGACACAGGGGACTTAAAATCCCCTGACCCGCAAGGGTCGTACGGGTTCAAGTCCCGTCTCCGGTAGTACCTCGTCACCAGCAGCGCCAGTTCCATGCGCGAGAACCGCGGGCCGCGGCCTACCAGTTCACCCGGTTGCGGCCGCCTTCCTTCGCCCGGTAGAGGGCGTTGTCGGCCGCCCGGACCAGCTCTTCAATCGAAACAGGTGACCTATCCGGAAGCTGCGCTGCGACTCCTCCGCTAATCGTGGTGTGGCGTCCCTCCGGCCAGTGGTGGGTTTCCACTGCATTCCGAATTCGTTCAGCGACCTTGCACGCGCCGATCATGTCAGTGCGGGGAAGGACCACAAGGAACTCCTCTCCGCCATATCGGGCCGCGTAGTCGATGTCGCGCAGCTCGTTCGTGATAATCGCTGCGACTGTCTTGAGAACCGCGTCACCTTCCACATGGCCGTAGGTATCGTTCAGCAATTTGAAGAAATCCAGATCGAGCATGATTACCGACAAGGGATGACCGTACCGCTGAGCAGCACGGAGTTCGCGGCCGAGGGTTCCCTGCAGGTAGCGTCGATTGTACAGCCGCGTGAGCTCGTCCGTGTTAGAGGCCACTTCGAGACGGGCCTTTTCCTGTTCCAGCAGGAGATTCGTCTGTTCGAGTTCGCGCGTACGGTGTGAAACTGTCTGCTCAAGCGACGCATTGAGTTCTGCGAGCTGAACTGCATGCGCGCCCATCTCGGCGTGCATTGTTGCGATTCGCATCGCGACTACTGTCGCCAGACCTGCGGCAAAAAAGAATATCATGTAATGTTCGGTCGTGTCGGTCCATGGAAGCAGGCTGCGTGCCACCAGAATGTCGTGAATGTTGAGCGCGGCCATAACGAGAAATGTCGCGAGGAGTATCACAGACTCACGGCTTCCCTTGCTCAGAGAGACGAAAGTCGCGAAGATGTAGAGGAGAATGAAGACTCCGAAAAAAATCTCAGAAGGGGTAAACAGGACGTAGACCGGAAAGGCGCCGAGGAGGCTCAGGCCGATTCCTGCACCTCCGGCGACGATGTAGACGATGCCTACGGTACGCATCAGCCCTACGAATTTCGGGCTGACAATGTCGACGAGAAAAAGAGCAACGGTGCCGGGAATTGCGAAGGAAGTTGCCGCTTCGATGTATTCCCAGAACAGCGCTGCCGAAAGAATAGACTGTTTCAGATAGGTGTCGGCAATGACGCGAATGACCATGAGAAGGGTGATTCCGGCCATAAGCACATAGGTCCGTCGCGGCGAACCAAATAGAAATACCAGGGCGCCAAGCAATGCGATAGTCAGAAGCGCGGCGGCGACCAGAAGACGCGGCGCGTCCCGCGCAGCGAGGTAAAGGTAGAGGCCGTCCTTTGTGCCCAGAAGAATCTTCCCCCAGAGTCCGATATCGTGATATTCGGAGTGCACGAGGAAATCCATCTGTTTGCCCGAGGAGTCCGGAGGCAGGGAAATCAGATGCCATGGCCAGCCATGAAACTTGTGGTCGAAATTTCCGCCGGTGATGCCGTATGAGTAGACCTGCTTCCCGCCAATGCTGACGGAGAACGCGGTATCTACACTTGGGACAAAAAGTGCTGCATTGGTGGGAAGGGAAGCGGGCAGGTCAGTTCGGAAATGAACCGCGGTGCGGTTTCCTCTTCCCGGTGGGTTTGTGGGGGAGTCGATCGGATTCCAGTCCGTCGGATCGTGCGGCGCGGTCTGCCACGTGTAGGTCCACTTGCCGGTGAATTCGGTCCACGGCTTCTTCTCAGCACTCGCCCCGGCCCACAGGTCAAGCGGATCAATTGCGTATCCGGCGGCCATTACCACAATAAGCGAAAGGACCAGTCTTCGGGCTCTGATGCGTGGCCTCCGGTGCCGGCGATTCAAGTGGGCAACTCCCATTATATCAATCTATCCCGTCCGACACCACAGCCTGCTTCATGGTTGCGCCGGAAGCGTTGGCGCTGATCGCTGTTCTCGGGCTATTTTTTGTCTTTGTCCCTATATTTTGCCGGGTCGGCGTCAAATGTCTTCTTGCAGCCCGGAGCGCAGAAATAGTAGGTCTTTCCCAGATAGTCGCTCTTCCACTTCGCGCTCTTTTCCTCGACTTCCATTTTACAGATCGGGTCAATTGCCATCTTCGGTCTCCTTTCTCAAAATGTCGTTCTTCACAATACGCGGAAGAAGCTCCGGAAACTCATACCACTCCACTCCATCCGCGTCGATCTCCAGACGTACGCGTGTGCCATCCGCAAGTCCACGCAGTGTATCTTCGGCTGTTTTACTAGCGATCCCTGTTTCCATTATCAGCTCGGACACCGTGAGCCGACCGCCGTGTGCCCGGGCAGCCCGAAAAATGTCCTGATGGGTCGGGCCGGTAAGCTCCGGCGGCGCACCTCCGGGCTCCACGCGCGGATGAGAAGCCCTTTCCCGCAACCGCCGAACCGTGCGCGCCGCAATGTAAGCGACTAACGGCAGAAAGATCCACGCGTAGTCTGTCGGAAGGTTCATTCCCGGCATCATCTCTTGCCCCGCATCATACGGACGTACTCCGGCAGGGTGCGTCCGGCGTTCCAGTCTGCTCCCCGGGGTTTTCCCGTGCGGCCCGACCGTGTCAGGAAACGCTGCATCCGTTTCCGCACAAGGCTTTCCGAGGGTGATCCGGAAAGCATACCGCGATCGCGATACACCCGGCAACCAAATGAAAACGGAAGCGAAATCACATCCGACTCGAGATCCTCGCCTTCAATCCGTACTGACGGTGAGCCGTGGAACGATACTCGCTGCGCCTCCTCCGGGTTTTCGACGACAATCAGGCTGATCTGGATTTCAACGCCCAATTCTCCTGCCACCGACTTCAGAACGCGCACGGCCGGTTCCGCATTCGGGCATCCCGGTATTATCATCACCTCGACTCTCAACATCGGCCGCTCCTTCCCGCCTGGAACAAAGATAACACTCTCGGCTCTCGCTCGCACACACACGCCCCGGCTGCCCGGCCGTTTTGTTGACATATCCTACCCTGGTAGGGTATGCTTTGTCTATAGTTGAGCGCCTCGCGGCGCAAGGAAAGGTGAATATGACTCCCGCACATTCCGAAAAAGCGCTCGCGCGGCTGCGTCGAATAGAGGGCCAGATTCGTGGCATCCACAAGATGCTGGAGGATGACCGATACTGCGTTGACATTCTGACGCAAACGAGCGCGGTGATCGCTGCGCTTCATGGCGTCGAGGACCTCGTGATGGAGAATCACCTCAACACCTGCGTGGCGGAAGCGATGCGCAGCGACGACCCGGAGCGAAAGCGGGAAAAGATCGATGAGGTAATGACCGTAATAACGAAGTTTCGCAAGCACGGGTAGGAGGACTCGAATGACAGTTACCGGCAAGGATAGTCTCAGGATCGAGACTTTGAAAATTGAGGGAATGCACTGCGCGAGCTGCGTTTCAGCGGTGGAAAGATCGCTCAAAGGTGTCGCGGGAGTCGGAGAGGCAAACGTGAATCTTGCGACAGAATCGGCGCTCGTGAGGTTCGACCCGGTGACCGTGGACATCGTCCGCCTTCGAAAGGCGGTCGAAGACGCCGGCTACGAGGTCGCGATTCCGGTTCAGAAAGTGAGCTTCAAGATCGAGGGAATGCACTGTGCGAGCTGTGTTGCCGCGGTCGAAAAGTCACTGAAGAGCGTACCGGGTGTTTCGGATGCGGCGGTAAATCTCGCCACGGAAAGCGCATTCGTAAGTTTTGACGCCCTGACAGCGACGCCGGATGCGCTTTCGCGAGCGGTTGACGACGCGGGGTACCGGCTCATCGTTGAATCGAGCGACCAGGAACAGGAGATCGAGGACGAGCTCGCGAAGGATGAACGCCGGATCAGGGATGCCGGTCGGAAAATGTGGCTCGCGTGGGCAATCACCGCGCCGATCGTTCTCTGGATGCTTCCCGAAATGATTGGCGGATACATGTTTCTAGGAGCGACAGGATACAACCTGGGCATGTTGTTGCTCGGCGCGGCGGCTGTACTCGTCCCGGGATGGGCGACCATTCGCGCAGGGGTGAAATCGACGGCGCACCTTTCTCCGAACATGGACGCGCTCATAGCCATGGGAACGTTCGCTTCCGTCGCAAGTGGTGTAGTCGCGGTCCTCCATCAGTTCGGGATCGGTCCGGCTTTTGCGAATTTCGCCGGCGTTGCCGGTATGATCATGGCGTTTCACCTCACGGGAAGATTCATCGAGACCAAGGCGAAGGGCCGAGCGTCCCAGGCCATCAAACGGCTCCTGACCCTGGAGGCCAGGGAAGCAACGGTCGAACGTGACGGCGTCGAAGCAAAGCTGCCGATGTCGAAGCTCGTCGTGGGTGACATCGTTCTGGTGCGACCCGGGGAAAAGATCCCGACCGACGGTGTGGTCGTCGCGGGTGAGGGGAGTGTTGATGAGTCAATTGCGACAGGAGAGTCGATGCCGGTAGACAAGAGTGCCGGTTCTCCCGTGGTGGGGGCAACGATCAACGCGGAAGGATTTCTCCGGATTCGCGTGACAAAGGTCGGTAAGGATACTTTCCTCAGCCAGGTCATCCGACTGGTGGAGGAAGCGCAGGGATCCAAGGTT
>DATKUF010000267.1:0-2498 GCA_035530755.1 Spirochaetia bacterium | reverse complement strand
GGATAGCCCGATCACCTCATCGGAAGAGCTCCGGATTGTCGGAGGACTCGATCCAAAAAGCTGGAAATTGACCTCGCTGCCGACTGTCATCCGGCCATCCGATCGGTTTCCCGCCTACAAGGGGAAACCGGTGTTCACCGGGTCGGCGGGCAACGACGCAGAGAACGGTGAGGTGCTCCTGTCCGTCGCGGGCGGAACCCTGCGCATCAAGGACGTCGAGCTTGTCTCCTCCGCGGGCGTGCCGCTCAAGTCGCTTCTGTCGCTGTCGCGCGGCGACCACCGCGCCGAAGGCGCGGCCTTTCGGGTGGACGGTCTCTCGCAGGCTTTTCTCCAGTTTGGCGGTACGGCCGATTTTGCCGACTGCAATTTTGAACGCTCCACCGAAAAAAGGCCTCCGGTATCGAGCGAACCATACCGGCTCATCTATTCCCAGGATGCCCGCAGAATTACGATGACGGGTTGCTCGGTTGACCCCGGGACCGGAGTGAACGTTGGGGCGATGCGAATCGTCAACGGCAATGCGGTAGTTTCAGACTGCAGCCTGGTATCCGGCGCAGGCTCTCTGTATGCCGCGGCAATCGAACTTTCCGGCGGCGCCACCGTCATCCACGGCGGAAAGATATCCGGCAGCCGGCACGCCGCTACGGCGATCGGCGTCGCCGCCGATCGCGCTCGCGTTCAAATCGAAGGAACCGACATTGATGCGAGGGCAGGGTCCGGCGCGATAGGCTTAAGCGGTTCCGGCTCTCAGATCACGATCAACCGCGCGCTTTTCCTCGGTGAGCCTGCGGGCGATTTCAGCTACCTGGTCAACACCATCGGCGGAAACGTTTCCCTCACAAACTCGGTGCTCCGGGCCGCCGACTCGGGAGACAGCGTGGTCCTGGTCTCTCAGGACAGCTCCGTGGCGGTCTTCCAGAACACGATCCGCGCGGGCAAGGGTTCGCACCTCGAGGCGGCATTCGAGCTGATCGGCGGAAATGCCGCGATTGCGAACAACCTTCTTCTCGCGGCGATGCCGGCAGCCGGAAAAGCGACGAAAAGCGCCGCCATTGTCCTTTCGGCCGCCGAAGGCCGCGCGGCGGCAAACGCCGGCCCGGCCGGGAACAGCCAGGCCGAAGTCGCACTCGGAACAGGCTCGAACTGGAACGGGCGGCTTGTCTGTACGACCAACGGGTTTGGCGGCTGGGGTAATCTTCTTGCCACAGACCTGTCGCTCGAAGGTCTGTGGCATCCGCCCGGATACCGGGAGCCGGCCGTGGATACTGCGGAAAAGCTCAATGCGGTGAGCGACGGGACAAACCGGGTCTTTTCCGGAAACAGGGTGCAGTCGGGCAATCTTCTGGACTCAGACGGGATTCACCTGCGCGCAGGCGCGGCTGCAATCGGTGCCGGAAGCGATCCTTCAACAATTCCGTTACCCGGGTTTTCCGGTGAGCAGAGAACGAGCCTCTTGAAGAATCTGGCGGTAGATTGGGACGGTCAGCCCCGTCCGCGCGCGTCCATTTCCGGCAGCGCGCAGTGGGACCTCGGCGCCGATCAGTTCGGCGCCAGGTAGGGCTCACGCGCGCTCCTCAGTCCTGGACGAACGTGGGAATATTGCCGGTGTAGTAGGATTCCCACAGACCCACGGCATTTCCGCCGGCAAACACCAGGTCGGTCCCCGTGGGGCTGACTGGCGGAGTGGCGTTATCGCCTGCACTCAAATCCACGAAAAGCATGGTGATTGCCGAGGTGCGCAGGTCGCTCGCCTGGTAGTTCGATGAAGGATCTGCCACCGTGACGTCGCTCGCGCCCGGGGTGAGAACCCAGTAGCCGCTTGTCGTCGAGCCGATGAGGAGCGCTTTGTAGCTGCCGGCCTCGGTTTCCGCGATCTTGTTGAAAATAAGATTTGCACCGCCGCTCGGCGCTGCGTGGCTTGCAACGACCACCGACCAGTGCGAACCACCATCCGTAGACCTGAGAATCGAGTTGTTCGCGGTCATGTAAAGGTCACCGGTACCGCTGAACGTCCCGCCGGCGTCGCCCCAGATTCCGCCCAGGTTGGTGTAGGCGTTGCCCGTGCCCGGCGCCGCGTCGGTCGGCGTGGCAGAGCTCGCCGTCGCGAGCCCGGTCAGCGTCAGGACTTGCGATGCCGTGATGAAATAGTCGTACGTCCCGTTGGTAGTAGCGTCGATGTAGGGTGTCGAAGAATCTGTGGTGGCCGCCAACGGCGCAAAACTGGTTCCGTTGGTGCTGTAGTAGAGAACATAGTTGTACGCCGCAGTCTGCACGCACGCATATACCGCAGTCGCTATCGGATCGCCCGGGATGTAGAACAGGGGTCCGATGCTCAGGATGGTCGAGCCGTTTGATGCGAGCCCGGTGCTCATCCACGAACCGGCGTCGGTCGAGCTGTCGGCAGTTCGGTAGTAGACGGCGCTGCTCAGACTGCTGCCGGTGCCGGTGTAGTAGGTCGCAAGCACTTTGGTCTGAGTATCGAGCACCTGAATCCCGTG
>DATKUF010000266.1:0-12344 GCA_035530755.1 Spirochaetia bacterium | reverse complement strand
GCATTCCTGGATACAATAAAGGGAAATCGGGTGCGGGCGTCGGCTGGACTGTGCTGACCGCTGATTGACAGCTCCTACGGCCGGCTCGGCCATTCGAGCCGACGAGTCTGAGGATGCTACGTACATTCTCCCTAAGCCGATCCTTTGCCCCCTGTTGAACCCGCCACATGTGCCCTTCATGATCCAGGGAGACCCGGCGGGGCGATTCCGGTAGGCCCATGCAGGAGGATCGGCAGCTCGGCGCAATACCGAGAACCTTGTGGAGCATGACCGTCAAAGGATTGTGAAGGGAAGGGTTTCGCCGGGTAGGTAGTTGCTTGTTCATGAAATAATCGTGACATTCGAATTTGAACAGGCCGTGAAGTGGCCGCCGCCGCGCAGCGTTGTCGCCGGTGTCGATGATCGTGACCGGGTTCACATAATCACCGGTTCGATCTTCTCCAGGGACGACTGGATCAACATCCTGGTAAACAACGCCGATCGGCAGGAGGAATTATGAAGAAGCGCAAACTGGGGGAGAGCGGACCGGAGGTCTCAGCCGTCGGGCTCGGGTGCATGGCCATGTCCGGTACTTACGGACCCGTAAACGACAAGGAGAGCGTTGCCACCATTCACGAGGCGATGGAGAGAGGGATAACCCTGCTCGATACGGGAGACTTCTACGGCAGAGGCCACAACGAGCTTCTCCTTCGTGAGGCACTCAAGGGCGGAAAGCGAGAAAAGGCATTCCTCCAGGTCAAGTTCGGCGCACAGCTCGAGCCGTCGGGTCGGTTCATCGGCTTCGACGGGCGACCCGCATCCGTCAAGACTTCCCTCACCTATACACTTACGCGCCTGGGAACGGAATATGTCGATCTCTACCAGCCGTCACGCCTGGATCCCCGCGTGCCCATCGAAGAGACAGTCGGCGCGATTGCCGATATGGTGAAAGAGGGTTACGTGCGGTTCATCGGGCTGTCGGAGATGGGCGAAGCAACGATCCGGCGAGCGAACGCGGTTCACCCCGTGACGGCGCTTCAAATCGAGTACTCGCTTATGAGCAGGAGCATCGAGAAGGAAATTCTGTCGGCAGTGCGGACGATGGGAATTGGCATAACCGCTTACGGTATCCTTTCGCGCGGACTCATCGCTCGCGTCGGCGCCCCGGAATCAGGAAGACACGACATCCGCGGCCGTTTTCCGCGCTTCCAGGGTGAAAACTTCAAGCGGAATCTCGGCCTCGTTCAGGCGCTCGATTCGCTTGCAAGAGGGAAAGGAACCACGACCGCCCGGCTGGCGATTGCATGGGTTTTGTCCCGTGGCGATGACATCATTCCTCTTCTGGGGGCGCGAAACAGAAAGCAGCTTCGCGATTCTCTCGGAGCATTGGAGCTTGCGCTAAGTCCGACCGACCTCGAAGAGATCGATCGGGCGATTCCCGCCGCTGAAGTTGCGGGTGGGCGGTACGATGACGCGGCCATGTCGACTCTCGACAGCGAGCGATAGAAGGCACGGCGAAACAGCTGCCAAATCGTCGAAGCGGGGGGACCGCTTATCCCTTCACAGATCCGAGAGCAAGTCCGGTGGTTATATACCGCTGTGCGAACACGACCAGAATAATCGCAGGAATCGCCGCAAAGAATGCGGCCGAGGTCATTTCTCCGTAGAGAATTTGATATTCCTGAGCGAAGTTCGCGATTCCGACGGGAATCGTCATTCCGCTTGAGGAACTGGTAAGCGAGAGGGCGAAAATGAAATCATTCCAGCTGAATACAAAACTCAACAGCGCGGCAGCCGTTATTCCGGGCGAAACGATCGGCACGATGATTCTGAGAAAAGTGGTAGCGTGACTCGCACCGTCGATCAAGGCGGCATCTTCTATTTCTGACGGCACATCGGCGAAGAATCGCCTGAGAATGAACATCGCAAGCGGAAAATCGAGAACGATGTATGCCATCACCAGGGCGACCGGCGTATTGTAAACCCCCAGAGTGCGGGACATAAGATAAAAGGGGCCGACGAAGACAATTGGCGGAAGCATTTGCGCGAACAACAGCCAGGACACGATGACACCGCTTACCCATCGAGGCCACTTGAAGCGGCTGATGCTGTATGCCGCAAGCGACGAGATTATGATGACGATGGCGGTGCTTCCCACGCTTGCTATCACGCTGTTCAGCAGCAGATGTAGAAAGTCTCCTCCCTGACCGGTGAATAAAGAAGCGTAGTTACCGAGCGTCGGTTGAAAGAAAAGTGATCCCGAAATAATGTCGCGCGTGTATTTCAACGAAGTGAGGAGCGTCACGAGCATCGGCAGAACGGTAACAAGCACTGCAAGCCAGAGGATCAGGTGACCGAGAAACGGCTCTTTTCTCACCGCGTGTGACACGTTACGCACGCTGACTCCCCGACGGTCGCCGATCTTCGGCATTTACGACGCTCTACCGGCGATCGTGTTGATTCGCTGGTACCCGACCACAAAGACAACGATCAGCACGGCCGTAGCAAGTGCCAGAGCGGCTGCATATCCCATTCTCGCCTGGCCGAAGAAAACCGCTTCGACGTACGAGCTGATCACCTGCGTTGCGTTGCCCGGGCCGCCGTTGGTGAGGAGGTATATTTCGTCAAAGACTTTGAACGCAAAAATTATACGCAGTATAACCGCAACACTGATGGTCGGACGAAGAAGCGGCAGTGTGACGTATCGGGTCAGCTGCAGCTCAGTCGCACCGTCGATCCGTGCCGCTTCGTTGAGCTCCTGCGGTAAGGACTCGATGCCCGCCAGAAGGATGAGAAACATGAAACTTACCCAGTGCCAGATGTCGACGACTATGATCGTGGGAAATGCGAGAGCCGCGGTGTTCAGCCACGCGGGACCCTGGATCCCGAAAGAAATCAGCAGCTCGTTCAGGACGCCGTAGTTGAAATTTACGATCATGAGCCACATGACGCCGATTGCGATGGGCGGAATGAGCATCGGCAATATCACGATAACGCGATAGAAACGTGAGAAGATCTTCACGCGGTTGACCGCGATCGCAAGTACGAGGGCAACGACCGTTTCGATTGTTACAGTGACGAGGGCAAAGACGGCCGTGTTGCGAAGAGCTACCAGAGCGATCGGATCACCGAATATTGTTCTGAAGTTCTTGAGCCCCACCGATGTCCAGCTGATGCCTGCCTGCACGTACTGCAGGTCCGAGAAGCTCATGCGTATCAGCTGGACAATCGGGTACAAGGTGAGAAGGCCAAGCACCAGTACTGCCGGCAACAAGGCCCAATACCGAAAGGCTCGATTGAACATACTGGCTAGTTGCCGAGAGGTTCCATCTGGTAGCCGGCATCCTGCATGATCGACTGGATCTTCTGCGCCGCTTGTTTCATCATGGCGTCCGGATCCATCTGTTTTGCCACGACCTGCTTGAGCATGTCATTGAGCATTGTATGGATTTCACCGCTCGAAGTCGTCCGCGGGAAGGGCTTAATGTATGGCGTACTGTCGGCAACTGCCTTCGCCCACCAGAACTTTGGATTCTTTTCCATTGCCTGATAGACATCCTCCCGAACCACGATGCCGCCTGCATCCGCGTATGCTTGTTCCGCCTTCTGTGTCATTGCCCATGACAGGAATTTCAAGGCTGCCTTCTTGTGATCTGCCGGGAGATTGTGAGGAATCCCCATAATCCAGATTCCAGAAGTCGGCGATCGAAGATCAGCGGTGCTCCCAGGCGTTACCACGGCCCCGACCTTCCCGATCACGCTGCTCACTTTCGGGTTGTCGAAGTTAGGTGCGGCGGCGTCAACCATGATGGCCATTGCCGAGCGTCCGCTTGCCATAAGTGAAATCATCGCCGCCTGGTCGATCTGCGTGTAGTTGGACGGATCGTAGTTCCAGGCGAGGTTGAGCCAGAACTTGAGCCCGTCGACCGCGGGCTTTTTGTTCAGTTCAACTGTCCATTTTCCAGTCTGCGGGTTCAGGGCTACGATATCGCCTCCGAAGCCATGGATGAAGGCAAGCAGGTTGAAAATTGGATCGTCGGAAGTCCGGGCGGTAAACCCGTAGAGATTCGGCGGGTTATGCAGCGCTTTGACGTCTGTCATGAACTCGTCGAACGTCGTCGGCGGCTTGAGACCCTTTTGTTCGAACAGGTCCTTTCGGTAGTACAGGATCCGGATGTTGCCGTTGATCGGCAGACCGAGTATCTCGCCGTCCCCGGTGGAGCCGTTGACTTTGGGATCCCATCGATCGGCAAAGTTGTACTCAATCACCTGCGGGTCGAGCTTGAAGTTCGGATCGATCTCCTTGAGCGGTGTGACCAGGCCGCCTTTGTAGAACTGCAGATACCATTCCTCGTTGAGGTTTATGAGATCGAACTCGCTGGTCTGTGCCGTAACCGCGTTGCGTGATTTTTGCAGCATGCCCGGGAAGGGGGTAATGTCGAGATTAACCTGATTACCGGTATCCTTCTCGTAGAGCGCCACGAGGGCCTTGAAGCTATCGAGCCACGGCGAACTGTTGATGAGAATATTGATCGGTGGCACGGCTTGCGCCGGAGCTTGCACGCCGGAGCTTGTTTCCGGCTGTCCGCCGGCAAACGCGGACATTGAAGTTGCAGCAAGAAGCACAATAACCGAAAGCGCAAAATGTCTTTGCATTTTCACGAAAGCACCTCCTCTTCCATTCCGTTTCCACTCCGCGCGACGCCGCGCGGGGTCGAATTCAGTTGTACAGAGTCTATCCAGGCAGATCACCCGGAAAGACAACCCTCTGATCCAATTCGTGGCGGACAGGCGCATCACGGATCGCCGGGCTCTTGCCCTCATGCATGCGAATTCTCCGTAGCAGACGATTTTTCATCTGTCGGGAAACTTCCAGATGTGAATCGAGACCCGCCAGATTCGTAAGCTCGTACGGATCGGCCTCGAGGTCATAAAGGAACTCTTCGGTGTATTCGCCGGCATCGGGTACGGCATAGGCGTCCACCCCGGTTGCGGAGACGCTGTATTTCCATCGCTTTGTCCGGATCGCGCGTCCGACCTGGGATTCACTGATCTGCACGAACACATCGTCGGGCCACCCGATCGTCTGCCCGTGAATGAGCGGCATCGCCGTTCTGCCCTGCATCAAATCGGGAACCGCCATACCGGCGGCATCGAGAATCGTTGGGGGGAGATCCACAAGGCTCATGAGCTGTGTGACCCTTCCTCCACCGTTGAAATGCGGACCGCACAGAGCAAGCGGCACACGAATCGAGCTCTCGTGGCAGGACCGCTTGTATTCGCGGTTCCGCGTCTTGAAGTGATTCCCATGATCGGAGGTGAAAACGACGATCGTGTCATCCTGGAGTGACAGGCTTTTCAAGGCATCGAGGAGACGGCCGAAGGCTTCGTCCAAACGCTTCACCAACCCAAGGTAACCACCGAGGTGCTGGTGTGCGGTTCCACCGAGTGTGGCGAGGTCCGGAGGTATCCACCTGCCGCGGTAGCGCTCCGCGTAGCCCTCCGGTGCCGGATAGTTGTCAGTGTGGTTCTGGTGGTGGGGCTCGAGGAAGGAGAGAAACAGGAAAAAGCTCGAATTGCGGTTTTCGAAAATATATCTTATCGCCGCATCGGTAACTGCATCGACGCGGTATCCGGGCAGCTGAACGGGCTTGTCATTTGTGTCGAAGAGCAAGGTGTGGTAGGAATCCGAGGTAAACTCCACCGCATCCGCGGCCAGCCAGTACTCGTAACCTCCCCGTTTCCGTGCCGTCACCGGTTCTTGCTTCCAGTTTTTCAGTCCGAGCTCGGCTCCTCCGAGGTGCCACTTGCCGATGTAGCCCGTCTGGTAACCAGCGCTGCGAAAGCATTTGGCAAGCGTCACAGCGTCCTCGGCCAGAGGGATGCCGTTGGCAATGACGCCGGTCGACGTGGCGTACTGGCCCGTCTGAAGTGAGGAGCGCGCAGGTGCGCACACCGGTTGGCAGGTGAAGGTGTTGTAGAAATGAGTGCCGCCGGTCGCGAAACGGTCGAAATTGGGAGTCAAATCGAGAGGATTACCGTGGACGCCGGTGGTGTCCCACCGTTGTTGATCGGTCAGAAAAACAACGACATTTGGTTTTCTGTTCGCCATTACCGTTTTCCCGCCGATCCGCATGCGCCGGTACTCGATCCGTGGTTTGGAACCCGACCACAAGAGAATACACTCGTGTGGCGAGGTTTGTCAATGAGTTATGTTATGGGTTACGTAACACACTTGACTCAGCTGTCGAATGCCCATAGAGTATGGAAACACGCAATGGCGGATGCCGCAGGAGCACGGTGACGACACATCGCGCGCAGCGCAATTCGAACATCCTCAAGGTCCTGAACGTGCTTCGCGCGAGCACCCGCTGTACTATCAGCGAAGTCGCGGATCGGGCCCGCTTGAGCCGCCTCACCGTCGCAAAGATACTCGATCTGCTGGCCGAAGGTGACATCGTAACGCCGGTCGGAAAAGCGCCGGGGAAAATAGAAGGCGGGCGCAGGCCACAGCTTTACAACTTCAATTCTTCTGCTCGGTATAGCCTGGGCATTCTCATAGGCGAAAAGTCGGTTACCGGTAGACTTGTGGATCTCAACATCGAGACAGCGGGAGTCTTTCGCAAGAGCATTGCGCCCGATCTCAATGCCGCGGAGTTGCTGTCGGTGATAGACGAGTTGATCGCAGCGCTCGTCGATAACCCGCACATTCCGAGAGAATCGATCCTCGGAATCGGAGTCGGCAGTCAAGGCGTGACGGATTTCGAGCGGGGGATCGTCTTGACCTCACCGCACAATCCTAGCTGGGGAAAGGAACTCCCCCTGCGGGACATGATCCAGAAGCGCGTGGGAGTTGCGATTCCGGTCTATGTCGACAACGCAATTCGTTTTCGTACCCTTGCCGAGACAACAGCCGGGCGCCTGCGAAACGTTCAGAATTCGCAGGTAATACATTGCGCCGACGGACTCATCGCGGGCAACATCTTGAACGCGACTATTTATCGAGGGGTCCACAATATCGCCGGTTCGATTGGACATATGAAAATCAACGTAACCGATACGGAGCGATGTGACTGCGGCGGATTCGGCTGTTTCGAAATGCAGGTAATGCCGCGGCGCGTGCTTGCTCGGGCGCAGAGTCTCAAGGCCGACTTCCCGGATAGTGTGCTGGTTCGAAACCCGGACGGCGCTCTGTACCTCGAGGAGCTCTTCGCAGCATCCGAATCGGGCGACGGCCTCGCGCGTATCGTCATGGACGAAACCATCGCGTGGTTCGCGATCGCGATCCACAATCTGATATTGATGTACGATCCGGAGGTCGTTGTGATCCAGGGAACATATGCACACGCCGGCGATTACTTCATTAACTCGCTGCGGGAGCGTGTCGGAAAAGTTTCTCTGATCAACGTTGCGCAACGCACCACAATCGAATACTCACAGCTCGATGACGAGGAAGCCGGAACCCTCGGTGCAGCCTCGTACGTGCTCCTCCATGCCTTTGAGTAGGGTTCGGGGGAAGATATTAGAAACTCTCGTCAGCGCTGTTGTTGGCTCCCCGTCCGGGATTGATGGTTGACGTCCGAGGCACCCGCGTCAAGTTGGTCGATGTGCCCGGGAATCCCGCACCTGGTGAAAGCAAGACCATCGAACCGTACGCCCTGTTTGCCGACACGCTTCGGTCAATTACCGAGGGAACCAAAGTCGACGGCCAGAACTTTGCGGACCGGAGGATCGAAAGGCTCATGCTGTGGAGCCAACAGCGCTCTGACCTGGGACGATAACCGGAGTGCGATTAGGGACAAACCCGGCTTGTCGGATTCAACGGTGGCTGTCGCAGCCTGTGCGAACCTTAGCCAGTACTTCCCCGACGTCTCAAAGAACGCGGACCCTACCGTTTCAGCCTGCAGAATCAATCCCACTAGCGGGCACTCACAAAGGTGAACGGTTCGCTGCCGAGCCAGGACTTCAAACTGTTGCCGAAGTGAACCCGACTGGAAAATCTGTCTACGTCGTAAAGGTCAACAGCGCTTCCGGGTACTCGATCATCGCAAACGGGATAGACGTCGGTGCGCTCGCACCTGCAGCGGAATCACTCTTTCATACGGGAAAGAATCCGTGGAGTGTAGCCGCTGCCGTAGTCACAGCGCCGCAAAGCCTGAAGATCATCTGAATTGGCGAACCTTCCACGGTTTCGGGGCTTGAACAACTTCAGTGTCGTCTTCAGAAAGTGCACACTGAGAGACAGCCGTGATGATCTCACGCATTCGATTCCGTTGGTACTCATCTGACGGCGGCGGCAGGCATTTTTGTCAGGTGGTTCGGAGTTGAGGCCCCATAGAGAATCGTGGCCAGAGAAACAGGTGAGGTGTCTAGTCAAAATGCGAGCCGTACCGCGATAGCTTCCGCGAAAGACCTCCGATATTAAACTGGTTGCCGGAAAGCAGGTCCCTCGGGTTATAATCGAACGGGCATTCCCGGAGCCGCCGGCGCGGCGCCGGTTGATAACCGACGCAATCGCTGCGGGCGACGCCGATACGGCTCGCGCCGCTGTGGAGAGACATATGAATATCGTAATAGCCTGCTGCGGGCAGAGAGGTGTCCGGTGAATTCCGCTGACGACACGCTTCGGGAATTTGGATTGGTGGACGACGCTGTCGTGCAAGCGCTTGTCGGTGTGTGCGGCCGTGAGGCGGTCAGTACCGCGGAGAAGGACCTGGTGGAACTCGGCCATGACAAGATTACCGAACAGAAGTACGCATCGCGCGCGGATGTCGTTGTCTACCCGGGCAGCACCGAAGAGGTAGTCGGGATTGTCAATATCGCACGGGCGCGGCGGATTCCGATCACACCACGGGGCGGCGGGAGTGGTCTGTCGGGAGGCGCCGTACCGGTGCATGGCGGGATCGTCATCTCGTTCAGCCGTATGAACAGAGTACTCGAGATAGACGACGGCAACATGATAGTAGTGCTCGAACCGGGCGTCATCACAAAAGAGCTCGATGCCGTTCTCGAACCACACGGGCTTTTCTTTGCCGGTTATCCAATGAGCGAGGAGATCTGCCAGATCGGCGGAAATGTCGCGGAAAATGCCGGGGGCGGCCGCGCAGTAAAGTACGGCGTCACCGGCGACTACGTGTTGGGACTCAATATCGTAACGGCTTCCGGGGAGTTGCTCCGCTTCGGCGGACGGCGGATCAAGGATGTCACTGGGTACGACCTCGTCGGCCTGTTTGTCGGGTCCGAGGGTACGCTCGGACTGATTACGCAGGTTACGCTTCGTCTGCTTCCGCGGCCACGGGCACGCACCGTCGTGCTGGGATTCCTGCCGGAGGAATCGATGCTTGCGGAACTCACCCCGATGATACTCGGAGGACTCCCGACTCGTCCTTCTTCGGTCGAGTTGGCCGACGGCACCTGCCTGCGGTTACTGAAGTCGACGTCGAAACGGTTCGCATGGATCCCCGACGGAAGCTCGATGATTCTGGTAGAATTTGACGGCGCCGGCCCAGACGAGGTGCAGAGCGCGGCCGCGGCCGTCGAACAGATACTGAAGAACCGCGGAATTCTGGAGGTTCGCCGTTCCGGGAACAAGAAAGAGTTCGACGAGATCTGGCACATCCGTAAACAGATTCCATGGGCGCTCATGAAAACCAGCCCTCATCAAACTATGGAGGACATTTCCGTACCGGTGACCGAAGTGTGGCCGTTGATACGTGCCACCCGGAAACTCGCCGGCGCAACCGGAGTGGAAATAGCAAACTTCGGGCATCTCGGCGACGGAAACATCCACTGCACGCCGATAAAACCCGTGGATATGAATGTCGAAAAATGGCACCGGCTTCTGGATGAGCTGCTGCCGAAGTTGTACCGGATTGCGGCGGGTCTCGGCGGTACTATCAGTGGCGAGCACGGTATCGGTCACAAACGAAAAGGCTTCATGCCGATGGTGTTTACCGGGCCGGAGATCGCGGCGTTTCAAGCGGTGAAGAACGCCTTCGACCCGGAAGGGATCATGAACCCGGGAAAGATAGTCTGAGGCAGCCGCGGAGTTCCAACCGACGGACCCCTTGCAATTCCCCGAACGGCGCCATAGAATATCGAAAATCGACTTGCCATCATGGCCTTTCAACAACTGAATTCGATCGTTAATAGATATTTTCCGTCGCTGACGCACAGGAATTTCCTCATATTCTGGAGCGGCCAGGGTTTCTCTGTCATCGGCACCTGGATGCAAAATGTCGGTCAGGCCTGGCTTGTGCTGCAACTCACGAACTCACCATTCAAGCTGGGCCTGGTAAGCACGATCCAGTTCTTGCCGGTGATGCTCCTGTCGGTGTTTGCCGGCCCCTTTGTCGACCGTTTTCCCAAGCGCAAAGTGCTTATCTTCACTCAAACCATGCTGATGCTGCTTGCCTTTGTTCTCTCGGCGATCACCTTCCTGCACGTGGTTCAATACTGGCATATCCTGGTTCTTGCTCTGCTTCTTGGAATGGTGAACACGTTCGATATTCCGACGCGGCAGTCATTTGTCATCGAACTTGCAGGACGCGAAGATCTCATGAACGCCATCTCTCTGAACTCGACGGTTTTCAACATGGCTCGCGTCGTGGGTCCGGCCGTCGCCGGCCTTCTGATCGGACTCATCGGGATCGCGCCGTGCTTTCTCTTCAACGGTATCTCCTTTCTCGCAGTTATCGTGTCTCTATTCTTCATCAATGTTCCCGACTATCGAGCTCCGCAAGTTGCCGATACTGACGTCGGCAATCCATTTTCGCGCGTTCTTTCCAGTATTGGCGAGGGACTCAACTACATCCGAAAGAATTCCCACATCCTCCTGCCGCTCGCGCTCATGGCGGTCTTGAGCACCTTCGTAATGAACTTCAACATCGTTGTTCCCACGTTTGTAAAAATCGAGCTCTCGGGGAACGCAACGTCCTTCGGGCTCCTCATGACCGCAATGGGAATCGGTTCCTTCGCCGGCGGCCTGCTCCTGACTCTGCGAAGCGCCGGAGGGCCAAAGGCAGTTCGGCTCATTGCCGGCGGGGCGGGCATGTCGCTGTTCTTACTTCTCGCCGGTTTTCAGCGGAGTTTTCTTCTCTCCGCCGTTCTTCTGGCGGTGACCGGGTTCTTCTCGGTGACGTTCGCCGCCTCGTGCAACGCCTACGTTCAATCGAACTCGATAGACTCGATGCGCGGTAGGGTAATGAGTGTCTACTCGCTGGTCTTCGGCGGGGTAACACCGATCGGCAGTCTCTACGCCGGGGCACTCGTGGACGCGGCGAGTGCGAGCGTGTGCATGGTCGTCTCCGGAGCCATTGGTTTGTGCGCGTCGGTGTGGGTCGGGTTAACCGGCCGTCGTGTACAGCGTCTTCAGCTTCGCGGCGCTGCCTGAGTATTCCTGCATACTCGCCCTCTCGGCCCGCCTGCCGCTCCGTGCTACAATTGAGGATGCGCTACGGATCGCGCGGAAAGCGCCTTTACGCGTTGGCGGCGCTTGCACTCATTATTCCTTTCGCGCTCTTCCGCCTTTCAGGCACACCTGGACGAGCGCGCGAGCCGGATCAACTCGCGCCTGTCGCGCATTTCACCGCCACGGAGGCCGTTCGCCACTTCGGGACCTACGCAGTCGTCACCGGAATTGTTGCCGAAGTTCATGAAGGTGCGGATACCCGCGCGACGGCAAACGATCCCACGTTTCTCGACTTCGGCTCGCCCTATCCTGCGCAGAGTCTCACCGCAGTGGTATTTAGCCGCGATCGTTCACGGTTCCCAAATCTGGCAAGCCTCGTCGGCCGAACAGTTCAAGTGACTGGACGAATCGAGCGGTACAAAGGTCGTGCGGAGATAATTCTATCCTCACCGGGACAACTTCGCATTGTGAACTGACGCCAATCGCACATGAGATTCCGGAGCAGCCATCGATTCGACATCTGTGACCAGGACGAGAGGGACGGTTTCTATTACGTTCGAGTGGGGATCGGCTCGCGGCAAAGGAATCCCACCGTTACCGCGTCGGCGGCGCAGCACCACATCAGTTCGTGCCCGGCGAAAAGTGTGTCGGCTCCAATGCCGGCGACAGATGCTTCGCCAGGAGGTTGGATGGGCGCCCGAGTGCTGTTTGCGCCCGGACGAATCGGTTCACTTCCAATCTGTCAGGTCCCGTGTTCGCGCAGCGGTGCGGATCGCGTGAACTCAGGCTTCGGCGGCGGCTTTTTCGTTTTCTCTCTTCTTTCTCGCGGTGCTGATCGCCGAGATTATGATTGAGGCGGCAGCGATAGCGAGAAACGTTCCGGCGATGGGACGCGTGAGAAAGGGCACGAAGCTTCCCTGCGAAAGCATCAACCCGCGACGAAGGTTTGTCTCTG
>DATKUF010000265.1:0-2819 GCA_035530755.1 Spirochaetia bacterium | reverse complement strand
CACCGTGAATGCGACAGCAAAAAGAACGAGGAAACGTTTCATCCCATACTCCTTTACTAACCAGCCTTCCATGAAAGAAACAGTAGCCTAACTAAAATTATACGCGCGGAACTACCTTTGTCAACGATTTTTTTCCCGTTGTACAAAATAGTAAAGGCGGCCTATCTTTTTATTTCATCGCAAAATAGGGTTCACCGGGAAGCTGTCCGCCGATGGTTATCGTGATGTTCCGGATGAATGGGAAATTGAATCTGATAGTACGTTCGATGATCTTCAGAGTCCGATCGACGGGCTCCTGCATCTGAATGCCGCCAATCGCCATTTTCGGAGAAAAGTCGATATATACGTTGTTGTTCCGCACAATGACGAGCCGGGCGACTGTATCCACAGGCGCGTCCGGAAGATCTCGCACCAACTCCGGGCCGAGCAACAATTCGGCGACCACCGACCTTACCCTTTCCTCCACCGTGTGTTGCCTCGGAAGCAGACGAGCTTCACCTTTCAGAGCGCCGGTGATGTTCTCGGGAAAGAAGAGCACCCGTTCAACCTGATCCGGTCGGAAGGCAAAATAGAGAGACAGCGAGATCAGAAGACTTGCAGCAAGAAATATCGCCCACAGGACGTAAGGGCGTTCTCGAAATAGATCCACGTATTACTCCGGGCTGTTACTTTGTTCATACGCCGTCACGTACCGAACGACACCATTATAGATTCCCATGGCTATCTTCCGCAAGTACGCATCATCACTGAGCCGAAGACCTTCGATCGGATTCGTAATGAATCCGATTTCCACGAGCACTGATGGCATTTTGGCATTTCGCACCACGGCCCAGGAGTTTTCCTTCAACCCAAGGCGCGGCGACAGAGTCCCAACCTCTTCATCCATACCGCCAAGTATGCTTTTTGCGAGCAGCACACTTTCGATGGTGTACTCCTCCTCCAGCATCGAGTTCAGGATCGGCAGTACTTCAACCGATGTTTGCGAAACGTCGGACGGCTGAAGCAGGGTTCGTCGGTACTCGGGCGGAAGAAACCACACTTCGAACCCTCGCGTCGCCTTCCTGAGCGACGCATTTGCGTGAATCGACACGAAGACCGTTGAGTCGT
This sequence comes from Spirochaetia bacterium, assembly GCA_035530755.1. Classification (GTDB taxonomy): domain Bacteria; phylum Spirochaetota; class Spirochaetia; order DSM-27196; family DATKUC01; genus DATKUC01. The sequence continues at coordinate 1,712 of DATKUF010000265.1, read as the reverse complement.
TCGGCTTTCGCGGAATTGCGTTTGCCGCTTCAGTCCGCGCCTCCAGTGCAAGATAGGTATCCCCATCTCGGGAAGTGGCGATTTTTTTGTCTGGATAGTGCGCAGCCAGTTCCGCAAACACCATTTTCGACACGCGCAAGACTACGTCCTTTTCCTCTATCGTAACCGGCTTACCATTGATGATCTGTGTCGAGATTGCACCCGGATCACGACCGCCATGCCCTGGGTCCAGAAAGATGGTGGAGACGTGGCGCTTCGGAATGCGCCCCTGTTTGGCTGCGGTGTCGACGGGAAAAAGGTTGGTGATGTATTCAGCGGCTTCGGCAGTCACGACCAGCTGCCCGTTGGGAAACCCGATCTCGCCGAGCGCCTTTGTCTCACTGTGGTTCAACAGAAACAGCGGTGATCCAAGGCGGAATGAAAGTACATTCGCACCGTCGGCGATTTCTCCCTGCTGCCGATAGGGATCCCACTCGAGACGTGCCGTTGTGTGGCCGATGAGCTGCACCAGCGGCACTTGCTGCGAACAGAGCGGTGCTGCAATCCCTATCAGCATCCACGCGAGAATGCGAACACCGCGCACTACTATAACCCCGCTTCTGCCAGAATCGAATCAAGCAGGTATCTGACCCCCTGAAGCCCTCCGCGGACAATCGCGAGCCAGAACGCGCCGCTGAACGCGCTTGATTCGTGAATCTGCTGCGTCGACAGGTCAGAATCCCTCGGGTCCCCTTCTATCAGCTGCAGAGAGTGAACCCGGACGACCGTCTGCACGGCTTCCGCGAGAGACATCCCCATCCAGTTGAGCACCGTCTCTTCGGGCCAACTCGGCAGCGACACAACCGCGGGGAACCGGGCGGCATTTATTGACTCGTGAATGGTCGCCGACAGTTCACGAATAGTTGCGCAACTTTTTTCATACTCGAGTACGGCCGCGATATCGGGATCTGCGGTGAGTTCGAACAGGTGCGGATCAGGTAGCCCGATCCGCTGCGAGAAGAGGAACTCGTCTGTCTCCGGGCGGTTCGGTTCGAGCCTTAGTTCTATGCAGCGGAGCGCTGCCTCTGCGGCGGCCGATGCATGCACCCTGTCGCTCGCGCACGCGATCACATTTCCACATTTCTCAACATTGTTCTTCGGGAAGCGCACGCTGTCACCGGTTTCGACCCGCAGAAACAGCTCCTTCACCCCCGGAACAACACGTGCGGATGCAACACCGTCGATCCGCCGTATGGTTCCCGGAATTGAAAGAAATGCTCGCTCAGCCGATACCCAGTTTCGTTTCGGCGAAAGATCACCCGGTGGAAGCCCGACCGCGATATTGAGCGCAGCTGCGGTGACTTCGTGACCGGTCGCGTAGGGGTAGGTCCAGCCTGACATGTAGCCGCCAGAGAGTCTGGCCGCGATTTCACCGATTACCGCGCCGTGCCCGGTGTGGAAGATATCGCCTTTCGCCGCCCCGTTTGAGATACCGAGCGCCCGTACACCGCGGCAGAATACATCAACAACGTCGCGTTCGACCGAAGCACTCAGTTCAGCCGGTAAGGTGTGGCCCATTTCAATAAATGCGGGAGGGAAATAGATGTGACGCTCGGCGATCCCGCAGATGGTGATCTCTCCGTCGCTGACAATTGCATCGATGCTGTATTCCCGCCCCGGGATAAACTGCTCAACGACCACCCGGCCCGTGCGTGAGTACCGGATCGCCTGCT
>DATKUF010000264.1:0-2095 GCA_035530755.1 Spirochaetia bacterium | reverse complement strand
CGGTCGACTTGCTGATCACCTGCGCCGGAGGTATCTTAGAATGACACCACCAAATCTCGAGGAGGAGCGACATGAGCAAGATTGGCGACTATACCCAGACCGCGGATTTCAAGAGTGAGAAGCACGCACCGGTGATAGAGTGCCCGAATGCGATAAAAGCGGGCGAAAAGGTGACCATTTCGGCGTCGGTTGGAAAGGAGATCGCTCACCCGAACACTACCGAGCATCACATCAGCTGGATTCAGCTCTACTTCCAGCCGGAAGGTGACAAGTTCACCCAGCAGTTGTCGGTGAATGAGTTCGTTGCTCACGGCGCATCGGCAAAAGGTGCCAACCAGGGCATCGCCTTCACGGAGCCGGCCGTCAGTGCAACTGTCACACTCAAACAGTCCGGCACCATCCACGCCCTGTCCTACTGCAACATCCACGGCTTGTGGGAGAGCACAAAAGAGATCAAAGTGAGCTGACGGGTTCGCAACCCGGCCCGCGCTCAATGCGCCGTTCGCGCCGCGCGGGCGGGTTCTGTGCGATCTTCAGGAGCAGATGTTGCGCCCTACAGACAAATTGCAAATCTCGTTCGAGATACCCACGGTCGTGGGGCCGATTTGCGGCGTCGACGAAGCGGGCCGCGGCCCGCTCGCAGGTCCCGTCACAGCGGCGGCGGTGATCCTTTCCGAGGATTTCCCGCGCGAAGTGCTTGCCGACTCCAAAGTTCTTACGCGCAGAATGCGGGAAGAAGCCGAGAACGTCATCAGAAAGCACGCGGCCGCCTACGGTATCGGTTGGGCAACGCATGAGGAAATAGACCGCATCAACATTCTTCAGGCGAGTCTGCTCGCTATGAGTCGGGCTGTCGAAGCGCTCGGGAGAGAAGTGGCGCTCGTTCTTGTCGATGGGAACAGGACCCCTGTTCTGCCGTTTCCAAGTAGAGCCATCATCGGAGGCGACGCAATTGTACCGGAAATCATGGCTGCCTCGATACTCGCCAAGACGGCGCGCGACCGCTGGATGATCGAATACGCGAAAATCGAACCCCAGTACCTTTTCGAAAAGCACAAGGGATACCCGACTGCCGAACACCGCAGGCTTATTGGCGTTCACGGCCCTTCGAGGATCCACCGCCGAACCTTCCAGTTTGAGGTCCCCGCATCGCTCTGACGGCCTGCTCGAAGTTTCGGGCAAACTCCTCAATATCTTCCTTATAGACGAAGATCTGATGGCGATCGAAAGTAGCGTCCTCCTGTTTCACGCTTTCCACGAGATTCAGGAAGAGGTCACCTTTCCGGTTTTCCTTCACGTTAAAGAAATAGGTCCGTTTCACGGTGTTAAGCCGTGCGGAAAAGACTTCGCCGCGTATGCCCATAGTGAGATCAGTATAAGGAAAGCACTGATGACCGACAAGCAACGGCGCGAATCCGCACCGTTGCAGTATGAGTAATCACGATAGAACTCACGTCGGATGCGGGTATACGCTCCGCTGCCGGTAGTGGGTGTGAAGCAGCTCGTGAGAAAGCTCTCCTCCCGGCGCTTTCAGAAAGTCGGCGTAGAGTGCGACGACCTCCGGGTTTTCGTGGGACTTGCGCCGCGGCATACCCCGGTCTTCCCGGTACAAGCCTTCGATACGTTGCGCGCGACGTGCCAGGCTGTTTTCGAGCGGTTGCCCACCACCTCCGATGCAGCCGCCTGCGCACGCCATAATCTCGACAAAGTGATAGGTCTCGTTTCCCCTCTTTTTTGCGTCTGCCACCTGATCGAGAATAGTTCGAGCGTTCCCCAGCCCATTTGTCACCGCTACGCGGATCGGCGTACCGTCCAGATCGATCGTCGCCTCTTTTACTCCGTCCATTCCGCGAACATTCGCGAAGTCCACACTCTCGAGTGTTTTCCCCGTTGCAAGCTCGTAGGCGGTGCGAAGCGCGGCCTCCATCACGCCACCGGAAGCCCCAAAAATTGTCGCAGCACCGGTGTAACTCGACATGACAGGATCCGGCTGTCCGTCGGGTAGCGCAGCGAAGTCGATTCCGGCCTGCCGTATCATCCGCGCGAGCTCTCTGGTGGTAAGCACGTAGTCGACGTCCCGTGCTCCTGAGCTTGC
>DATKUF010000263.1:0-2752 GCA_035530755.1 Spirochaetia bacterium | reverse complement strand
CTTTCCTGCCAGCCAATTTCCGTTTCTCTTCAACAAAACCGGCCAAGGTCTTATAATGTCCACGTTGTCACAAACAACTACAAACCAATAGGAGGCGACTATGTTCCGTTTAGTCACTCGAAAGGGGCTATTGATCATCATCATTATTCTGCTCTCGGCGGCACTGGTTGTCGGCCAAGAGAAAAAGCTGCTGGACAATCCGCGCGTCAAGGAAGCGTTCGACCTCCTCGACATCTGGCTCGAATCCGATGTCGGCTACAAACGATTCCCAGGCTTGACCATCGCGGTGGTCCACGATCAGGACGTGATCTGGAGCAACGGCTACGGTTTCGCTAACATCGAGGATCAGATTCCGGCCCGGCCGGACACGATCTTCAGCATCTGCTCGATCTCAAAGCTGTTCACCAGCACCTCGATCATGCAGTTGCGCGACGCCGGCAAGCTGCAACTCGATGACCCACTTTCCAAGTATCTCCCCTGGTTCGATATCAAGCCAGTCGATCCGGACGCCCCGCCGATAACCATCCGCAGCGTGATGCGGCACTCATCGGGCCTTCCGCGCGAGTCGGCGCAGCCTTACAACGGCGAGCCCGATCTACCGTGGGAGGACCTGGCGGATATAAAGAAGTATCTTCCCGGTCAAGAAACGCTCTATCCGCCGGACGTCTATTTCCAGTACTCGAATTTCGGCATGTCGCTGCTCGGGCAGGTGGTGGCGGAGATATCCGGGCAGACCTACGAGGAATACATCACCGAGCACATCCTCAAGCCGCTCGGCATGAGCGATACCACGCCCTTCCTGCCGGAGGACCAGTACGGGCTGCGCCTGGCGATCGGCTACAGCCGCTGGGAGCGCGAGGGCGACCGGGTGCGTCTGCCTTTCTTCCAGGCGAAGGGAGCCACTCCGGCGGCCGGCCTGGCCTCGACTGCACTCGACCTGGCTAAGTTCGCATCCTGGCAGTTCCGCGCGCTTGACAACAAGGACAGCTCGGTGCTGAGCGGCTACACGCTGAAGGAGATGCACCGGGTGAGCTGGGTCGACTGGGACAGGACGACGATGTGGGGGCTGGGCTTCATCAACTGGCGCAACAAGGACGTGACCTTCGTCGGCCACAGCGGCGGCTGCCCGGGTTACCGGACACAAGTCGCTTTGAGTCCCAAGGACAAGATCGCGATTGTCTGCATGATAAATGCCGCGGATGCGCCGGTCGGGAACTATAGTGAGAAGCCGTACGAGATCATCGCGCCCGTGATTGCGGAAGCGCTGAAGAATCCCGATGAGGCGAAGACCGCCCCGGATGAGCTGAAGAAATTCACCGGGCTTTACAGGACGCACTGGGGAGAAACCGCGGTCTTCTACTGGAAGGGCGCCTTGGCGACGATCGGCCTGCCGTCCAATAATCCTGCGGAAGACGTCCACGTGCTCAAGCAGATCAAGGATAACTACTTCCGCTACGTCCGCAAAGACGGCGAGCTCGGGGAGGAAGTGGTCTTCGAGTTCGACGAAGACGGCAACGTCAAGTGGTTCAGGTCGGCTTATTTCTATTCGATGAAAGTCCGCTGACTTTTTTCACGCCCGCGCTCGAGGCTCGGCAGGCGGGCGGCAATTGAAAAATCGGCGGCGGCGGTGCCTACGAATCCGTTGCCGCCGATTATTTCACAAGCGACGCGCTCTCGTGCATAGCATTGCGAGTGACTTGGCACATTGGAATCACACCGTATCCTTCACCAGGAACGCGCAAGTCCTCTATAATGTCCGGATGCCCAAAGACAACAATCAAAGACAGGAGGAGACTATGACCCGTTCCGTCACCCAAAAGTGTGTTTTGCTTGTCGCGCTTGCTCTCCTGATGGTTGCGCCGTTGACCGCCCAGGAAAAAGCACTTGCGGATAATCCGCACGTCAAGGAGGCGTTGAACCTCATCGACATTTGGATCGAGGCCGAAGTGGCATACGAGAGATACCCGGGATTCTCCATGGCCATAGCGCACGACCAGGATATCATCTGGAGCAACGGCTACGGCTTCGCAAACATAGAGGACAAGCTGCCCACCCGCCCCGACACAATCTATAGCATCTGCTCGATCTCCAAGCTCTTCACCGCCATTTCGATCATGCAACTACGCGACGACGGCAAGCTGCAACTCGACGACCCGGTATCCAAGTACCTGCCCTGGTTCGAGATCAAGAAGGTCGATCCGGATGCGCCGCCGATAACCATCCGCAGCATCCTGCGGCATTCCTCGGGCCTGCCCAGAGAATCTGAGCAGCCTTACGAAATCGGATCCTACGTGCCCTGGCCGGACCGCGCCGACATGATCGAGAAGCTGCCCGAACAGGTGACACTCTATCCGCCGGATACCTATTTCCAATATTCAAACCTGGGAATCTCGCTGCTTGGGGAGATCGTCGCCGCGGTCTCCGGGCAGACATATGAGGAGTACGTCACCTCGCACATCCTCAAGCCGATCGGGATGAGCGCCACCACGCCGTTTCTGCCGGAGGACAAGTACGGCCTGCAGATGGCGATCGGCTACAGCCGCTGGCCGCGCGAGGGAGGCCGCGAGCGCCTCGCCTTCTTCAGCGCGAAGGGATTCACGCCGGCGGCCGGCCTGGCTTCGACCGCCGTCGACCTGGCCAAGTTCGCTTCGTGGCAATTCCGCGCGCTCGACAACAGAGACAAAACGGTGCTGAGCGGCTACACGCTCAAGGAGATGCAGAGGGTCAACTGGGTCGACCAGGACGGCAAAAA
>DATKUF010000262.1:0-25322 GCA_035530755.1 Spirochaetia bacterium | reverse complement strand
CCACTTTCCTCGCGAGTATGCAGCAAAGTGTATCGCTGACCGTTCAGATCGAGGAATGAATCGATCGAATCCACGGTCATGTTGAAGTCATTCGGATTATGCACTGCGAGTCTCACCGAAAACCGCGTTCCGACTATTGAGCCTTCCGTACCCTGAAAGCTGAGTGTAGGAATTTTGGGAATTGGAATCTGGACAGTCTGTGAAAACCGGACGGGAGCAAATCCCGAGGTCGCCGCGGGGAAGACTTCGCCATGAAACTCAACACGGAGGTTGCCTTCGGCGAGAAGCGCCACATCCTGGGCGAGTATGTCCTTCATCGAAATCTGGAATGGAAAATTGACGGTCTCGGTTCCGTTGGAATTGGTTCGCTTCATTCCGGTGAATGTGTCGGAAAAAAGCGGTTTGTTAAACAGGTTCACGCCGTAGTCCACTTTTTCGAAATCGAGCGGCGCGTTCATGTTGTTATTGATGAGAATCCTCGCGCGAAACTTCACGACATCCGGAGTGATTACCGTGGAATTGAGCGAGGTGACCCGAACCGTGGGAGGGACAGGTACGACAGGACCTTTGCTTGCGCAGCTAAGAATCACAATTGAAGCTGCGGTGACGATTGCCAGTGCCGCGAGCTGTGTTCGCGGGCGAGACTTCGTGCTTGTCGAATGTGACACGACAAACCTCCTGGGCCCTCGATCGAACGACCGCGGGTGAGATGGAGATATTTTACATTCCAGTCGGCACGGTGTCAACGTATTCCGACCGGAGATCCGTCAGCGATCGGCACTGGTGTGCAGTCTGAACTGATGTGCAGCCGGATCTCCCGCTACAGCGCTTTTGCCCGCAGACGTTCGAGCGCCCACTGCGTGTATTTTCGGACCCTGCGTTCAGGGTCGATCTGGAGCGCACGAAGTATATCCGCCCCATCTTCTGTTTCCAGTCTTTCGAGCGCCCGTACCACCTGAACGCGAACTTCCGGGTCCGGGTCCCGCGCGGCCTGGACGATTCCGCGGAATGCCGCGTTGGTGCCGACGAGCGAAAGCTTCGCCGCGGCATCTTTGCGTATCTCCGGGTCACGGTGGGTCAGCCGTCGGATCGTAGCTTCGACATATCCCATTTCTTCGAGGATCTGAGCCACGTGCGGACGGAGCGAACCGATCTCCTCACCGAGCAACCCGAGCATGGCGTCCTCGCCCGCAGCACCCATGCGGTGGAACGCGAAGGTGAACTTTTCCCGCAGTCCCGGATCGGCGTCCTTGAACTTCTCAATCAGGTAGCGAAGCTCGCTCGATCCGGTCTTACTCGCAATCGCATCAAGGACCGGGTCGGAAAGTTCATCATGCGTTGCAAGCGTGTCGGTTAGAAGGTCCGTGGCCGAATCCCGTTCGGAGGCACCAAGCCCGGCGATTACGGCCTGCTTCACCGATTCAACTTCATTTTCGTCGTCCACGATTCGCCTGAGCTCGCTCACCAAATCGTCGGATCCGGCTTTGCCGATTGCCGTCGCCGCAGCAATTCGCACCTCCTCAACCGGGTCACGCAGACGGTCGACCGCTTGCCGGAGAGAACGCGTGTCACCAAACAGAACCAGGGCGGATATTGCCGCAGAGCGGACGCTTGGATCGGCGTCGTCCACCGCCGGCCGGATCAGCTTGAGAAAATCCTTCTTATCCGTGGATGGCAGCGAAATGATCACTGCCGCCCTGACCGAAGCATCGTGTCCTTCGACAAGCCGGATAACCGCGGCGTCGAACTGTTTTCCATGCACGGCGGAAAGATTTGCCGCGAGCTCCTGTGCGGGGTCCGGCGCGAGTAGATAGAAATGTTCAAGAACGAAATCCAGCAGGTAGGGACGGTTCATGACAGCGAGAGCGCGAAGAGCGTCAACGCGGACCTTTCTGGGGATTGCGCCGCGAATGTCCTGAACGATGTCGATAAGCCGGGGCACCACCAGACGGTCGGTAAGGCGGACAAGAAGCTCGACGAGTCCGTCCCGAGCGGCAAAATCGACGTCGGCGAGCAGAGTCAGCGCGATTTCGGCGAAAAGCTCCTCCCCGCGGACAGGTACGTGCTGGAGCATCTCGGTGACCTGTTCATATTCGGTCTTGCGTGCCAGGATCTCCTGGAAAAGCAGACGCAGGGAATCGTCGTCGCCCCTCAGCTCGATGCACTGCAGCGCAACCGAGCTGAGCTCCTGGAGGTGTTCGGATCCCGAAAGTCCGTGAAGGGCGCGATCGGCAACGTGCTGGATCAGGCTCCTCGGACCGTGCGTGGAAAGCAGTTTGAGTGCCATGAGCACCGTACCGGCGTGGCTGCTGTTGCGTGCGTCAGCGAGAAACTCGGTCACGTCAACTTCGGCCGCGTTGCGAAGAAGCTGAAGATGGCGGTCGAACGTCGGTCGGTCACCAAGGTCCGCTGTGCCAAGCATTCTGGACAGTACGCCTTCCCTCTGAAGGTAACGCGCGGCGGCCGCGCGCAGCTCGAGCTTGTCCTGGCCAAGCGCACCAAGTGCGAGATCTCGATCTGTTTCCGAGCCGGGAGACAGAAGATCGAGGACATGGAGTGCCTCAAAACTGGCAAGTGATCCGGGTTCCGGATGGTATAGGTCCGGGAATTCGCTCTGGATGCGGTCTCTGGCGGCCTTGCGCACTGCGAAGACAGTGTCGTGAAGCACCAGGTCGTAGAGAGCTTCAAAGAGCCGCTCTGATTCGGCGGTATTGAAAGTCGGAACGGTGAGCCGTCGGATCTGGAAGGCGCCGTCATGGAACATGTCCCAGAGCGCGCTCCGGGAAAGGTCGCTGTCATCGTTGAGGATGATGTTCACCGCGAAGTGTCGGACACGCCAGTCCGGATCGCCGGTCATTTCGCGGATACGGTCGATAGAATCCTCGAGGAGGGAGCGGGCGCGTCTTCCGTCAAAAAGCTCTCCGCCACCCGCACGGGCCATCTCTCGCAGGGAGAAGAACGCATCCTTGCCTTCGAACCACTTCAGGAAGCGATCCCCCTGACGCGGGTGACCCAGGGCGAGGAGAAAACAGGGCCACAGATCTTCACCGCCGCCGAAGGTGAGTACGCGCCGAAAATCTCCTGAACGGGGGCGTCGCGAAAGCCGCTGGACCCACAGATGCGTGACGCCGATATGGTGTGGGATCGCCGCGAACTCCTCACTCTTGTTCGCAACCCGTTCGATCATCCGCGACCGGCGCAGCAGCACCTTACCGGGGTATCGACGGCGAAACGTGGAAAGCTGTTCCTTACCCGCGCCGGCAGTCTCCCGCAGCCGCGCAACAAAGCGTCTCCGGGAAACCAGCCACAAAACAAGAACGGCGATGATCCCGAGCAGGACAATCCCTGCGATTACGTAGATCCACCAGGACAGGCTGGAAATTCCGGCGAATAATTCTGGCATGCGGGCCTCCTCGATTGTTTCTGAACGCGCTTGCGCGCCCCCGGCACTATTTAGTTCGCGCGAGTACGCTGAAAATATGGATTGGCTGAGTCTTACCCTTCACTTTCACCGGTTCCAGTTCCTTGAGCTTAAACCCGTCGCCGATCAGGTCGCGGGTGTTTTCAGTAATGATGACCTCACCGCCTTTCGCCACTCCTTCGAGGCGGGCCGCCACATTCACGGTGTCTCCGATGATCGAATAATTCATCCGCTGTATGCTTCCAAGGTTTCCGGCAACGAGAGCTCCGGTGTGCAGGCCGATGCCGACCTGCAGTTTTGAAGCTTCGCCTTTGAAAAAAGTCCGCTTGTCACTCTTGATGAGTTCCTGAATCTCGAGCGCCGCACTCACTGCCTCGATGGCGTCCATCGCCTCGGTCTGCATCGGCACTCCCCATGCGGCCATAATTGCGTCGCCGATGAACTTGTCGATAAATCCCTTGTGCCTGATGATGATCTCGACCGCCTGGCCGAAATAGGCGTTCAGGACTCCGATGATATACTCCGGGGTTTTGGTTTCCGAGAAGGATGTGTACCCCCGGATGTCGCCGAAAAACACCGTCGCGTTCTTCTTGTCGCCGCCGGGTTTGACCAGCTCCGGGTGCTTCATCAGACTTTCTACCACGTCGGTAGAGACATAGCGAACGAACATATCTTTGATGACTCGCCGCTCTTCGACAATTACTTCGAATTGCCCCTTCAGTTCGCGTTCGGCCGTCTGGTCGGTAAAAAGAAGAGTCAAACCTTCCAGCTTGCCGCGTCTCGTGCGTAGCGGTGACACGTTGAGAGCAAAGTCGATTGTCCGTTCCGTTCCCTGGAAGATGCCTTCGATACCGAGAATTTCCTTGTTTTCCGCCAGCGCCTTGCGGATACTCTTCAAAACGCCCTTGTCGATCGACTTGCCGAAAACCGTCTCTATCGGCTGGCCGATCGTCTCATCCTGGAGCGCGAATCTTTCTCTGGTTGTCTGATTGAAGTATCGAATCGTCCCGATTTCGTCTGTGGTGACCAGAAGGTTCGTCATCGAGGAGAAGATGTTCTCCTGGTACCGCTCGAGCAGCGCGATCTCGTTCAGCCTCTGACGCAGCTCATCATTGAGCCGCGCGTTGTGAAACATATTGCCTGCCATCTTTCCGAAGGAGTCGAGGAACGAGAACCGGTCACGATCGAAGAAGAGGCTTTGTCGGGAATTGAGCACCAGAACGCCGAGTTGGTCGCGCGGAGTGGTGAGTGGGAGCGCAATGCCGCTCTGCATTCCCGGCACAAGAAGGACGTCGGAGAAAAACGCGTCCTCCGCCGAGCTGACCACGAGCGTTTCCCCGCACTCGCGGAGAAAAGAGACAAACTCTCCGGTTCCGGGGATGGACTCGGCCACACCTGCTGCTCCGCGTCGGTAGAACAGGGTTAGTTTGCTGGCTGGATCTTCCGGTTCCTGATAAAGGTAGAGAGCGGCGAGGTCAGATCGCGTGATATCCAGAGCCTGTTCCACGAGAACCGAAACAAGTCCGTTCAGTCGTCGTTCGCGTGCAAGACGCGCGCTCGCTCGAACGAGCTCATCCAGAGCGCCAGAGGACCGAACAGCCATAATCCCCCCACCTGGTTTCAGATTTATGTAAAGTATAGTGTTCCATTCGGTTATAGTACAGCCTCCGACCGTTCCGAGCGCTGAAATACGCATTTGGCTGCAACCTTTTTGGCGTCGCAGCCGTCGTACCGTTGTTGGGGCGGCCGCGCTGAAGCGCCGGGCGATGGCGTGCACTTTTCGCCATATTTATGTTATTTTGGGCAGGTCGCCCGCAAAAACTAGAACAGCGAACGACCAATTCCAGGCGACAGGGAGTGAGAGACTGAATGCATATTGGACACGAGCTTGCCCTCGGAATGTACAGGAACATGTTCTTGGCCCGCAAGGGCGAAGACCGGCTCATGGAGTTGTATCGGGAAAGTCTGGTTCGCGGCACGGTGACCTCAGGAGAGGGCAACGAAGCTGCTATTGTCGGCGTGACGACCGCGCTGAATCCTGAAACGGATATATGCAATTTCATGCAGCGTGACTTCGCAGGATATCTAGTCTGGGGAATATCGCTTTTTCATCTATTCAATCACTATCTCGCGAATGAACAGAGTTCCACGGGGGGCAAAGACGGTAACGTACACCATGGGGTGCCCTCGCGCGGATTGCTCCCGATGGTGAGTCACCTCGGCGTGATGCTGCCGAATGTCACCGGCGCGGTGTACGCCCGACGGAGCAAAGGGATACCCGCTGTAGGGGTCGCAATTATAGGAGACGGCGGCACGAGCACCGGCGATTTCCATGAAGCGCTGAACATCGCATCGGTGCTGAAAATCCCGGTTCTTTTCCTGATAGAGAACAACCAGTGGGCCTATTCCACACCCACCAGGCACCAGTTTGCCTGTGACGATCTTTCGAGCCGAGCCGCCGGTTACGGCATCAAAGGGAACAAAATCAAAGCGACCAACGCTGTGGAAGTCTACGAAACCGCCAAACAGATCATCGACGACATGCGCCGGAATCCACAACCATACCTGCTCGAGACGGTGACCTACCGGCTGGTCGGGCACGCCGCCTACGATACGGCCGACTACGTCCCGCAGGAGGATCTTGATCGCTGGCGAGTCGAAGACCCCGTGCAGGTTATGCGGAATTATCTGGTCACGACAAAGGCGTCGACAGTTCCCGATCTCGATCGTACGGAGAAAGAGTGGATGGAGTTTGTCTCCTCCGAGGCGAACCGCGCGATCAAACTTCCAAAAGTCGATCCAAAGAAGACTTCGTGGTCGCCCTACAAAGAGAGCGCTGCGGCCGCAGGGCGGAAACTTCCCGCGCTGGATCTCAAAGAGGTCACTCCTGTTCAAGCGGTGAACGCCGCCCTCGATCTCGCTCTCGAGAACGATCCGTCGGTGATACTGCTGGGGGAGGACATCGGGGACTACGGGGGGCCGTTCAAGGCCACCAAGGGTCTGCACGCGAAGTACGGCCGGGACCGCGTGCTTGATATGCCGCTCGCCGAATCGGGTTTCACCGGATTCTCCGTGGGCGCTTCTGCGATGGGTCTGCGTCCGGTAATCGAGATGCAGTTCTCTGATTTCTCGACGGATGCGACAACCCAAATCGGGGTGAACGCCGGGACCTACTTCTTTCGCACCGGAGAATCCCTTCCGTTTACCGTGCGTATGCCCACAGGCGGCGGTCTGAACTATGGACCATTTCATTCGGCCGACCTTGAGGGACTCTTTGGCAGCTTTCCCGGATTGAAGATAGTTTATCCGTCTTTCAACGAAGATTTCTTTCATCTGCTTCTTGCATCGATCTATGACGACAACCCGGTCCTGTTCTTCGAAAGCAAGTTTCTCTACCGACGCTTGAAGGGAGACATACACTTCGACGGTCGGGTCGAGCAGCTGGGCAAGGCGAAAGTGCATAAGCAGGGTCAGAACCTCACGGTTCTGTCCTACGGTGCGATGATGCATGAGTGCTTGAGAGCGGTGAAACAGGCTGAGGAGGAGCAAGGCGTTTCGATAGAAGTAGTGGACGCTCGCACGCTCAAGCCGTTTGACTGGGAAACGCTTTCCGAGTCCGTGAAGAAGACTCACCGCCTGCTCGTGGTGCACGAATCCTGGAGAACAGGAAGTCTCGGGGCGACAATCGTATCGGGAATCGTCGAGCGCAACTTCTTCGATCTCGACGCACCGCCGCTGCTCATTGCCGCTCCGGACACGCCGGTCCCGTTTGCCCCCGAATTGGAGGATTATTACCGGCCCGGCGTTGCCGCTATTCATGAAAAGATTGTGGAACTTTTGAAATACTGAAGAGACTTCGGACCGGCGTGTCTGTCCACCGGTCCAGACAACCTGTAGAGGGGACGAGGATGTTGACAGAGAAAGAGAGATTCGTAGCGTCGATTCCCATGCCGTTCACCGGCGAATCGATTGTCGATGGGATACTGGTTGCCTGGCTGGTGAAGGTGGGCGACACCATTCACAAAGGCCAGCACATCGCCGATATCGAAACGGAGAAGTCGACCTGGGATTTTGAGGCGCCGTGCAATGGAGAGGTGGTAGCGCTGAACTGCGCAGAGGGGGACGTTGTCGACGTCGGTGCGCCGCTTCTGGAGGTGCGAACCGAGGATGCAGACGTGCGACATCTCGAGAAAGGAGCCGCCGCGCCCACAACGACCAGGGCGGGGAGAATTCCCGACCACTCCGGGAATGGAACCTCTCCCGGCCACTCTTCTTCGACAGCCGGCGCCGCCGACAGCCGTAAAACCGAGATCGGGCAGGCGCTCTTTCGCCGGCTCAGTCCGCGATTGAAGAAGATGGTCACCGACAACAATATTCGCGAAGCCGCGCTCGCCGGCATCCACGCAACAGGACCCGACGGACAGCTCACTGCGGCCGACATCGGAAAGTATCTCGATGAGCTCGAAGCCAGCAAGGAGTCCGGGGTTTCCGGCTTGCGTCCCTGCTATCTTCGGGGGATCGGGACACACGTCCCCGCGAAGATCGTTGAAAACAGCGAGTTCCTGACCGCGTTCAGCGACATCAACGAGAATTACATCGAAAAGGTGACAGGTATTAAACAGCGCCGTTGGGCCGAGAAAGAGACGACCTCCGATCTGGCGGTACTCGCTTCCGGCGCGGCGCTCGAGGCGGCAGGGATAGATCGGGGCGAGCTCGACTTGATTATTGTCGCAACGACAACCCCGGATATGCCGCTTCCAGCATCCGCGTGCGCGGTTCAGAAGAAGCTGGGTTGCACGCGCATCCCCGCTTTCGACATTGCCGCCGCATGCAGCGGCTGGCTCTATGCGCTCTCCATCGGCCGGCAGTTTGTGCGGTCCGGTGTCTATCGCAACGTGCTTGTCGTTGCAGCTGAGGTGATGAGCAAGTTCACCGACAAGACCGATAGGGCAACCGCTTTTCTGTTCGGGGACGGCGCGGGCGCCGCGGTGCTCTCGAGTGAGCCGGGTCCGGGGAAACCTCACGAGCTGTCTCACATCATCATGGAGGCGGATTCCAGCGGCTATGACATAATTGACCGCAAGGCCGGGGGATCCCAATTGCCGCCCGGGAGCAATCATACCGCAGGTGACGAGTACTGGTTCATGGACGGTGGCCGGATGTTCCGTGGAGCCGTCACAGCCTTCAGCGAAATCATTGAGGCGGTGGCGCTCGATTCAGGTGTGGCCCTTGGTGACTTTGCCTGGATCGTCCCGCACCAGGCCAATCAGCGAATTCTCAAGACGGTCGCCCACAAACTCCAACTCCCGATGGACCGGTTCTTTTTCAATATCGAAAAATACGGAAACACCTCTGCCGCGTCCATCCCGTTGTGTCTCAAAGAAATGGAATTGAGCGGTAAATTGAAGCCGGGCGACAAGATTCTTCTTTGCGCGGTCGGCGCAGGGCTCACGATTGCCGGTGGTGTTCTTACCTGGTAGAGCGAAACAGGAGCGCAACGGATGGAATCATTCGTACTCGCAGGGATTCCCGGCCGGCTCGCGTGGCACAATCTGCCGCACAATTGGGAGATCAACGGGGCCGGCGAACTTGTCATCGGAGCGGGTGCGAGGACCGATCTGTTTCTCGACCCGGCGAAAGGTCTCAATGCCGCGGGAGGGGTGGAGAACGCTCCGGCCGCTCTCTTTACTTCTGATGACCAAGAGTTCCTGTTGAGCGCCACCGTGGGTGTCGGCTTTTCCGCGACCTTCGATGCGGGGGTGCTTCTGGTTTGGATCGCCACGGACCGCTGGGCAAAGCTCTGTTTCGAGCGTTCTCCCGCGGGAGAGCCGATGGTCGTTTCGGTGGTCACGCGCGGCGCTTCGGACGACTGTAACTCCATTGCAGTTGACGGAGCCGAGGTTCGGCTGCGGATCGCACGCCTTGGCAAAGCATTTGCATTTCACTATTCACTCGACGGCAGGCAATGGGCACTGGTGCGGTACTTCACCCTGGACGACGCACCGACGGTCTCACTCGGGTTCATGTCCCAGTCACCAACGGGGAACGGGTGCATATCGAAGTTTCGCGACACTCGATATGTGGTGCAACTTCTTCGGGACTTACGAAGCGGCGAGTAGTCGCGGCAAACCGCGCCAACAATAACGGTTACACGGGAGGACGCGATGAGCGCAGTGTCGGGAGAGTTTCGCCTGGACGGTAAGATCGCCATGGTTACTGCATCGGCAAAGGGAATCGGCCGTGCCTGCGCCATCGCACTCGCTCGGGCCGGTGCCGATATCGTTCTCGGATTGCGAACCCGCGAGAGTGCGGCTGATCTGGCTGAACAGATCGAGTCGTTTGGAAGGCGCGTCCTACGTGTGCAAATGGATGTCTCGAAAATGGAACAGATAGTCGCCGCGGTCGATGCGGCCGCATCATCAACATCGGATCGCAGGCGGGATTCATTGCTCTTCCCACCGAGTCGGTCTACTGCATGACGAAGGCGGCAGTATCGCACCTGACCAAGTGCCTCGCCCTCGAGTGGGCGCCGCACAATATCACCGTGAACGCAGTTGCGCCCACGTTTATCGAGACAGATGGAACAAAGAAATGGCTCGACGACGAGGACTTTCGCGACTCGGTCGTGCGCCGAATACCGGTCGGCAGAGTCGGACGCGTCGAAGAGGGCGCGCTTCCGGTGGTGTTCCTGGCGTCCGATGCCTCCTCGCTCGTCACCGGTGCTCGTTCTGACGATCGCACAGTGGTACAAAAAGAGGGCCGACCGGATCGGTCAGCCCCTGACGTTTCATTGATTCGGCGAACGTCAGCTATTGTTTTGAGAAAACCATAACCTGTGTGCCGCTGAAAGTCGTAGGAGTCAGGGTCAGTGTTGTGCCGGAAAGGACACAATTGAAGGTGACGATATTTGCCGATGCAAGGTGTAGTTCGTGGGAACTTGCGCCACCACCCAGGTTCCGCTGGATGAAACGTCAGGCCCTGAGGTGGGGGTCGTCGTGATGGTCCACTTGTACGAAGCCTCGCTCGCTGTCAGCTTCATAGTCTTGAACCCGACAGGTGCGAGTGATACCGCCATTCCGTTTACTGAAGTGAGATTCCACTGACCCACTATCGGGTCTTTCCACACCGCGTACAGCGCGACATTTCCCGAACCCATGGTGAATGACGCCGGACCGTATACTGCACGTGAGTCATACACTTCGCCTTTTCCGTTCGGTGCCGTGCTCCAACCGTCGAATGCAAATCCCTGGTTCACAAGTGTCCCTGAGTTATTTCCGAGTATGGTTCCCGTGGTCCCCTGAATGTAGTTCGTGGAATCCTGTGGCACGTTGCCGCCGTTCGGATTTTATCTGACCGAATAGCTCGGGGGAGCGGGTACGGCTACTGCCGCCGGCGGCGGCGCGGTCTGGCATCCGAAGAACGCAAAAAGTACGGCAAGTGAGCCGAGTAGCACAAAGAGTCGGTTCACAAGTTCCCTCCGAAAAGTCCCAGGTCGCCCATGATTAACAATCATGCAGTCGCGCGAAGACTCTGCGTTCCGAATTTGCGCGGGAGCGACTATCGACACGAGAGCGATTTCACTCTCTATCCGAAAATACCGAGCCAATTGTTTCGGGTCTGTTCGCTTGCGCACATAACCGACACGATATGTGATACTCGGCAGTCGTCGCCCACCGGGCGAGTTGAAAGGTCATGGTCTTTTAACGGGGAAATGTCGATAATGGGATAGACATGGAAATGGAAAAGTTGAACGCGATGGATATTCTTCTTGTCTGCGGTCTCCCCGGGTCGGGGAAATCCCATTTCTCACGAACTTACTGCAACACCAACGGCCGCAAAAGAATCAATCGGAAGGAGCTGCGGCGCCTGATCTACGAGATGACGAGCTTCGGGGACGCATGGAGTGAAGAGTACTTCAACGATCATGACGAGCTTCTGGTAAAACACGTCGAACGCAAGATGGTAGAACATTTTCTCCAGGAGCGTCTCCTGCTGCTTATCGACAATACTTCGGTTACTGTCGAATCGCGTCAGTACTACGCGAACATCGCGCGTCAGACCCGCAGGACAATCGGGGCGATCTTTCTCAATGTTCCCATAAAGAAATGTCTCGCGCGGAACGGCATGCGAGAGGATAAGATTTCGGAAGGCATTATTGTCAATCTCTATGCCGCGCTGGAGCTGCCGACTAAAGCCGAGGGCTTCAACGAGGTGCTGGTTCTCCCCGATTATTGAGCAGGCGCGCATCGGGAGCCACAGCCGACCAGTTTGTTAGCATGGCACACAAGAAGGAATTTACATCTGCCGATAAAACGGCCCCTGGTCGACGGTCCTCGAGAAAGAGGCTTCGGAGCCTGTTCATGGGTGTCGGCCGCGACCCCGGCGGGCTGCAGAGACTAGTCGGATTCGGGGGTGCAATCACCTCGATCATAGTTGCCGGCGTCAATTTCGGACAGGTTCACTGGTACCATGGACTCTCCGTTCTGCGCAGTCTGGGCCACTATTACGTCTGGTCGATCATCCTGTTCGCAATCCTGTTCGCTGTCACCGGATTCTGGCAATCCAAAGCTGGAGCCGCAGTTCACGTTCTGGTCTTTTTCATCACGGCGTTTCTCGCCGCCCGCACGGCGCTGCCCGGCGATGTAACCTCTGCAATCTATCTCATCCTGGGCGTTCTTCTGCTGTTCGAATACCGCTTCACAACTTCGGTGACCGCGATTGGGGTCACCGTTGGAGTTCTCACCTATCCGATTGGTCTTGCGATTGGATACAGCCGTTCCACCGGTGAGGCAGGGGCGAGCACGGGCCAGGCGCTCGTCCTCATCCTTTACCTCGTGATCTGTTTCGGAGCGGTGTTCTGGCGGCGGATCTTACTCCAGCGCGAGGAAGCCGCACTGCTCGAGCAGCGCGTCGAAGAGCGTACGCGGGAGCTGAAGACTGCACTTGATGAACGGTCGGTGATGTTGCAGGAGCTTCATCATCGCGTGAGAAACAACCTCCAGATGATTGCGACGCTTCTGCAAATGGAAGCAAAAAAAAGCGCTGACCCGGTTCTCAAGACTTCCACCGACACCTCGGTTCAAAGGATTCATGCGATGGCCTTGGTTCACGAGACGCTCTACCAGTCCCGACCGTTACACGCCATTCGCCTCGATCAGTACGTCGAGAAGCTCGCTCGCCAGATCCAGCTTGCGTCGACCGACCGGGTGAAGATCGAGGTGGATTGTGAACCGGAAAAGTTGACAACGCCCGATTTCGCGCTTCCGTTCGGGCTTATCGTCAATGAACTGGTAAGCAATGCGTGCAAGCACGGCTTCCCTGCCGGGAGGGGCGGAAGCATCACGGTTCGGCTGCGAGAATCGAAAGGGCTCGAGCTCTCGATTTCTGACGATGGAGTGGGGTTGCCGGCCGGATTCGATCCAGCTTCCACCACCGGAGTGGGACTGAAGATAGTTCGTGCCCTTGTCCGCCAGCTGTCCGGGAAAATGACAGTCGTGTCGAACCCTGAGCGTCCAGGAACACGCTGGGAGTTGAAGTTCGCAGTCCGAGAAGGCAGGTACGGTGTTATCCGCGGAGAAAGCGCCCAAACTCCGGGACTGTCGTGAAATAGGCGACGCAGCTCTGTTCCATGTACCGGCGAATCTTCGGAATTCTGTGCCCCCATCCCGCGCCGGCAACGGCGATACCGCTCGCCTGTCCCATCAACACACCGGGTTTGAGGTCATCGAGAATGATCGCCTCTCCAGGAGCGCACCCGAACGCCGACAGCGATTCAAGCGCGGGCCACGGATGTGGTTTTCTCCTGGTCTCGTCGTGGTTCCATCCGAAGATCAGGTCCGGAACGAACGGACTTCCGTCCGAGGCGGAAAGATAGTCCCGTTCGATCAGATCCTTTTCCGAGTGCGACACGACCGCAATCTTTCCTCCCTGGTCGCGGAACCAGCGAAGGAGATCCAGCATGCCAGGGTAGAAGTGCGGAATCCGGACTGACGTGTAGGCCCTCCAGATTTCGAACTCCTCCGCGAGCTCTTCCCGGGAGAGACCAAGCTCGTCTTCGAGAAAGCTCATTACCCCGGGATCGAAATTTTTTTCGAACCACTGGTCGAGTGTCACCGGCGGAAGTCCCGGCCGCAGCTTCTGCATCATTTCGACGTGCGCCGGATAATGAATTTCGGCAGTGCTGTCGACCGCGGTATCATCGTGGTCGATGATGAGGCATCGGTATCGCAGCTCACTCATCCGTTCATGATGGGGATCACCGCGTCCGGAGTCAAGCGTACTCGCGCAATACCCCGCCGAGGGTTTCGATCCCCCGGCCAAGGGTAGTCTCGTCGCTCATCGTGAAGTTGAGGCGCATCGTCGCCTGACCCGCGGATTCTTCGGTGTAGAAGTACCGGCCGGGAACAAACGCGACGTTTCGTTTCACCGCTTCATGGTAGAGCCTCTCGGTATCGGTCCCGGCGGGCCCCTGCGCCCAGATGAACATGCCGCCTTCCGGGTGTGTCCATGAGTAGGAGCTCGGGAAGAATCTGTCCATGGCGTCGAGCATGGCTTCCTGTCGCGGCCGATAGAGATCGATTATGCGCGGGAGTTGGCGCTCCAGGTACCCGCCTCCCATATACTCCGCGGCGAGCGCTTGATTGAAGGTGCTGGTATGAAGGTCGACGCCCTGTTTGCCGAGCACGAGCCACCGGTCGAGCGGCGCCGGAGCGAGAAAGAAGCCGATGCGGAGACCCGGGGCGAAGGTCTTGGATAGCGTGCTGGCGTAGACAACATTCTCCGGAGCGAAAGAGCGGATTGTCGGCTCCGGGTTTCCCCGATAACGGAGCGCGCTGTAGGGGTCATCTTCGACAAGCAGCGCTCCTCGCTCGATAGCGATTTGCGCAATTCGTCGCCTTCGTTCCAGCGGAATAGTCCTTCCGGTGGGATTCTGGAATGTCGGAACGAGGTAGACGAACTTCACCGGGTGACGGTCGAGGACCTCTTCGAGCGATTCCGGCACTACTCCGCCTCCGTCGGTCTCAACGCAGACATACTTCGGTTCATAGGGATTGAATGCCTGGATCGCTCCAAGGTAGGTGGGAGCTTCGACCGCGACAATGTCGCCCGGACCGATAAGAATTTTTCCGAGACCGTCGAGCACTCCCTGGGATCCGCTTGAGATGTGGATCTGACCGGGCGTTGCCGCAACTCCCCGTTTCGCGAGCAGATCGACCAGGGCCTTCCGCAGCGGGAAGTACCCTTCGGTCAGGTCGTACTGAAAAGCCGCGGCGCCAAAACGGCGGATAACCCGGGCGGTGAGCTCTTCCATAATCTCGAGGGGAAAACTCTCCGGCGCCGGAATCCCGCCGGCAAGCGATATCATGCCGGGAGAGGAGACCACCTTCAGAATTTCGCGAATGGCGCTCGCTCCCATCCGAGATGTACGGGGCGCGAGCAGACTTTCGAATGACAAGACTTCCTCCTGAACCTGCTGAATAGTCGCAGAATTCGGCCCTCGGGTCGAGTAGCCGACAAATGTCCGGCATGCTGCTTGCGTCTATCCGATGCGTCCGCTACTATTCACGCGGATGGCGCAGGAAGAGGACTACCAGGTAACGAAAACGCCGATACGGCGCATTCTCTACCCGTTCGAACGATTCCTCCGAATCGAGGCATCCGGCGGCCTGCTTCTCATAGTTTCCACGGCCGTCGCGCTCATCTGGGCCAACCTGCCCGGCGGCGCTTCCTCGTACGAGCATTTCTGGCACACCGCGGCCGGATTCACGGCCGGTCCGTTTTCCCTCTCCCTGCCGCTTTCCCACTGGATCAACGATTCGCTGATGGGTGTGTTCTTTTTTGTCGTCGGGCTGGAAATCAAGCGCGAGATTCTCGTGGGGGAGCTCAGTTCCGCGAAGCGTGCCGCACTGCCTATTGCTGCGGCGGCAGGCGGAATGGCGGTGCCCGCCCTCATCTATTTCCTGTTCAATCCGACCGGACCGGCGGCCGAGGGCTGGGGCATTCCGATGGCGACCGACATTGCGTTCGCCGTCGGGGTGATGGCGCTTCTGGGCAAAAGGGTGCCGATGTCCCTCAAGGTGTTTGTCACCGCGCTTGCAATTGTCGACGACCTCGGGGCAGTTGTGGTGATCGCAGTTTTCTATACCAGTGCAATCAACTACGTCGCCCTCCTTCTGGCAGTCGGGTTTCTGCTTGTAATGCTCGTGCTCAACCTTCTCGGCGTTCGCGCACCCGGTGCCTATCTTGTGGTGGGAATCGCCATGTGGCTTGCACTCCTGAACTCGGGGATGCATGCATCACTCGCGGGGATCCTCGCTTCCCTTGCAATACCGGCAAAACGACACATCAACGGAATCGATTTCCTGCGACACGCTCACCACTACCTGCAGCGCTTCGAATCGGATGGCCTCTCCGGAGACGCAATAATTCCTAATGAAGTACAGCAGAACGCTCTTTCGGGGATGGAATCGGCGCTCGAGGCCGCGGAATCCCCCATGGCACGGCTCGAGCACGTGCTGCATCCGTGGGTTCGATTCGGGGTTATGCCTCTATTCGCGCTGGCTAACGCGGGCATCACACTATCACACGTCGATCGGCTGGGAATTGAAGGGTCGATTTTTGGATTGCTTGGGCAATCGGTGTCGATCGGCGTAATGGTGGGGTTATTCATAGGAAAGCCCATCGGCATAGTGACCGCATCCTGGATCACCGTTCGAACCGGCCTTGGGTCACTCCCGCGAGGCGTGAAATGGCCCGATATCATCGGTGCCGGAACGCTCGCCGGGATCGGCTTCACCATGTCTCTCTTCATTGCCGATCTTGCGTTCACAGACCCGGCACTTCTGGTCGAGGCTAAGCTCGGATTCCTTGCTGCGTCGGTAGCGGCGGGACTCGCCGGGTCCATGCTGCTCCTTTACGCCGGACGCCGACGACGCAGCGGGGCCGCGCCGGAAACGGCCGCGTAATCGCCGAATTATCTCGGTGAACGCAGGTAGGAAAGTTCCGGCGGAAGGGCGAGGTTGTTGCCGAAGTCATCCTCGCCGTAGTTCTGATCTGCAAGCAGAGCAATGTCCATGAGCACTCGCCTGTCTCCCTCGAATATGACCATCGCGTCGAGCTCCAGATCGATCTTGCCTGCGTCAAGCAGCTTTTTCAGGCAGTCGATAACGCACGCCTCGGGCGGAAGATCCGCAGAGATACTGACGTCGGTCAGCGAAAGGGCACGGTCGTAGAGAAAGAGTTTCTGCTGTTCGAACAGGCGCCGTGCGACGGCACGGACGAGCTCCTCGTTAGATCTTCCTTCAGCCAGGGGTTCCTCCGCGAGCAGCTTCATCGCGTCGGAAACAATCCGAAGTCTCTTTTGTGCGTTCAGTTTCTCGTTCGCGCGAAACAGGTCGATTGGAACAGCGGCGTCATAGACTTCGTCGTCGAGCTTCATCAGCACGTCGGCCCCATAGTGCCGGACTATCCGTGCGATAAGGGTCGTGGGCCGGACGTGAAACCCGCGATAGCGTGGAATCGGTACTTCCACTGACCCTGGTACCGAGTAACGGCGCAGCATCAGCCGGCAACGTTCGCGAGTCTGCTCGGTGTAGATGTCGGCAAATCGGATCGAATAGTCGACCAGTACGCGAAGCATCTCGGCGGAATCCACGGCCGGCGTGGGGAACTGGGCACTGGAGGCATTTTGGGGTATCGTGCCGCGGGCCGAGAGATGGCGCTCATAGAAGTGAGACAGGCTGGTGGCCGTTTCCAGCAAATGGTAAACCACTGTTATGTGACCGCGCAGGGCCTGGAGTTCAGGGTCGACCGACTCAAGATTCGTGTCGGCCACGTGCGTGTCGTAACGTGCCTGAAGGCCATGAAACGTGTCTTCGAGTCTGCGCACGTCCTGCTCGTTGATGGGCTCCGGAACCAGTTGCTCGAAACCGACCTTTCCGTCGTGTTTGACTCGCAGGAACCTGCCCTCTTCGGCAGCATGAAGAAACGCGGTGGAGAGGTAGACCACCGTCTCTTCGACTGAATGCAGCCCCTCCCGGTCACAATCGTCGGACAGCGAGCCGGCCGGAAGCACCTCTGCGTATCGATGCGCGGCGGGAGCGGGAAGGAGCAGAGGCACCCCCAGGAGAGTCGTCTGTTCGAGAAGTCGAAGGGCGAAGCCGTACACCGTTTTGCAGGCGAAATCGATAGCTTCCGAGGTTGCCTCGCCAAAATCCGGCACAACCGGCGCCAGACGATACTTCGGGAGAAACAAACGGATATGCAGCAGAGTATACGCCACTTCGGAAAACACTTTGAGACCCGCGACGCACGCTCGCAGTCTCCGCCAGGCCAGGTTGCGACGCGCACCGTAGGAGTCCAGAAGCTCCTCGGCCCGAGACGCCTGAGCGTAGATGTCACCGACCAGCGGCCGTGTCCAGGCGGAGGTGCGGAGAGAAGAGTCCCGATAATCGGAATTTTTCGTGATCAATTGAGCGAGGGAGAGCAGCGCCGCGGCTCGATCGGCAACGAGCGCCGGGAAGTCGTCCCGACCAAAGGAAGATTCATCCATTGAGCTTCACGCTACGCTTCACATCCACCGATGTCAAGCGCTCGCGGAAACGCGGGCGAATCGGAAATCGCTACTTGAACCGCGCCCCATCGATCGCTAACTTTGTCTCATGAAAACCGACAAAACCT
Organism: Spirochaetia bacterium; assembly: GCA_035530755.1. Taxonomy (GTDB): domain Bacteria; phylum Spirochaetota; class Spirochaetia; order DSM-27196; family DATKUC01; genus DATKUC01. The sequence goes on along the minus strand of DATKUF010000262.1, from coordinate 7,222 downwards.
CCTATGTTCCCGGTCGATGCAACATCGGTCCTGCCGAGACGCAGCAGCGAATCCGGGCCGGATGGATTGGGCTGGGCCTCACGTTCCTGGTGTGGGCTATTTTCATTCTCTTCCATGTCTCTGCGCCCTGGCGACTTTCCCTCTTTCTCCCGGCTTCGCTTGCCGCAACCGGATTTCTCCAGGCAGCGTTCCATTTCTGCGCGAATTTCGGCATGCGCGGAGTTTTTAATTTTGGCCAGCAGATAGGAAAAGTTGAGACGGTGATGCAGGCGCAATTTCGCCGAAGAGACCGAATCAAAGCCCAGCAGATCATATTTCTCTCGGCTCTGCTCGGCGTTGCGATAGCGCTTCTCGGATACTACGTCGGTCCCTATTGAGGTCGGGGCGGCAGCGAGCCGATTTTCCGGTCCGCCGTGATATACTGGATCTATCACGGGGAGATTCTTTTATGCTCAGAGTGCGGGCTACGGTCACAGCTATCCTGTTCGGCATCCTGCTGACGGTTGGTTCCGGCGTCGCCGCAGAGGATGTTTTGGTCGACTACATCAACGGCGATCTCGCACTTCGGTCGGGCTCGGGATGGATCGATCTCGCTCCCGGGACTACCGTGACGAGCACTTCGATTGTCCGGCTCGGCGAGTTTTCCGTAGCGGAATTATCTGCAGCAGACACGAAAATACTCTTGAGCCAACAGGGTCCGATTGACCTGTCCACCGTGCTGGCGCTCGTGCGAAAGAGTCCCGCCCGCAACGTCTTCACGAAAGTCGGCACTACAATCAGCGAGTTGCTCGTCGGATCCGAAAGCGGACCGGCGACCAGCGGCGGACTGCGTTCCGAGCGTGACGGTGGCACGGTTTCGGGCGTCCGCTCATTCTCGAAATCGGCCCCGGGTCTGGATTCGCTGAACTTCCTCGAGGCTTCGGATACCCCGGGGTTTGATCTTCTTGCCGCGCGAAAGTACAAGGAAGCGGGAGACCAGTTTCTTACCGCTGCCGGAAACGCCGAAGGAACCGAGAGGGCGAGGTTAACCTACTTCGCAGCCTACGCCAGGGCCGCCGACGGAAATGAAGCCGACGCGCTTCGGTTGATGCTGCAGATACGGGACGACGAATCGCTGATCGGGGACGCGGGTTACGTCCTGCTCAAAGGGTCGCTGCTCATGGAGTCGACCAGATTTCTCGATGCGATTCAATTGTTTGCCCGCTACACCGCGTCGCTCGACGGTAAGCCGCCTGTGCCGGAAGTTCGGGCTCTCGCCGAGCTTTCGCAAAAGGCACTCGATAAATAGTCCGGCGACCGGCTTGCCGATCTGTGCCGATCCGTTACAATATCCTCAGACGGCGCAACGCGAGAAATTGCGGGCGGCAGAGCACCATAAAGGAGCGGGCAGCAATGGAATATCGACTACTCGGCACGTCCGGATTCAAGGTCCCGGTACTGAGCTTTGGGTCAGGAACTTTTGGCGGCAAGGGCGACTTTTTTCGCGCGTGGGGCGGCAGCGATGTGACCGAGGCGACTCGGCTGATCGATATCTGCCTCGAGGCGGGGGTTTCGATGTTCGACTCCTCGGATATCTACTCAGATGGACTTGCTGAAGAGGTTCTGGGGAAGGCGATAGCAGGACGGCGCGATCAGGTCACCATATCGACCAAGGGGGCGTTTCGCAAAGGAGTGGGGCCCAATGACGTCGGTTCCTCGCGTTATCATCTGATCCAAAGCGTGGAGGGAAGCCTTCGCCGGCTCGGCACCGACTACATCGATCTGTACGAGCTTCATGGCTTTGACGCCATGACTTCGGTGGAAGAGACGCTTGGTGCGCTTGACAACCTGGTGAAGCAGGGCAAGATCCGCTACATCGGCTGTTCCAACTTTTCCGGCTGGCATATCATGAAGTCACTGGCAGTTTCCGATCGGTATGGGCTCGCGCGCTACGTGGCCAATCAGGCCTACTACTCGCTTATCGGACGCGATTACGAATGGGAGCTCATGCCGCTCGCTGCGGATCAGGGAATAGGCGCGGTCGTGTGGAGTCCGCTTGGATGGGGAAGACTCACCGGGAAGATTCGGCGCGGCGCGGCGCGGCCGGAAGTGAGCCGACTCCCCGTGACCATGGATTTTGCGCCGCCCGTGCCCGAGGAGCACATCTACAACGTGGTGGATGCGATCGACGGAATTGCGAAAGAGACCGGAAAGACGGTGCCGCAGATCGCGATCAACTGGCTCCTGCAGCGGCCAACAGTCTCCACAGTCATTATCGGGGCGCGGAACGAGGAACAGCTGCGGCAGAATCTCGGAGCGATCGGCTGGAATCTCTCTCCCGATCAGGTCGCAAGGCTCGACGCCGCAAGTGCAGTGACACCGGCATATCCTTACTGGCACCAGCGCGGGTTCGCGGAACGCAACCCGTTTCCGACGCCGGTTTGAAATGAAACGAGGTGAGTCTTGGACGGACGAGAGCGAGTGAATATCCATCCCGGCCTGCGGGTATCGATTGTCCTGAAGCGGGATCAGCCGACCGGAAGGCTCACCGACGGCGTGGTAGAGGCGATACTGACGAGTTCCGCTTACCATCCGCACGGAATAAAGGTTCGCCTCGAATCAGGCGACGTGGGGCGCGTGAAAGAGATCCACGAGTAGTGCCCGCAGTCGGACCTGGTTTCGGCAACTTTTCACGGTTTCAACGTGACAAACAGAAGCGGCAGTATGACGATCAGGGCGAGGGTGCTTACGATCCAGGCCGAGTTGGCAAGGTCGAGATCAAATCCGTAAAGCGCCGGCGGGACCAGCGCGTTGAAGGCCACCGGCATTACCGAAACAATCACCAGAACATTGAAGGCCACTCCGTCGGACACGCCCGGCAGCCCGAAGGCGACTCCCAGCGGAATCATCACTGCCGGAACGATGACGAATTTGATGAGGAGAATGAGCGGAATCTCCCTGCGGTACGCGCCGATTCTTCGCAATCGGAGCGTCACCCCGATCGACAGGCCAAGGATTGCGGCAAGCGTCGGAACCAGCAGACCCGCCGCCTGATCGAGGAGCAACGGACGGGGCAGTCGAAGCAGGTTCAACGCGAGGCCCGTCGCAATCGCGATCATCGGAACGATGAGGTAGGGTTGTTCGCGAAACGGCGAAGGTCCCGGCGGATCGCCTTCGGTTCGCGGCCCGAGGCTGATTCGACGTGAGATCGGAAAGCCGACAATGTAGTACGACGCCGACACGAGCATGTTAAAAAGCTGCACCATAGCGTAACCCGATGTACCGTAAAAGACAAATGCAATGAGCCCGCCGAAAGTGAGGATGTTGGTGAACATGCCGCAGGTGAACACCGAGGCGGCTCGGTCCGGCGGGATGCGAAAGAGGCGGCTCAGAGCAATCGAGGCGCCACCACCGATGAAAAGGGAGATGATGCCAAGAACCGGTAGCAGAAAGATCGCACCGTTGTCGAGAGGAAGCTTCCAGAAAGAATCGATGACCGGGATTGGATTGAGAATGAAGATCGAGAGTATCTTCATTCTGCGCGAAAGGGTTGCTGCCGCCCTTTCGCGGAGTTGATCGCCGGAGAAAACGGCACGCCGAACCAGATACCCAAGCATCACGCTGCCGATGCTCACGCCGAGAATGAATATGATTTTTGTCACGCTGGCAGCAATGTAGCCCTTTCAGCGACCAGGCTTCAAGAGCGGCCGGAGTGAAGAAACCCGAAACATGCCGTATTATGAGATGATGGAGAACGGAAAAAATGAACGGTGAGCTGCCTCAGGCTCCGCGGATGGAGCCGTTTCGCATCAAGCAGCGGGACCGGCAATCTATCGAGCTGAAGTTTCGTTACATGCTCGATCGGGAACGACGGCGGAAGCGCCAGACTTACGACGTCAACGTCTATTTCTTTCTCCCGTACTCATTCAACATCAATTCTGCATCCTACGATCGCAACAGCTTCTACGACGATCTGAAACTCTATCTCCGATTCAATACCCCGGCACTCCAGATTGGCGAATTACTCGATAAGACATCGCGAGCTTCTCCGCTCAGACGAATAGAACGCATGATTCGAACAGCGCGCCGGGAGGATCGTCGGATCGATCCGGACGAATTCATCTATGAAGGCAAACTCCTCGGCTGCATCTACAAGTCGATTCTTCGCGACCGATTTGCCAACTTCGCGACACAGACGGATCCGGACACTATCAGCCGCACGCTGGCCTCGATCGGGGAAATACGCGAGGTGGCGCGCCGTTTCCATCGCGCAACGTCCATCCTTGTGCGCAGGCTCAAGAATGTCGAACCGCATGTGAGGCAGCACATGCTCATGATAGACGAGCACCTCTCCCTCCTCATCGAGAAGTACGCCGCAACGCTCTATGAGACGCTTCGGCGATCACATCCGCTGGTTCCCCACGTCTCCCGGCTCATCTCAAAAGAGGTCAGGTACCGCGAAAAAGCCGGCTACCCGACGGTAGTCAGGGGCAAGGCTCCAAAAGAAAAACTCGAAGAGCGCATCTACCGCGAGAAGATGCTCAAGAGGTACGTTTCCGAGGTACTGTTCTTTGACGTTCGACGACGGAATACCGCAAAAGGCATGGAACAAATTCTGTATGCGGCCGCGGCCGGGATTGCAATGATGTTCGCCACTTCGATTGCTTTTCTCGGTCAGTCCACCTTCGGGAGCCTCACCACGGCGTTATTCCTGCTCCTCGTTGTCAGTTACATGCTGAAAGATCGCCTGAAGGACTTCTTTCGCGACCTGCTTCGCAAGTCGGTCAGTCGCCGCATCTTCGACCGCAAGGCGATGCTGTACGACGCGCGCCGGCACAGCAAGCTTGCCGTCGTTCGGGAACGTACCTACTTTCTCGAAAACTCGCAGGTTGATCCGGGCGTTATCGATCTTCGGAATCAGGGAACATTCGAGCAGGCGCTGGCTCGAACTACCGCCGAAAGTCTATTCGTCTACCACAAGCGAATTCAGCTGCAGACGAAGACCATGCGCGGAATTCACCGACGCATAGGCGGCGTTGCCGACATTTCGATTCTTGATCTGGGCGGATTTCTTCGTCACCTCGCTGCTCAAGGGGGACTTGTGCCGGTTGAGTCCGACCGCGGGGTGGTGGAGCTCCACCCGGTCAAGCGCATCTACCATCTCAACCTGATTGTGCACATGCGCAGCGATGTCGGAGCCGACATCCGCCGTTACAGGCTGATTGTAGACGCCAGCGGGATCGAGAGAATCGAGGCCGTGAGCGTGGGGCAACCCGTTCAGACTCCTGGCTGACCGGAAGATGCTGCAACGCTCAGGTTTCCCGGTCCAGCAATGTGTCAAGAAACTCGTGGTTGACGCGGAGCGCCTGAAATACTGAGCGAGTGTCTTTGAGCGACACGGATATCGATTCAAGCGACGACAGGCCCTCGGTGAGTGCAGTCGTCTCTTCGCGAACTGAATCCGCGATCTGAGAGAGCATTCCCGTGGCCGAACGAAACGACTCCGCGTTTTCCACAAAGCCGGCCTTGATGTGCTTGAATGAGTTGCCCAGAGATTCGATGACGGCCAGAAACGAGCTCATCTGCTCGGAAAGAAAATCCACCATTGAGCTGAATTGACCGACCGTCGTTTCGATCTGCGTCGTGAACTGACCTGTCTGCGCGGCCAGCTTACGCACCTCCTGGGCAATAACGTGAAACCCGGCTCCTGCTTTGCCGGCTCTCGCAGCCTCAATGGCCGCATTTATCGCCAGGATGTTCGTTACTTCCGCAACATTCCGGATCGAATCGGTGACCGATTCGATCTGCTTGGAGTTGTCTTTCAATGTTTCGTACGATTTGAGTATGGTCGATGCATGTTCGGCAGCGTTGGCGATGTTCTGGGCCTGGGCGGTGATTCCGGTGCCGGTTGCATCGTTTTCGGTGAGGATCTCTTTCATCACAAGGTCGATGCGTTCTGAGTTTTCTGCAGTGGACTGGGAGGTCGCACGGATTTCCTCGAATGCCGCGACGATGCTGCTGAGCGATTCCTCGATATTTCCCATCCCGGAATCGACGATGTCGAGCGAGTGCTTCGTCACCGTGTTCATGACAACGCTCTTGTTATAACCTACAGCTAAACGTGCCATCGCACGCGCCAGGTTTTCGAACACCTGATCCACAGACTGCGAACTCATGATCAGCTCCCGTAGATCTCATCCAGCAGATCGATTCCGCAACGCAGGTCGCGGAGCCAGTTGAGAAACGCGTTGACCGAGTCTCCCTCGTATATCGCTCCATGTTGGGGACAAATCATTTTTGGCGCCAGCGCCTGGATCAGACCCACCCACTTTCGTGCGGCCGAGTTCGAGCACATGTATCGTCGGTGGAAGCCTTCGATGAACGGAAGGTGCGAAGCGAAGTCCTCGACATTGACGGACTCCTTGCCTTCCGGAAAGACGCCGGTTCCGATGTCACCGGAAAAGAGAATTGACGATCGATCGTCGAACGCGCAGAACGAGCCGATCGAATGCAGAAAATGCGAAGGTACGAAACGAAGCTGCGAACCGCCGGGTAGTTTCAGATTAGATCCCGCGTCGTCTATTCCGACGATCCGCGAATCGTCGATGATGCCGAAGTGCGGAAGAAATCTCAGCCAGAGATTCGAGACATGCACCTTTGCGCGCGTGACCCCGAGCCAGAGCGTGATTCCTGAAGAGACGTCCGGATCCTGGTGAGAGAAAAAGATGTGTTCGATTTTGTCCAGCGAGATATATCGGCTCGACATCGCGACCACACGGGAGAAAAGATGCACGCCGCCCGGGTCGAGGAGGGTACCGGTACCGCGATCGATAATGAGGAATTGATTAGTCTGGACGACGCCTTTGCGGTACACCGGATCGGCCCCGAGCCAGATGAACTTGTGGTCGCTGTCTTCGTAAAGTATTCTTCCATTCGTCTCTGATTGGGGAATCATTTTGGCCTCACATTCCGATGCGCGTTCAGGGCGGTTTTCATGATTTTCAATATTTTGGATATTATCCTCAAAGGGGGTGATGGTGTCAACAAACCGGGGGTTCAGGGTAACCCGGGGATCATCCCGACCGTAGCCTTCCGCAGTCGTTCGCGAGCCTTCTCGTCGTAGGCCTGGGCAACCGCGCGATCTTCTCGTTGCATGTAGAAGTACTTGCCGGTGATACCTTCGACCTCTTCGGACAGTATGAGACGCAGCGTCGCTGCGGCCCCCTCGTCAATGCTGTTGGCG
>DATKUF010000261.1:0-18467 GCA_035530755.1 Spirochaetia bacterium | reverse complement strand
ATCGGCTTCTTCGGGTTCGACACCTGGATGACAGTACCCTGCGTACGGCATAAGCGGAATGCGGCGAGCACCGCTTCCGGCGCCCCGGCCGCCTCGAAAACGACATCAGCGCCGTTGCCATCGGTTCGCGCGAGCACCTGTTCCTCGAAATCAGGCGCTGATGAATCGATCACTTCCAATCCCAGAGACCGGGAGTGTTCGATGCGAAACGCCTGCCGCTCGCAGAGGATCACGCGTGCCGCACCGGACAGCCGTGCCACGATGGCCACCAGCACCCCGATGGGACCGGCCCCGATGACACATACCGCGTCACCGACGCGTACTTCACCGACGCGTACGCTGTGAACTGCGACGGCGAGCGGTTCGACAAGCGCGCCGAGGGCGAAGTCGACCCCCCGGGTAAGCCGCCGCAGGCTGCTGGTGGCGGTGACCATGTACTGGGCGAACGCACCATCACGGTCAATCCCGTACAACTTCAGCGTGTTGCAGACATGAGCGTTGCCGCTGAGGCACGCAGGACATCGGCCGCAGGAAATCAAGGGCTCGACCGTCACGGCGTCTCCTTCCTTCAGCCCGGCCGGATTCTCGCCGCAAATCGCCGCGACCTCGCCGGAAAGCTCATGCCCCATAACCAGTGGCCCGCGCGCGCGCGGATGCGCCCCCGCGAGAATGGAGTGGTCGGTTCCGCAGATACCGGCGGCCCGTACGCGAATCAGAGCCTCTGACGACGAAGGCGTCGGGATGGGGTACTCTCGAACCTCGAGCCGTTCTTTGTCCACATAGACCAGTGCTTTCATCGTTTGAGCCATGTGCCTCATCCCTTTCGTCGAAACCGCTTGAACGTCTTCTTGAAGACAGGTTCCGCGATATGCGTGGCCCGCCCCGTTGCGGGAGGGGTTGCGATGGGTAATGCGCAATTATTCTACCCGTTTTAACACGCTCCCAACGGGATGTCAAGCTGTCTTACAGGTAAAACCACCTTGCGCAAACACGCTATTTTCTGTACACTAAAGTTCAATGTTGAAACCGAGTCCGATCTCCGGAAACAAAAATCTCCAAAGACAGCCCATGTCGAGCCAGATCGCGCAGCGGATCATCGAGGAGATTGGAAGCGGTGTCTATCTTCCCGGCGCCACTCTTCCGTCGGAGCAGCACCTGGCTACCACCTACGGGGTGAGTAGACCGATTGTGCGCGAAGCTTTCAAGTTGCTCTCAGCTCAGGGTTTCCTGAGCGTCACGACGGGCAAGAGCGCCATCATCAGAGAGGTGAATGACGAGCTTCTGCGCGTCTTCATGCGTCGAGTGCTCTCATCCGGCTCCTCAACGAGCATTCAGGACCTCTTCGCAGTTCGCATCATCCTCGAAGAAATGAGCGCGGCTCTGGCTGCGCGCAATCGGACAAAGAAGGACCTCCAGCAGCTGGGAGCCGCATTGACGGAGATGAAGCGCTATATAGACGAGCCTGCCTTCTACTCGGAGTTCGACATCAAGTTCCATGTCCTGCTTGCACAGTCCTCCCGCAACATCTTTCTCTTTCACCTGATTTCGTCGATTCGAGAGACCCTGGTCTCGCTCGGGAGCAAGATGCGATCGAATCTCTCGACGGCGGAAATCGCCCAGATTCACCACCATCACATAAGCATCTACAAGGCGGTCGAAAAAGGCGATTCTGCGGAAGCTGTCGCTTCGATGGAACTGCATTTCGAAACTGTTCCCTCCCGGTTGAAAAAGTATCTCAAGATCCTCCGCGCGTAGAGTCGGGTACCCCTGTGGCGAATAGAATGCACATGCCGGACGGATCTCTGCGCCAGCGGCTTGTCTGACAGCTTGACAACAGCACGAAGTGTTACGTACAGTGCAATACCCACAAAGGAGAAACCTCTATGATACTGGACGACTTCTCTCTACAGGGCGAGGTTGCGGTCGTGACCGGGGGTAACCGCGGTCTCGGCAGAGGAATGGCAGTTGCGCTCGCAGAGGCGGGCGCGGACATTGTGTCCGTGCAGACAGGTGCGGAGTGCCTCGAGACGAGGGAGCTGGTTGAAGCGCGCGGAAGAAAGTGTTACGCGTTCCCGTGCGACCTCGCGACCATGAACGATGCCGGGCCACTGGTCGCTGAGATTGAAGAAAAGGCAGGTCCCGTGAGCATCCTGGTGAACAACGCCGGGATCCAGCGCCGCCACAAGTCCGAAGTGTTCCCGCAATCGGATTGGGACCTAGTTCTCCAGATCCAGTTGCGGGCGGTCTTCCTTCTCTGTCAGGGGTTCGGCAGGAAGATGCTCGAACGTTCCCATGGCAAGATCATCAATATCGCCTCCCTTGTATCATTTTCCGGCGGTCTCTACGTTCCCGCCTATGCGTCGGCAAAGGGGGCTGTTGCGCAGCTTACAAAGGCTCTCGCAAACGAATGGGCTTCGCGCGGGGTAAACGTGAATGCGATTGCTCCAGGATACATGGCCACTGAGATGAACACCGCGCTTATGGAGGATCCAACAAGAAGCGCGCAGATCCTTGATCGGATTCCCGCAAAGCGATGGGGTGTTCCCGCGGACATGGGGGGCACTGTCGTGTATCTGGCATCCCGGGCTTCGGCGTATGTCAATGGTGTCGTGTTTCCGGTGGACGGGGGCTGGATGGCACGGTAGTCCCCGCGCCGATGCCGGACCGATCAGAGGTCACCGCGGCAAATCATTCATTTTTCAACGCTAGATTGGGCAAAAAAACAGGGTGCCGCGAAAGCGGCACCCTGAGAGATTGCTTCGACCAGAGATGGTGACTACTTGACGTTTGCGACGATCTGTTTCGCTTCGTCGATGAGGTCCTTTCCGATCGACGGCTCGAGTTGCTTGTAGACCGGCGCCGCAGCATCCTGGAACAATTTGAGCTGCTCCGGAGTCAGCGTGGTGACAGTCATCCCGGCGCCCGTCAGCTTGCCCGTGGCCTCTTTCACCAGCGATGCGCTGAGGTCAAACTCGTACTTCGCTGATTGCTGAGCTGCATCAAGAAGCACCTTCTGATCGCCGGCCGGCAACGCGTCAAAGAACTTCTTGTTTGCCAGGAACATGTGTGCGCTCCAGCTGTGGCCGTCCAGCGTCACGAACTTCTGAACTTCGTAGAACTTGTTGTTGTAGATGGTGGGGACCGGATTTTCCTGTCCGTCGACCGTCTTTTGCTGCATGGCGGTAAAGAGCTCGGTAAACGGCATTGGGGTGGCGTTGGCACCGAGAGATCTCCACAACGCGATCTGCAGCGGGCTCTCCATGACGCGGATCTTCATCCCTTTCAGGTCGGCCGGGGTGCTCACCGCGCGCACGCTGTTGGTCAAATCACGAAATCCGTTTTCGTAGTAGGTCATAACCTGAAAGCCTTTTTCCGCGAGAAGGCTGTCGAGCTTTTGCCCAACTGACCCGTTGCAGACGGCCCAGGCAGCCTGGGAATTCGGGAAAAGGAACGGCAGGTTCAACACGGAGACCTGCGGAACCAGACCGGCGAGAACGGAGTTGTCTACGACGCACATTTGAATGGTGCCCATGCGAACCGCTTCGGCAACGTGCAGATCATCTCCGAGCACGTTGTTTCCGTACAGCTGGATGTCGTACTTGCCCGGAAGCGCTTTGTCGACCAACTCTTTGAATTTTACATTGCCAGGGTATGCGGGCATGACCTGGTTGACACCTGCTACTTTGATAAGCACGGGCGTCGTCGAAGCCTTGGGTGCCGCCCCTGAATTTTCCGCTGAACCGTTCGCGAAGACCAGGGAGGTTCCCAGGATTAGGGTCGCGGCAATGAGAATGAGTTTCTTCATGACTCTTCCCTCCTAATTAGAAAATCTGAATTCCGTACAGAACTCATATATCGATGTGGGCATGATTCCCACGTTCGTGCTCAATTGATACCCAGTCAATCTTCCGGCTACTTGAAAAGATTCGGAATGAACATCACAACGCCCGGGAGATAGGTGATGAAGAACAACGTTGCGGTCATTATAAAGACATTCGGCATGATCGCTCTGACAATGTCGCCCACCGACTGTTTCGAAACGATGCAACCGGTAAAAAGGACATTGCCGACCGGCGGCGTGATGAGCCCGATGCATAGATTCACCGTCATGATTGCGCCAAAGTAGACGGGGCTCAACCCTACGTTTACGACGATCGGAATCAGCATCGGAGCAAGTATAAGAATCGCCGGTGCGAGGTCCATGACGCAACCTACGAGGAGGAGCAGAAGGTTCATCCACATCATCGTCAGCATCCAGTTGTTTCCGGCGAGGCTGACAAGAGTGTTCGAAAGCATCTGCGGAATCTGGGCGGTGGTGATGTTGAAAGCGGCTGCGGTCGCGGTTCCACAGACCATCAGCACCACGGCCGTGCTTTTAGAGGCGCGAAGCAGGATTTGCGGAATCATGCTCAACTTCAGCTCTTTGTAGACGAACACGGAGATCACAAATGCGTAGACCACCGCAATTACCGCAGCCTCTGTTGCCGTGTATATCCCGCCGACGATGCCGCCGAGGATAATCAATGGAAGCAGCAGCGCCCAGAACGCCTTCACCGTGGCCTTGCCGACTCCCTTGAACGAAAAACTACCGCTTTTCTTGTAGTGCATCCTGCGCGCGTGGAAGTACCAGCCAACCATGAGCGCCACCCCGATCATCACACCGGGAACGATCCCCGCAAGAAACAGGGCCACAATGGATACATTGCCGATTACCCCGTACAGGATGAGCGGAATACTCGGAGGGATAATCGGTCCGATCGTCCCTGCCGCCGTGAAGAGCGCGGTGGATTTCTTGGGGTCGTATCCCTCAGCCTTCATCACCGGATAGACAATTGAACCGATGGCCGAAGTGTCGGCTACCGCGGATCCGGACACACCGGCAAACAACATGCTCGCGAGGACCGTGACGTATCCGAGTCCCCCGGTTACATGTCCGAGAATCGAACGGGCGAACTCGACAATTCGCTTCGAGAGCCCGCCGGCGTTCATGATCTCTCCGGCCAGCAGAAAGAAGGGAACGGCCATGAGCGGATAGTTGTCCACTCCACGAATCAGGTTTTGGGCAAGTTCAGCCGGTTGCGCGCCTCCCATTAACATAGCCAGAACGAGAGCCGTCAAAATCAGGCTGAACGCGACCGGAACGCTGATGGCAATCAACCCCAGGAGAACGATGAGAAAAACCGCAAGCATCAGTCGACTCCTTCGGGAGTATGAAACGCAGCCACCAGTGAGCGAATGTCCGTCACCAGTTTTCCGATTCCCTCCGCAAACAGCATTACCGAGCAGATGGGCAGCATGATCTGGACAATTCCAAGCGGAATTCCCGCGGCCGGCGAATTCCATCCGCCATTGAGGCTGCCGATACTATACTGCCAGCCGCCGACCAAAAGAATGTAAATTGCGAGGAGAACCAGAAGGTCAGTGATCACCGTCAGCGATCGCCCGATTTTGGGACGGAAAACCTTCGGAAGCAGGTCGAAGCCCAAATGTTCGCCGCTCTGAAACGCCAGAATAGAGCCGAGGAACACGAGCCAGATGAAGATGTACCGGGCAATTTCCGATGACCAGGCTATCGAAAAGTTCAGAAAGTATCGCGAAATGACATTTGCGAAGACCAGCCCAACCATGCAAACCATGAGCGTGTTGACGAACAACTCGTTGATCTTCTTGACCCGTCCGTAGACGCGTTGAAAGGAGCCTCCCTTTCCGGCGCCATCAGGCGTGGTTTCCGCAACCATTTGATCCTCCGTTTTTTGCAGCCCCAGATCGGCTCAGCCGCGCATTGTGGCGTCACATTGCACCCATGCCTGCGCGGTAGATGAACACCTCAGGTCGGGTCGGCGCCCAAGCACTTTCTCAGACGAGCGCGATAGATTTGATTGAAATGCATTCAGGACGGTCGTACCCGGTACCGGTAAATCCGGTCTCTGGTGCTTCCCGCGTACAGCAGGAAACACGACTATCCCGGCATTCTTTTTATCACACATTCATCGTGATGTCAAGCTGTCTTACAGGATGATCCGGGGTCCGGATATAATCCTTCGCGATTCGATAAACGGTGTGCATCCGTCGATTTCCTCAATCCAGATTATACGCTAGTCAACACGGAAGGTCAGCCCTATCATATTCGCCTCCAACGGATCCTTCGGGCGTGGCCTCCGCGAACTTCGTTGGCCGATGTCCGGTGGAATAACGACCCGATTTATCCGGCGGTCCCAATGTCGCGCAGAGTCTGCCGAAGTGATAGGGTATACGCCCTATTCGCCGGCGACGCTCCTCGCGCTGTCGTGCTGCGGCATCGGTGTTCCAATTGCGTCAAAGTTCACTTGTTCATGATAGAAGTTGAGCGTACAATAACAATCACCACGTGGCCCTCAGAGCGGCCGAGATCATATTTCCTGTCAGTAACAAACGTGGAGAAGATGACCAATCAGAAAATTCGTTTGGCGCAATCCAGTGCGGGTGACGCTCGTCAGGCAGTTGCGGAATTTCACGCGGCGGTCGCGCAGCCGGACATGGCGTTGGTGCTCTTCTTCTGCTCCAGCGAATATGACCTCGATGTGCTCGCAGAGGAGATGAATCGCCAGGGGCAATGATTTGGGCCAGGCACTGCTACAAAAACTGGAAAGCAAGGCTCCGCAGGCCGACTCGAATAACAGCTTCGCATTGATGCTGATCGACGGCCTGTCTGTGCGCGAGGAGACTGTGACCGCATTGCCATTCCGGATATTCAAAACCCAGCATTTTGTTTCCACCGATGAAAGATTGGTAGTCACGGAAGCCGAGACGGCCTCACGCACCGTCAAAGAACTGAACGGTCTGCCAGCGGCCGAGGAGTACGCCAGACTGGTGGGTGTGGACGTAAAGGAGCTCAGTCCAATGCGTTTTGCTGCGTCTCCGGTTGTGGTGATCATCGACGGAACGGATTACGTGCGCTCGATTCAGAAAGCCAATCCCGACGGCAGTCTGACTTTCTATTGTGCGATTGAAGAGGGCGTTGTGTTCCGGGTGGCGCATGGCGCTGGGCTGGTGAGCAATCTGGAACGGACCTTCGAGGAGGTTCGGGCGGAGATAGGAAAGCCTCAACTCGTGATCGGTTGCGATTGCATACTGCGCAAACTGGAAGTCTCGCAGAACGGGTTGAATGAACGTGTGGCGGAGATATTCGTCGGTAACAACACCATCGGTTCTGCTCCAACCGCTACAGGGGAGCCACGCGATGCCTGAGCGGGTACAACCGGGATCGAAATCGGACAAGCCGGACTTGCAGGCCGAGATCCTGCGGCTGAACAAGATCATTAGGGCATTGATGGATCGTGCGGAACGCAATGCGAGTCTGCAGGGATCCGATTTCAACCTGTTCCAGACGGCGATCACGCTTGAGGATCAGGTGCGCAGCCGCACCGTCGAACTGGAAAATGCATCACGGGAGAACGAAAAGATCACCCGCACCTTGCTTGAAAGAGAAAATAATTACCGCCTTCTTCTCGATAACTCTCCCGTCAGCATCCACGAAATAGGTTCGGATGGCAGGATTGTTTACATGAGCCGGGCGGGTCTTGTCATGCATGAAGTCGAAGAGGAGTGTGAGATACAAGGCACTTTATACATGGACGGAGTCGGTGAAGCCGATCGCGGGCGCGTAGCGCAACTGCTCGACAAGGCATACACCGGCGAGATCAGCCATTTTGAATTTGCAGGCAGCGGTTCGCAAGGGCGAATTTTTACATCCTGCTTCGTTCCCATCAAGGACGGGAATGGTCATGTACAAAAATTGATGGGTATTACGGAGGACATTACCGAGCGAAAAGCGCTCCAGACCCAGGTTATTCGAGCACAGCGGCTGGAAAGCCTCGCGCAGCTCTCTGCGGGAATCGCGCATCACTTCAACAACATTGACGTCGTCATCCTGGGGTATCTGGGAATCATTGCGCGGAACCCGGACTTTCCCCCGAGCCTTCGACCCCTTCTCGACGAGCTCGGCGAGTCCGTCCAGAGTGAAGTCGTCACCATCCATCTTGATCTGAATCGGACATCCCCTGTTCAGGCCAACAGAACGATCTTGTCGTTTCTTCTTTCGACCTTCATCTCGAACTCACGTCATGCCCTTGTGGATCGCCCGACTCGCGAGATTACCGTCTCTACCCGCGAACTGTCCGAGTTCTCCTGTCTTGAAGTTTCGGACACCGGTTGCGGTATCCGCGAAGAGGACAAATCGAGAATATTCTCGCCTTTCTTCACCACAAAGGGAGAATGGGCAACGCGGGGAGCCCCGCAGATGAAGGTCAGGGGGATTGGATTGAGCCTCGCGGTGTGCCGAAGCCTGGTGAACGAAGGCGGAGGAAAGATCGAAATAGACAGCACTGAGGGGGTCGGAACCAGGTTCCGCGCACTGTTTCCGGTCGCGATCGGCGCAAGTCGGATCTCAACGTGAAAGGCTTACACAAACGCATTCGCGCCGAGGGTGCCGCGCGCCCATCCTGCGACTGTAGAGGCATCCGCGCTGCCTCTCACAACCCGAACTGTTTGATCTTGTAGATAATCGTCCGGCGGCTTATGCCGAGCTCCGCGGCCGCCCTGGTGCGGTTGCCGCTCCACTTCTCGAGCGCCCGCGCGAGAGCGTCGCGTTCGACTCCGGCCATGGTGGTCGGCGCCTCTGTCTCGGCGGCTGCCGCGGGGGTTACTGCCGCGCCCGCAGACCGCTTCAAGTCCAGGTCGGCTGCCATGATGCGGCTGTCCTCGGAAATAATGGTCGCTCGCTCGAGGAGGTTTTGAAGCTCCCGGATATTACCGGGGAAGGAGTAGTTTCGTAATGCCTCAAGCGCATCCGGGTCGAGGCTTTTCAGAGGGCGCCCGGTTCGCGTGTGGATCTTTTCGAGGAAGTGACCGGCGAGAAGCGGAATGTCCTCGCGCCGCTCTCGAAGAGGCGGGACCGTTATTCGTACGACATTCAGCCGGTAGTACAGGTCCTCGCGGAAGGCGCCGTCGCGAACCTCGGCGTCAATGTCGCGGTTTGTGGCAGAGATGATTCTCGCTGCAATGGGAATATCGCGGACCCCGCCGACGCGCCGCATCTTGCGCTCCTGGAGTACCCGAAGAAGCTTCACCTGGAGCGGGAGCGGCATTTCGCCGATTTCATCGAGAAAGAGCGTGCCGCGCTCGGCAAGCTCGAAGAGGCCGGGTTTGCGCGCGTCTGCACCGGTAAAAGAGCCTCTCTCGTGTCCGAACAGCTCGCTTTCCACCAGCGTTTCGTGGATCGCGCCGATGTTCACGGCAACGAAGGGTTCCGCTGCGTTGGCCGAGCGGCGATGGATCTCGCGCGCGACAACCTCCTTGCCCGTTCCGCTTTCGCCGGTGATGAGGACCGTGGCGTCCCCGGGAGCGACCTTGGCGATGAGCCTGGCAAGCGCACGCGCGGAAGGGCCGTCGCCTACGAGCTCGGTTTCGGTGGTGTCGGTTCGGACACCCGCCTCCACCAGGTCTTCGAGCCGGCGGCGTTCGACCACCGCGCGCACTTTGAGAATCAGTTCGGTAGGATCGAACGGCTTTATGAGGTAGTCGTTCGCGCCGGACTTCAGCGCCTTCACCGCGTCATTCACGTCGCCGAGTGCCGAGATCATCACTACCGGTGTGCGGAGCCCCTCGGAACGCATCCATTCCAAAAGCGCCTGGCCGTCCATCACCGGCATCTTGAGGTCGAGCACCACCGCGTCGAAGGATTCCTCTGCAAGCGCCTCGGCACCCTTCCTGCCGTGGGCGGCAAGGGTGGAGTCGATGCCTTCAAGCTCGAACAGGCGCGCAATGGATTCGCGGATATTCTTTTCGTCGTCGATGATAAGTACTCTCACAGGCCCGTCCTCGGGAGACTGAGCCGCGCCTTGAGGCCGCCGCCCGGCCGCTCATCGAGAGTCACTTCCCCGCCTGCAGCGCGCGCGAACCTGCGGCAGATGGCAAGCCCGATTCCGGTTCCTCTGCTCTTTGTCGTAAAGAACGGGTCGAACGCTTTCTCCCGCTCGCTGGCGTCGATACCCGGTCCCCGGTCGAGCACGTCGATGAGAACGTGTCCGCCGCTCACCGCTATTTCCACCGCAACCTCCTCCTGCGGGCCTCCGCACTCGAGGGCGTTGCCGAGAAGGTTCTCTGCGATTGACCTCAGGCGCTCGGGATCCATCCGCACCGTTCGGCCGGCACCTGCCTGCTCCTCCGTGAAGGTGACGACGTTTCTTCCGCACAGGCGAATTCCGGTCTCAGAAACAATTTCGGACGGATCGAGATCCGCAGGACTTCCCTCGGGGTCTCGAAGCACGTCGTTGACCCGAAGGCTCAGCCGGGACAGCCGCTCCACCTCGTCGTCGATTATCGCAAGCTCGCGTGCACCGTTTCCCGAAAGGCTGCGTGCGAGGATCCCGGTCTGCAGCCGTATCGCCAGAAGCGGATTTTTGATCTCATGCGCAAGGGTGCTCGCCGCAGTTCCGAGCATCACCAGATTCTTCTGCCGCTCGGCCTCCTGCCGGTATTCGGCGTTTTTCATGATGAGGAACCGGACAAAGCCGACAAAGAGCAGTAGAAGCAGCTCGGAGACCGGGAACAGCACCGCCTGCAGACGCTTGTCCTGCCAGTACCGGGCCTGCCTGATTTCGAACCAGATGAGGTCGGCCTGCCGGAAGACGTTTGAAGTGAAGGCGTTCTCACGATGGTCGGGTCTCGCCTCAGGCGGCGATTTCGCATCCTGCGGCGATTTCGCATCCTGCGACGGTCCGGGCGGGCGAAGTGGTCGCACAAGCACGATCTGCGAGTTGTCTTTCGGATTCCCGATGTACATCTCTTCCATCTGTCCGATCGGCGCACGGGCCGAGAAGGCAACCGACGGCTGGGTGTCCGGCGCCGAACCCCAGGTATACAGCTGGGTGCCTGCGGCGTCGAAGACGCTTATGCCGACGACTTTTTCCTTGAGAATCGGTATGCCCTCTACCGCTGCGCCGAAGTCGTCGTAGTTCCTGAGGCTCGAAAAGAGCACGTTGATCGTCCGTTCACAGTCGTTCTGACTCTCGAGCAGGTTGCGCGCGCTCATGCCGCGGAATATCACCACGGCAAGACTGGAGAAAACCGCAAACGCGAGCACGGCGATCAGAAAGGAAAGCACACGGTTCCTGGTTGACACGGCGTTCATCGTCCTCAAGGGTATCACGGGAGAAGCTTCACAAGCAAATCATCGGCTTCCAGCCCGGCGAGCGAGCGCAGGGTCGAGAGCCCTGCGAGGAACTGATACTGCGCCGAGATGCGCGATGCACGGTCTGTGCTTACAAGCTGCGCCGCATCCGTCAGATCGGCCGCAGACGCGGTTGACAGCCTGTACTGCTCCTGTATGTTTTCGAAGTAGCTCTGTGCGTATTCCAGAGCCTTCTGTGAGGCCGCCACCGATCTCGCCGACGATATGATATCGAAGACCGCCTGTTCGATCGAGACGCCGGTCGTCCGCTGCGCTTCTGAGAGCGCGAGTGCGGCCTGCTGTGCGGCCACCTTTTTCGACGCGACAGTCGTGCTCGTGTTCCACAGATCCAGCGGCATCGATACCGACAGGACCGCCGAACCCTGCAGAACCCCTGAAATATTGGTGGAACCCGAAAGGGATGCACTCACCGCGGGAAGATATCCGGCGTAGGCGAGGTCGACGTTCTTCTGTGCTTTCTCAACGGCAAGGCTTGCCTGCTGCAGCGAGAGGTTGTTCCCGGCGGCGGTTGCTTCCAGACGCGCGATGAATGTCGCTGCCTGCCCATCGGTAAGAATGGCGACTCGCTTCATGAGCGACGCCGACGAGTCGTTGTCCACGGGTGCGAGGGTGACCGGCAGCTTGATGCCGGTAAGTGAGGCGAGGGCACGCATCGCCGCGCTCGAGGAACCCTGCGCCGAGACGAACGCTGCTTCGTTCGATGCGACGGTTGCCTCCTGCTTCATGAAGTCCACAGGCGAGATCATACCTGCCTCGAGCTTCGCCTTCGCGAGCTCCTCGCTTGCCTTTGCGCTGTCGAGGTCGCTCGAAGAAGCTGCGACCGAGGCAAGAGCTTTGGCCGCATTGTAGAACGCTGTATCTGCTGCAGCGATCACGTTGAAATATTCGGTGCGTGCCGAGGTTTGCGCGATGGAAGTCGAGATCCGGCTGATCGCTGCGAGCACCCCGTAGGTACTGTCGAAAATGGTCTGTTTGATCGCAACACCTGCTGATGCGTCATATGTCGCGCTCGATGAGCTTGATTGCGCCGCAGCGCTACCGGAGGCGGAGACCGTAATTGACGGGAGAAGCGTGTAGGATTGAAGCTTTTCATCAAGCTTCGCTGCGCTCACGGAGGCGAGGGCCTCCTGCAGGGTTTGTGACTGCGAAAGCGCCAGGGTCCGCGCCTGTTCGAGGGAGAGGGTGTCGACAGCCGCCGCTCGGGAAAGCGCGCCTGTTGCGAGCAACGCGACCAGAAGGAAATGAATTCTATATTTCATGATCTATTGTTCTCCATTACTCGTACCGAAGCGCGTCTATGGGGTAGAGGTTCGACGCTTTCCGCGCAGGATAGTATCCGAAAAAGATTCCGACGATCGCGGCAAATCCTGCCGAAGCGACAACGATCCCGGGCGAGATGATCGCGGCGATATGCGCCCACGAGCTCATGCCCCACACGATCCCTATCGCCATAAGGATGCCGATTGCTCCACCTGTAAGACTCAGGATGATGGCTTCGGTCAAAAACTGCATGAGGATGTCGCGCCGGCGCGCCCCGACCGACATTCGTATCCCGATTTCCCGGGTTCGTTCGGTCACCGATACCAGCATGATGTTCATGATGCCGATTCCGCCGACCAGAAGTGATACGCCTGCAATCGCTGCAAGAAGCGATGTGAGCGTCGATGCCGTCGAGGAGGCGGTTTCGATAATCTGCGACTGATTCATGACGTTGAAGTCCGCATTTCCGGTCGCTGCAATCTTGTGCGCCTGCTTCAATATAGCGGTCACTTCGGTTTGCGCCGCGCCCATCAGATCCTCCCGTACGACGCTCATCTGGATCGAGTCCAGTACCCGGTTCTGCGACAGGCGAGTCAGCGCGGTCTCGAGCGGCACCATCACCACATCATCCTGATCGTTGCCCATCCCGTTGCTTCCTTTGGTTGCAAGCACGCCGATGATGATGAAGGGTGCAGTCCCGATGCGTACCGTCTGTCCGACCGGATCCGATGTTCCGAACAGTTTCGCGGCCACGGTCGACCCGAGTACTGCGACTTTGCTGCGATCGCTGTCTTCCTGCTCGGTGAAGAACACGCCGGTGCCGACGTTCCACTGTTTGATCGAAAGATAGTCCGGTTCGACACCGAAAACGGATGTTGACCAGTAGGTATCGGCGTCGGTTCCGCCGTTTCCCCCGACAACGTTCTCGCTCAGGCGAACCTCTCCCGATGTTGCCGACAGGTAGCTCGCCTCATTCCTGAGCGTCGTTATATCGTCGAGTGTGAGTCGGTTGATCTGATTCGGACCCCGCGCCGGCAAAACCATTAAAAGATTTGTGCCCATGGAGGCTATCCGCTCCCGGATCTGCTCCTGCGAGCCCTGGCCGATTGCTACCATGACGATCACCGACCCAACCCCGATGATGATGCCGAGCGAGGTAAGAAAGCTTCGCACCTTGTTCCGGAATATGCTCCGCGACGCAAGGGAGACAATTCGTCGGATGGTCATACCTGCACCTCCGCATTCTGCGCCTTCCATGCAGTGAGATCGGCAGCCGCGCGCCCGCGGTTCTCCACCGGCCGATCGGAGATGATGGCGCCGTCGCGCATGACGATGATGCGCTTCGTATATGCGGCCACTTCGGGTTCGTGGGTCACCATGATTATCGTGATGCCTGCGTCGTTGAGCTCCTGAAACAGACTGATCACCTCCAGGGTCATCTCGGTGTCGAGATTTCCGGTTGGTTCGTCGGCGAGGATGAAGGCTGGGTCGTTGACCATCGCGCGGGCGATAGCCACCCGCTGCTGCTGCCCTCCGGAAAGCTGTGCCGATGTGTGCCCGTACCGGTCGCCGAGGCCAACGGCGGAGAGCGCGCGTTTGGCCCGCTCGTTCTGGTCCCGTCTGGAGGAGTTGTGATTATAGAACAGCGGCAGCTCGACATTCTCGAGTGCGGTAGTCCTCGCGAGGAGGTTGAAGCCCTGGAATACGAATCCGATCTTGCGGTTGCGGATCGTGGCGAACTCGTCGCTGTCGGCAGAGGAGAGATCGAGTCCATCGAGGACGTAGCTCCCCTCACTCGGCTTGTCGAGGCAGCCGAGGATGTTCATGAGCGTCGATTTACCCGAACCGGAGGGACCCATCACCGCGACAAATTCGCCGACGTCCACAGAAAGGTCCAGTCCGCGAATCGCCCGAACCGTGACCTCTCCGACATTGTAGTGCCGTTTGATTCCGCTCAGTTCGATGATTGCCATGTTATGCCTCCACCTTGATCTTGAGGATCACGCTCTTGCCTGCGATTTCCTGCGAACTCGTGATCTCGGTGTTCGTGCCGTCGCTGGCGCCTGTCGTCACCTTCAGAGCCGTAAGCTTTCCGTTCGTGTCCAGGTACCAGAGGTACTTCGTGTTGGCGGCTGCCGCTGCTCCAGCCTGTGCGGTGCCCGACTTGTTTGTCTGTCGCGTGGAGCCGGGCCCGCCGGGACCGCCGGGTCCGCCCATGCCGGAGCCGCCGATGATGCTTGTGAGTCCGGCGGTCTGGGTCGCGGTCTTTGTGGTGACCGCTTCCTTCTGCTGCTGATCGTATGCCGCCGCGGCAATCGCCTTTTCTTCGGACGTGATGGGACCGAGGCTCGCGATGTATTCAGTCTTCGCTATTTCAGCCGCTGTGAGCGTCGGCGGGGTGAAGCGAAGCGCCGCATTGGGAACGACGAGCACGTCGGTCCTGTTTTCCTTGATGAACCGGATGTTCGCAGTCATGCCCGGCAGGAGCGTTCCATCCGGATTTTCGGCATTGATGATGACGTAGTAGTTGACGACGTTGTCGGTTGTTGTAGGCACCAGGTGAATCTCCTTCACCTTTCCCGAGTATGTCGTTCCGGGATTCGCATCGACGGTGAAGCTCACCTGCTGTCCGGGCTTGATAGAAGAGATGTCCAGCTCATCGACTGTTGCCTCGATCTCCATGGTGTTCAGGTCTTCGGCAAGGGTGAAGAGGCTGGTGGCGTTCGAGCTCGAACCGTCGACGACGCTCTGCCCCACCTGCACATTCATGTCAAGGACGATGCCGTCGATCGGTGAGGTCAGTTTCGCGTACTGATCGATCTGGAGCTGGATAACCTTAAGCGCCGCCTGCGCAGAGGCGAGATCGGCTGCGTCGACATCGAGAGCGGTTTCGCTGCTCGCGAGATCCCACGCTGCAAGCAACCCTTTGGCCGCGAGCTGCGTTTTGTTCTTCACATCGGTGAGCTGAAGATTGTAGGTTGCCTGCGCCTTGCTGACGGCAGCATTCTGTTGCATTTCCTGCAGCCTGAGTGTGTTGGTATTGAGCTCGGCGAGCACTTCGCCCTTTCTGACCTGGTCGTTGTAGTTGACGTTGACCTTCTCGACCGTGCCGCTCATTTGTGAGAGGACGCTCACTTCGGAAATCGGGGCGAGGGTCCCGGTGCTCGTCACCACGCTCTGGATGTTTCCTTTCTGAATCGTTACATACTGATACCTTTCACCGCTTTGAAGCGTCGTGGCTTTCGGACGGGTCAAGTGCCACGCCGTACCTGCGGCGCCCAGGATGACGATGGGAAGTACGACAAAGAGGATCCACTTCCTGTTTTTGGTGGCCATGGGTTTCTCCTTCTGATACATCTGTTAGTGCAACTTCCGTGCCAGGAAAAAAACGAGCGTATCGAGACTGAAACGGGCCTGGAGGGGACTTTCACGAAACGGTGCGCAAACACAGACGCGCAGTTTTTGCGCAGTGCAGGAAGTTCATGCGCAAAAGTCGCGCATCCGAACCCGGCGCAGTCCCGCGGTTTGTTACAGCAAAAAACCGTGCTACACTGAAGCCGTTCAGCCGCTATGGATGGAGGCGGAATGTACAAGTTCCTGGTCGTCGATGACGAAGAGATCGTCCGGCGGGGCTTTCGACAGAAGATCCCGTGGGAGGAAGCGGGGTTCCAATTTCTGGAGCCGTGTGAGAACGGTCGCGATGCCATCCGGACTATCGAGCGGGAGCGTCCCGACGTGGTGATGACCGATATCTGCATGCCGCTCGCCGATGGGCTCGAGGTAGCTTCCTACGTTGCCGACAATCACCCGGAAATTGTTGTTGTGGTATTGAGCGGCTACGACGATTTCGAGTACGCACGCTCGGCGCTGCGCAGCCGCGTCGTCGAATATCTTCTCAAACCCATCACCTCGCGCGAGTTACTGGCTGTAGTCAGGAAATTGAAGGAGCAGTTCGACTCCAACGAAGGAGATCGCCGCGCGTCGGAGGGTGGCCCATCGCGGCAGACCCCGGATTGGGGAATCTACGCCTCCCGATCGCCGAGCTTCGCGCTCTCCAAGGTTGCCGAGGCACAGGAGTACATCGAGCACAACCACGCCAACAAACTGCTTTCCATCGAAAAAGCGTGCACCGACCTTTTCATCAGCCAGAGCTATCTGAGCCGCCTCTTGCGGCGGCACACGGGAAGGACCTTCGTCGACCTTCTCACCGAATGCAGAGTCTCCAGGGCCGGTGAGCTTCTGCGCGGAACAGACCTCAAGACCTACGCGGTGGCTGAAGCGGTCGGTTACAGCGACCCGCACTATTTCTCGACGATATTCAAGAAGGCAACAGGGGTGACACCCACGGAGTTTCGCGAGGCAGAGGCGGCGTCGGGACAGCCATGAAAAGCCGCAGTATCCAGGTGAGAATGATCCTGGGGTTTGCCCTTCCTATTGTCATCACCATTCTCACGCTCGGCGCACTTTCGTTCTATCTATTCGGCCAGACGCTGCGAAAGATCTCGCTGGACAACACCTCCCAGGTAATCTCACAGCTCAACAGGGTTATCGATAACTACATCTCCTATATGGACGATATTTCGCGCGTGGTCATCTCCAACGGAGACGTGCAGAGCTATGTGAGCGAAGAGTCTCAGGCCGGCGCCAACGGGCGTAGCGCCCGCGCGCCCGAAGAGCTTCCGATCATGAAGGGCAAGGTGGTCGGCCTATTTCAATCCATCATCTCCGTCCGAAAGGACGTGGATTCGATACTGCTCGCCTTCGACGACCGGAGCCTGGTCACGAACGATCCGACAGACAGACCGAATCCCTACGCACGCTGGCCTGAACCGGAAAACTCGTCGGGAACAACGATGTTTCTTTCTGCCGGCCTGTCCTCCTCTCACGTCCAGGACCTGATTGCCGACAAGTATCCGTGGGTCATCACGCTGAGCCGCGGCGTTCGCGATCCGAAGACGGGGCGCCACCAGGGAACCCTCCTCGTCAACCTCAATTATGGCGTGATCGAAGGACTGTGCAGCGACATTCAGCTCGGGAAGAGCGGATATGTTTTTATCGTCAACAAAGAGGGAGACATCGTCTACCATCCGCGCCAGCAGCTCATCTACAGCGGGTTGAAGACCGAGCTCCTGGACCGCGTGGGAAGGCTCTCGAACGGGCACCTGACTGCCACCGTAGACGGTCGGGAGATGCTCTATACGACGCGCCGGTCGCAATACACGGGTTGGACGGTCGTCGGCGTCTCATATCTCAGTGAGCTTTTCTACAACCGACCCGAGCTCGAATACTATTTCGCGCTCATCGCTATCTTCTGTTTTTTCACTTCGGTGATCATATCTTCTTTCATATCCGTGAATATTTCCCGGCCTATCGATGCGCTTCGACGTTCCATGCAGGCGGTGGAGCGCGGCAACTTTGATATTGATGTGGCTCTCAGCCGCACCGAAGAGGTGAACGCCCTCGCCCGCGACTTCGATATCGCAATTCGAAAGATCAAAGAATTGATACACCAGAACGAACAGGCGCAGGAGCAGAAGCGAAAACACGAGCTCAAGGCGCTCCAGGCGCAGATCAATCCGCACTTCCTTTACAACACGCTCGATTCCATTATCTGGATGATCGAGTGCGGGGAGAGTGAAGATGCGATCACCATGACCTCGACGCTGGCGCGCTTCTTTCGACTGGGGATAAGCAAGGGAGGGGACATTATTACCGTCGAAAACGAAATCGAGCACCTCAATTGCTATCTCGCCATACAAAAAATGCGCTACAAGCGCAAACTCGACTATGCGGTACAGGTGAATCCGGATATCTACGGATACCACACGCTCAAGCTTCTGATTCAGCCGCTCGTGGAAAACGCGATCTACCATGGGCTCAAGACCCAGGACCGTATCGGCATGCTGAAGGTCACCGGCGACCGGGAAGGCGACGTCCTGGTGTTCAGGGTCATCGACAACGGCAAAGGCATCTCGAG
>DATKUF010000260.1:0-23189 GCA_035530755.1 Spirochaetia bacterium | reverse complement strand
CCTGCAGGGAGGGGCTGCCCTGGCTTGCGCGGCTCCTGTACAAGATCGAACGCGGCGAGGGAACCGAGGAGGACGTGGAAATCCTCTCCGAACACACCACCAAAATTTGGCTCGGAAAAACCTATTGTGCGCTGGCACCCGGCGCGATCGAGCCTCTGCAAAGCGCGCTGAAGTATTTCCGCGATGATTTCATGCAGCACATCCGACAGAAGAAGTGCCCCTGGAGCTGATTCATGGTGAGAATTGAGATAGACGGCGTCAAGTTCGAGGTCGCAGAAGGCAAGAATCTCCTGGAAACCTGCCAGAGCCTCGGCATAAACGTTCCCTATTACTGTTGGCACCCGGCGCTTGACTCGGTCGGTGCCTGCCGACAATGCGCAGTGAAACAATACCGGGACGAAAACGACACGCGAGGGCGAATCGTGATGTCCTGCATGACCCCGGTTGTCGACGGTCTGCGCATTTCGGTCACCGACCCCGAGGCGGTCGAGTTCAGACGGAGCGTCGGCGAATGGCTCATGCTCAATCACCCCCATGACTGTCCCATCTGCGACGAGGGCGGAGAGTGCCACCTGCAGGACATGATTGTGATGATCGGCCACAACTATCGGCGCACGGCGTTTCCAAAACGGACATACCACAATCAGAACCTCGGACCCTTCATTCATCAGGAGATGAACCGCTGCATACAGTGTTACCGCTGCGTCCGTTTCTACAAAGACTATGCCGGCGGGGATGATTTCGATGCGCTCGCCTCGCAGGATTCGGTTTTCTTCGGTCGCGCTCAGTCGGGGACTCTTGAAAGCCCGTTCAGCGGGAACCTTGTGGAGGTCTGCCCGACCGGAGTCTTTACCGACAAAACCTATAAGCAGCACTCCATACGTAAGTGGGACCTCCAGCAGGCTCCTTCGATCTGCACCGGGTGCAGTCTTGGCTGCAACACATTCGTTTCCGAGCGATACGGGATGGTCCGCAGGATACGCAACCGGTACAGCAGCCACATCAACGGCTATTTTCTCTGCGACCGGGGCCGCTTCGGCTACGAGCAGGTAAACAGCGAGGACCGTCTCCGCGAGTCTCTCCCTGCCGCCTCCCGGGAGGAGGCGATTGCCCACGCAAAGTCGTTGATTGCCGGCGCCGGCGACATTATCGGGATCGGTTCTCCCCGGGCCTCCGTCGAATCCAACTTCATGCTGCGCAAGCTTGTCGGTAAGGAGAACTTCTACGCCGGGGTCAACGATCGGGAAGAGGTACTCGTCGAGCTCGTGCATGCAATTCTCCGTGACGGGCCGGTGGCCACAGCTTCACTCAAAGAGGTGGAACGATGCGACGCAGTTCTGCTGCTCGGTGAGGATCCGGTGAACAGCGCCCCGATGCTCGAGCTCGCGCTCCGTCAGGCGGCACGGGTAGCTCCCGCCCAGGCCGGGCTCGCCCGCACCGGAGCTCCGTCGTGGGACGACCGGGCGCTGCGGATGGTGGTCCAGGAACAGAAAGGTCCGATCTACGCCGTCACCGTCTATCCCACCTCCGTCGACAGATTTGCCGCCGGTCACGCTCACCTCGCCCCTGACGATATCGCCCGATTTGCAGCGGCCGTCACACACTTCCTCGACAATGCGGCCCCGGAGGTGAAGGGATTGGATTCGAGCACGGTCGCGCTCGCGGAACGGGCCGCTGAAGCGCTCCGTTCGGCCGAGCGGCCGCTTTTGATCTCAGGAACCTCAGCACTCTCCCGAGCCGTAATCGAGAATGCCGCCAACATAGCGCGCGCTCTTAAGAAGCAGGGCCGCGATGTGCGGCAATTCTACGTACTGCCTGAGCAGAACAGCATGGGGCTTGCTATGCTCTCCCCGCATTTGTTCAGCGAAGCGGTCGAACGTGCGAGGGCCGGCAAAGCAGGTCTCACCGTCGTTCTGGAAAACGACCTCGCGCGCAGATGCGCCGAGCCGGATGCCGAGGCAATTCTTACGGCGGCGCCGCTTCTTGCGCTCGACTCCTTCTCCAACGGAACGACCAGGAAAGCTGCATTGATTCTTCCCGCATCGAGCTTCGCGGAAGCGACCGGAACCGTTGTGAACAACGAGGGGCGCGCGCAGCGTTTTTTCCGGGCTATGGAGCCGACGGGGACCGTACAGGAGAGCTGGAAGTGGCTTGTCGAGCTCCTGGAAACCGGTGCAGCTGCAGGCGCGGCGATTCGGAACCTCGATGACCTTCTATCCGAGATCGAAGCCGCCGAGCCTGCCTTTTCCGGCATCAAGCAGGCAGCCCCGGGACCCGGTCGTGGGGCGCCGCCGGTCGGCATACCGCGACAGTCGTTCCGGTGGAGCGGCCGCACCTCCATTCATGCATCCGAAGATGTCCGCGAGCATCGCGTCCACGCGGATCCGGATTCCCCGCTGCGCTATTCCATGGAAGGACGGGTAGATCCAGTGCGGCCCGGACTCATCCCCGAGTACTGGGTGCCGGGTTGGAACTCGGTCCAGGCGCTCAACCGTTTCCAGGAAGAGGTGGGGGGAGCTCTTCGCGGTGGTGAACCGGGGCTTCTGCTTTTTGGCCGGGCGGCCGCCACGACCGGGACGCCTGCAGCGCCGGAGGCTGTGGGCTATTTCCAGAATATTCCGGCGCCATTTGTGCCGGCCGGGAACCGGTACCTCGCGTTGCCCTATGCGCGTATATTTGGCGCAGAAGAACTCAGCTCCCGATCGCCTGCCATCATTGCGCGGGCCGAGCAGCCCTACGCAGGGCTTTCGGCGCAGGAAGCGGAGGCTCACGGACTTCGCGACGGAGCGATGGTTCGGGTGCGCGTCGACGGAGAGTCCGAGGCCCGCGAGCTGCGGCTGCGGCATATTCCGGAGCTTCCGGCCGGAATAGTGCTTCTGCCCGCGGGTTCCGACAACTGGAACGCAGGACGAGTCGGGCCGGCGGTGGTCGAAGGCAGGGATTCCTGAGATGTACAGCCTGCTTTGGAGCATTCTGAGTATCGCCCTGGTCATGTTCGGCGCCATCATCGTCGCGGCGAGCCTGATCTTCGTGGAGCGGCGCCTGCTCGGCGTTTGGACCCGGAGATACGGCCCTAACCGTGCCGGGCCGTTTGGACTGTTTCAGGTTGTTGCCGACATGATCAAGATCTTCTTCAAAGAGGATTGGATTCCGCCCTTCGCAGATCGGCCGGTGTTTGTCATGTCTCCGGCGGTAATCTTCGTCACCGTATTGATGTCCTTCATGGTAGTGCCCCTGTCGCCGTTCGTGGTCGCGAGTCGACTCAACGTGGGGCTGCTCTTCTTTCTTGCCATGTCGTCTCTTGGGGTCTACAGCATCGTCCTTGGCGGGTGGGCTTCGGGGAGCAAGTATCCGTTGCTGGGAAGCATCCGTTCGATTACGCAGATGCTGAGCTACGAGGCGTTCATGGGGCTGTCGGTTGTCGGAGTCGTTCTTCTCGCCGGCAGTTTCAATCTCAGTGACATCGTGAACGCACAGAAGGGTCTCTGGTTTGTCGTGCCGCAGCTTCCCGCGTTCGTGATATTTCTCATCGGCGGTGTCGCCGTGATCCACCGTCTTCCATTCGATCTTCCCGAGGCAGAGAGCGAGTTGGTTGACGGTTATCACACCGAGTACTCCGGGATGAAGTTCGGGCTCTTTTTTGTAGGTGAGTATCTTGGAATTGTGCTCATCTCCGCGATGACGGTGACGCTCTTTTTCGGCGGATGGCTGGGCCCCTGGCTTCCTCCGTTTATCTGGTTTCTGCTGAAGACCGCGGCCTGCATCGTCCTCATCATACTGTTTCGTGCGTCATTGCCGAGACCGCGAATCGATCAGCTATTGACCTTCGGCTGGAAGGTGCTGCTTCCGATCGCCCTTCTCAACATCCTCGTGACCGGGGCCATCTGTCTTGCGATCCAGTAGGGAGGATTGATGTACAGCATATTGCGAACGCTTTGGTTAGTATTTGTCAATATATTTCGCAAACCGATTACCCAACAGTACCCGGAAGAGAAACCAAAGCTTCCGGCCCGCTACCGCGGCCGGATTGTCCTCACCCGGGATCCGGATGGTGACGAACGATGTGTCGCATGCAACCTCTGCGCTGCTGCCTGTCCGGTAGACTGCATTGCTCTTGAACCCGCGGTACGAGAGGACGGTCGACGTTACCCTCGGTTTTTTCGCATCAACTTCTCACGCTGCATCATGTGCGGCATGTGCGAAGAGGCGTGTCCCACCTATGCGATTCAGCTCACGCCGGACTTTGAAATGGCCGAGCAGAATCGCAGCAACATGGTGTACGAGAAGGAACATTTGCTTATAAGTGGGCCCGGCAAACATCCGCACTACAACTTCTACCGGCAGGCCGGTGCGGAAATGGGGGTGAAGAAGACGGGTGAGGGGGAGCAGGAGCGCAGGCCGGTGGATCTTCATTCGCTGCTTCCGGGTACAATCGATCAGGAGGAGCTGAACCGAAAGTGACAATCGCGTTTGTTATTGCGGGAACATTGTCGATTATCGCCACGCTGCTCGCTGTCAGTCGGAGCAACACCGTACATGCACTGCTCTATCTGATCGGATCGCTGCTTGCGCTTGCTGTGGCGTTCTACACACTGGGCGCAGCCTATGCGGCTGTGCTCGAGATTATGGTCTACGCCGGGGCAATCGTCGTTCTTCTCCTGTTCGTGGTCATGATCATGAACCTTGGCGGCAGGAGAAAAGAGGAGGAGCGGGCACTGCTCGGCCCCTCGGTCTGGGTCGGACCCTCCGCCGTCGTGCTCGGTGTTGCCGTCGAGCTTGCGGTCGTTTTCGCCTCGGGCCTGACGCCTGCCACCGAGAGCTCCTACGTCTCCGCCCAGATGGTGAATGCAGTGGTGTTCGGCCCCTACGTGATTGGCGTGGAGCTCGCGTCATTTCTTCTCCTGGCCGGCGTCGTAAGCGCCGTGCACCTGGGCAGGAGGCATCAGAAGGTTATAGAGACCGGGAGTGACAGTCCGCCCGAACGGTCGAGCGAAGACAGAGATCCGCCGGGAACCGGGGACCGCGGCGAGTCCGGGCCCGCATGGGCCACGCGCCTGCATTCGAAAGAGGTCGTAGAATGAGTGTTCCTCCCGTATACGGAATGGTTCTCGCAGCGATTCTGTTTGTGATCGGGCTCGGAGGTCTGCTGATACGCCGGAACATGGTGTTCGTGGTGATATCGGTGGAAGTGATGCTCAATGCGGGTGGACTCGGTTTCATTTCGGCCGGGGCGCGATGGGCACAGGCGGATGGGCAGGCGGTCTTTCTTTTTCTGCTGGCTGTGGCCGCTGCCGAAGCGGCAATCGGTCTCGCGCTTATCCTCTGGCTGCACCATCGCCACAGGACGGTCGACTCCGACTCGGCCCGGCAGATGAGAGGGTAGGCTGTGCAGACAGTTATCTGGATCGTTCCAATTCTCCCCATTGCCGGATTTATCATCCTGACTCTGTTCGGACGACGATCTGCGTGGCAGTTCAGTGCAGTGGTGGGGGCAGGTACCGTCGGCGTCTCCGCACTCCTCGCACTCGTGGCCGGCCTGACCCTGGCCGGTGTTCCGGACGCCGGGAGAACCGTGATAAGCTCGCTCGGAGACTGGGTCGTCATCCCGGGCTTCTCGGTCGACTTTTCCCTGCGGCTCGATGTGCTGTCGGACCTCATGGCAATGGTGATCACGGTTGTCGCGTTTCTCATCCACCTCTACTCCACCGCCTTCATGCGCGGCAAGGGCGATTACCACCGATATTTTGCATATTTAAATTTATTTGTCGGATCAATGCTGCTTCTGGTTCTCGGAAACAACCTGCTGCTTCTCTTTGTCGGCTGGGAGGGAGTGGGCCTGTGCAGTTATCTGCTCATCGGGTTCTGGTATGAGGACCCGACAAATGGACTTGCCGCTAACAAGGCGTTTATAGTCACCAGGATCGCAGACGCGGCTCTACTGGTCGGGCTCTTTCTTACTATTTCCACATTCGGGACGCTGGATATATCACAGGTTCTCTCCCGAGCCTCGTCGGCGGGGAGTTCGCCGACCGTCACAGCGATCGCAGCGCTTCTCCTGGTTGGCGCGATCGGGAAATCGGCTCAACTTCCGTTCCAGCTCTGGCTTCCGGATGCCATGGCCGGCCCCACTCCGGTGAGTGCCCTCATCCACGCCGCCACCATGGTCACCGCAGGCGTCTACCTCGTCGCGCGGATGCACCTGTTCTATGTGCTCTCACCCGGCGTTCAACTCGCGGTGGCAATCATCGGTGCGGCCACACTGCTCTATGGCGGCCTGAGCGCGCTCACGCAGCACGATATCAAGAGGGTGCTTGCATACTCGACAATCAGCCAGATCGGCTACATGTTTCTCGGACTCGGGGTCGGAGCCTGGTCGGCGGCGATGTTCCATTTCATGAATCACGCGTTCTTCAAAGCGCTTCTATTCCTCGGCGCCGGGGTCGTCATTCACCGGTTGAACGGCGAGCATAATATCATGCGCATGGGCGGTATCCGGCGAACCGATCGACCTCTCTTCTGGCTCTTTCTGACCGGCGCCGCGGCGCTTACCGGCATTCCGCTTGTGACTTCCGGATTCTACAGCAAAGAGGCAATTCTGGAATCGGCATGGATCTACCCCGTCGCAGGACCGCTTTTCTGGGCGATCGGCGCTTTCGGCGTATTCCTCACCGGCGCCTACATTTTCCGCCTCTTTTTTCATGTTTTTCTCGGCGAATCGAAGAAAGATGGTGGAACCCGGCCTGCATCCTTCATATTCTACCCGCCCATGATTCTGCTTGCCGTGGGCGCCGTGCTAGCCGGTTTTCTGCGCACGCCGCGCGATCTTGGCAATGTGCAGCTCATGTCGAACTTTCTCAATCCGGTGCTTGCTCCGGAACAATTTCGACCTGCCGGACTTTCCACCGAGGTGATGCTCCAGATTGTCACGGCTCTGCTGTCGCTGCTCGCGGTCTTCGCCGCCTACCTGTCGTATCGCCGCTCGACGAAGTCGAAAGTCGAAGAGATCGAGCCGCACGGAATCAAGAGGTTCCTCTATACCGGCATGGGAGCCGATTGGCTTGCCACTTCACTTGTCGTACGTCCGTTTCTGTGGTTCGCCGGAATAATGCGGCGGGATTGGGTCGACCTGTTCTATAACGGAGTCGCGCAGGCGGGACTCCTCGTGAACCGGGCGCTGAGATACACGCAGTCGGGGCTCGTCCGCTGGTACCTTCTCGGAATCGGAATCGGGGTACTCGTCATGCTCGGAATGGTGGTGTTCTCATGAGCCTGATATACGTCATTCTTCTGCCCCTGGCGGGAGGGATTCTCGCCGCGCTGATTGCCCCGAGAAGCAGATTCTTGGCGCACGGAGTCATGCTGCTCTCGCTCGCGGCAATGGGGGTGGTTGTTGCGATCGACCTCGGGACTCACGCGGAGGCAATGGCAGCCGCCGGCGCCTCGGCCGGAGCGCTGCACTACCTCGTCGAAGTGAGCGCCACCTGGATACCTTCACTCGGGATCTCCTTTCACCTCGGCGCCGACGGGCTCTCTTTCGTTCTGCTTGGTCTCACCGTTGTGCTCGGCCTCATCGCGCTCGTATCATCCTGGCGTTCGAGCTACGAGAATGAAGGCTTCTATCTACTCAACATCGGTCTCGTGCTCGCCGGCGTCGCGGGTGTATTCACCGCTGCCGATCTCATCCTGTTCTTCCTCTTCTGGGAACTGATGATTGTTCCGATGTACTTCCTGATCAGCGCCTGGGGTGGTACTGGCCGCGAGCGTGCTGCGATGAAGTTCTTTCTCTTCACCCAGGCATCGGGACTCCTGATGCTGCTTTCGATGATCGGACTCTACCTTGCGCACGGGAGTGCTACCGGAACCTATACGTTCGATCTGGTATCGTTGAGCGGGTGGACCGCAGGCGGCGCGGCCCCTGCGCTCATCCTGTTCTTAGGATTTGTGACCGCCTTTGGCGTGAAGCTCGCCGTGGTCCCGGCTCACGCCTGGGCTCCCGATGCCTACGCGGAGGCGCCCACGGCAGGATCAATTCTCCTTTCGGGCCTTCTCCTCAAGTCGGGCGCCTACGGGCTTCTTCGCTTTTCGATCACGCTCTTTCCCGAAGAGGCTCGCAGGATCGCCCCAGTCATGCTCGTTCTCGGCGTCGTCACCATCCTTTATGGAGGGATTCTTGCGATTCGCCAGAATGACGTGAAGCGAATCATTGCCTACTCGAGCATTGGCCATATGGGATACCTGACACTCGGGGTCTTCAGCTGGACCACGCTCGGGTATACGGGGGCGATTGTGATGATCCTGAGCCATGGATTCACCACGAGCGCTCTCTTCTTTGTCGCGGGCGCCATGCAGGATCGGCTTTCCACGCGGGACATTCGCGAGATGGGCGGGCTGCGCAAGGCAGCCCCGAGGCTCGCAGGTCTGGGAACGGCGTTTCTTATTTTTGCGCTTGCGCTGCCGGGAACCGGGAACTTTCTGGCTGAGTTCCTGGTTATTGCGGGGGTGTTTCAGATGAATGTCCCGATCGCCGTGCTCGCTGTGGCCGGGTCGATCCTATCGGTGGTCTACGCCCTGCGCGCGATTCACCTCATGTTCGACGGCGCGCGGACCGACACGGCACCGGTCGAAGAGCTGCGTCGACACGAGTCGATTGCGCTCGCCGCGCTCGCGCTGCTCGTGCTCTGGATCGGACTGATTCCGGGACCGATCATCAAAGCAACGGCTCCCGCCGCCGCATCTCACCTTCAATCGGTCTTACCGGCAGCAGGACAGGGGGGCGGGAATGGGTAACCACGTGATAGCTTCACTCATCCCGTACCTGATCGTCGCCGGAACATCCATAATTGTGATGCTGATGATTGCGGCAAGGAGAATGTACCGCGCGAGCTTCTGGGTCACCGTGGCCGGCCTATGTGCCTCCTTGTACGCGATGGTCACGATTCAGCCCGTGCTGGTTCCCGGCGGCCCCGTCGCGGTTCTTTTCGCCTTCGACGGCGCTTCGCGTTTCATGGGAGTACTTGTTCTCGCCGTCAACATCCTTACGGTGCTGATCTCCTATCGTTACTTTCGAGACTACCAGGACCGCCGGGAAGAGTTTCATCTGCTGCTGCTTCTCGAGACGCTCGGAAGCCTGGTCCTGGTCGCATCGGCTCATGTCATCTCTTTCCTGCTCGGTCTCGAGTTGCTGAGCGTTCCGCTCTACGGGCTTCTCGGTTACTTGCGGGATCGCGATCTTCCCTTCGAAGCCGCCACGAAGTACTTCGTCCTTACCGCGGGTGCATCTGCCATAATCGTGTTCGGGTTTGCGATAATCTACTATCAGACCGGCACGATGTCGCTGCCGGTGCTCGCGCAGAAGTTTGCGACTAATCTGGACCCGGCCAGCGCAGCCGGTGTCGCGCTCGTACTTTCCGGTCTTGCCTTCAAGCTTGCAATTTTCCCCTTCCACATGTGGGCGGCCGACGTCTACCAGGGCTCGCCGCTCCCATCGACTCTGGTGATTGCAACCGCCTCGAAGATCGCCGTTTTTGCATTTCTCTATCGATTCCTCGGTCCGTTGCTCCAATCTGCAACCGGTTCGCACAGCGGCGGAAGTCACACCGTGTATCTGGCGATCACAGTGCTTGCAATCGGCTCGATGCTGGGCGGTAATCTTCTCGCACTCCGGCAGACGAACATCAAGCGTCTGTTGGCCTATTCTTCAACGGCCAATCTGGGCTACCTGCTGGTTCCTCTCGCTGTAGGGTCCGCTGATTCGACGCGTGCCGCCTTTTTCTACCTTGCAGTATATGCGGCGTCGAACCTCGGCATCCTCGCGATGTTGACGCTATTCTCGGATGCCACAACGGAGACGGCGGAGCTGGAATCCTACACGGGCCTTCTCTACCGAAAGCCCGCAGTATCTTTTGGGTTCATCCTCATGGCGCTCAGCCTTGCCGGGCTACCGCTGTCAGCGGGATTTTTTGGGAAGCTCTTCCTCTTCGAAACAGGCATCGCCGGCGGACGCTGGCTGCTGACTTCGGTGTTTGTCGCTGCGAGTGTCATCGCGCTCTCCTACTACCTTCGACTGGTCTATGTGCAGATCTCCCGCCGGGAAGCTGCACCGACGGCGGCCGAGCCTGGCTCTGCGCCCGTGCTCACAACCTTCGCCGCCAACCCCGGAGCGCTTGTGGCGATCGCCGTTGCGGTACTATTTGTGCTCGCCATTGGGATCTTTCCGGAGACACTTCTCTCACTTCTTCGCGTCCTTTTGAAAGCTTCGTGATTCTTCCGGCGAAACAGGAGAGAACCGATGGAAATATATCGGCGAATTTACGACATACTCCGGGACCGCGCTGCCCGGACGAAGGTTCGTCAACTCTGTGTCGGGCTCGGGTACACCGCCGTGCTTCTCGATGACGAGAGTGTCGGTATCGCCTACACCTGGTTCGAGAGCAAGACCTCCTGCTCGCTCTTCGAGGATCCTGCCGACTACGAGGGAAAGCCCGCGCTCGGGCTTCTGGAGAAAATCTTCAGCGAGGATCTTCTCGAGCGCTCGATCTCTTTCGCCGCAGCCAACGCGCTCAACCGGTTACACAGCGCCGGATTCAACGATGACCGCGGCACGCTTCTCGACGATCTTGGGGTGCGAGAAGGAAGCCGAGTTTCGATGGCCGGGTACTTTGAGCCGGTTGCGAGGGAGATAGAAAGACGCGGCGGACAGCTCAACGTCTACGACATCGGAAAAGGCGTCGGCAGTGACACGGAGTTCTACGCGGGTCTGCGGGACCACACCGACGTGCTCATCGTAAGTTCGACCAGCCTGATCCACGGTTCCACCGAAGAGCTCCTTTCGCACGTCGATCCACAGACGCCCTGCGTCCTTCTCGGCCCGACCACGCCAATGATACCTGAGGCCTTCTCCCACTTGCCCGTAGCGATCCTTGGCGGTACGCTCCCGCTCGATTCCGATGCAGTGCTGAAAGCGATCCGGCACGCGCGGGGAACTCGAGCCATCCACCGCGCCTCCCGGAAGGTATACTGGAAGCGATAGCCTCCGCACCCGGGGGGCGCGACGTCGCGGCCGTGGTGCGTCGGATCCAGCGCCTACGCCGAGCTGCACCGATAGTGGAGGACCTGCGCGCCGGACGCGAAGGTCTGCGTGTCGATCAGTCTGAGATCGATTCTGTTGGTCACGTTTTCGAACAGTCGCCGCCCTGTTCCCACGACTACCGGATGAACGACTATCCAGTATTCGTCGATGAGGTTTCGTCTCATCAGTTCCTGGGCGAGGCTCATTCCGCCAACTGAGATGAATTTTCCCGGCTCACTTTTCATTCGGAGGATTTCCGCGATTGCGTTTTCCCTCACGAGTCTCGTGTTGTTCCAGTCGGCCTTCTCGAGTGTGCGCGAAAACACCACCTTGGGCATTGCATTGAACCTGTCTGCGAACCGCCGCATGCTTTCGGTGGCTTGCGGATCCATAGGGGCGTTTGGCCAGTAGCTTTCCATGAGCTAGTAGGTTACACGGCCGAACAGTGCGGTATCGGTAGTCTCGAGCAGTCCGCTGAAAAAGTCGTGCAATTCGTCATCGGCCGTCACCGCCACCGTGTGGTCCGCGAAGCCGTCCAGGCTCACGTTTATCGATAAGACGAGCTTGCTCATCTGTACCTCCGCTAGTTATAGCTTGCGCGTAGCGATAGATTCCACGCGGCTTTCACTTCGTATTGAAGATACTCATCGGACAGCTTCCGGGGCCACGGAGAGGCGCGACCGAGGTTACCGGCTCCCGATCGCGTCAGGCATCCGAGGCTCCTGAGGTTTGATGAGAAGGGCAACCAGGAAGTCTATATCACATCGATCCCCCCAGTAACCCGCGACTGCTTTTCCGCTGTCGTACTTTTTTGGAAAAACACTCCGATAATTGGATTTCAGGCAGCTGTCTCGACGGCGCGAAGACCGAGTCCGTCGCTGCCCGTCGGTTCCTACTTCACCGGTGGCTTGTTGGAGTTGAAGCAGTCCCGATAGATTTTCCACGAGCCGTCCGTCTGCATTCTGAAGACGGTGAGGAACTTCGAGTCGATGAGCTGTTTCTCCGCCCCATCCGGCGGCGACTTTTCGGCAACAATCGTCCCTCGTGCGAATGCAAGATCGCCCACGGTGCGCACTTCTTCGGTGTTTATCGTGATCTCCCAGCGGGCCCCACCGATGAGTGCATCGAGCCGTGACGCAATTGCGCTTTTTTCCAAGGACGGCAGGTTCGCCCGGCGGAAGCTGTGCCCCGTTCTCATCCCAAAGGGAGGCCCAAAGTGCGTCGTCCCCTGTGGCGATGGTCTTGGCATAGCACGAAAACACCCGATCTATTCCGGCCGACACCGATTCGAAGTTCGTCATCGAGTTTATGTTCGTCGGGAGGCGTTGCCAAAACGTTGCAGACTCAGGCGGCGAACATTTCTCGACGAATTTTCTCCCAAAATTCCTTTAGCTTCGCCTATACTTATTAGTGAAAAAGTACCGACAGAGTTTGCCGATGCATTGTGATGACACCGAGGCCGTTCAGGATGCGTGATCTCAGCCTCCACCTTCTCGGCCCGCCCCTTCTCGAACACAACGGTCGATCGGTTCAGGGGTTGCGCCGCAAGTCGATGGCCCTCCTCATCTATCTCGCCGTGGATCATCAACCGCACAGCCGAGACGCCCTTGCTACGCTCTTCTGGCCGGCATACGGGCAGTCACGTGCCCGGGCAAATCTACGCCGTTGTCTGTTTTCGTTGAACAGGGAAGCGGGTGCTGGTGTTCTCACTTCAGAGGCAGATACGCTAAGGCTCGATGACGGAGAGATCACAACCGACGTCCAATCGTTCCGGAGACTCGCGGCCGGTTGCCAAAATCATGATCCCGGAGAGGTCTGCGAAGATTGTCTTCCGCTTCTACAAGAAGCCGCGACCCTCTATCAGAACGACTTTCTCTTCGGTTTCACGCTGCCGGACTGCAACGATTTCGATCAGTGGCAGCTCATCCAGAGCGAGCGGCTCCGGGCCGAACTTGCAGGGCTGCTGCGTAAGCTGGTGTCCGGCAATGAGGCTCGCGGCGCGGTCTCGGATGCACTGTTTTTCGCCGAGCGGCTCCTCGCTCTCGACACGCTCGAGGAGTCGTCGCACCGCCTGTTGATGCATCTGTACGCGCAGAGCGGACGGCGTGCCGCGGCCTACCGGCAATATGAGAGTTGCCGCCGTATTCTTAAGGAAGAACTCGGTGAGGAACCCGACGAGACGACCGAAAGGCTCCTCACGGCAATTCGCCCGGGAAAAATCGCGGGCCAGGAACATGTTCCGGCGCGACCCGCTCGCGTCGTTGCAGGCGACGTTCTTGCGCCCGGCACCGTCGGGCGTCTCCTGCCTGGTACCCGGGTGGCGCTCCTGCTCGCCGCAGCGGCAGAACCGGCCGATCGAGAGCAACTGGTTCGGATAGTCGGTGACTCGGATGAGCGTTCCGGGGTCGAGGCGGGTGGGGGGCGCACTCTGGCGGTTCACGCTTTCTTTCCGACCATCGCCGCAGCGGTGGATGTAGCTTTGCGGGCGCAGATGGCAACCGGACAGCGGGTGAGCGTTGCGATTCACGAAGGAGACTTCAATCGGTTCGGGATCGCAGGCAGCGCCGGTGACCTCGAGCGAGGTTATGCTCTTCTTTCCGTTGTCCCCCGGGGTGAGATCATTCTCTCCGCCGCCGCGGCTCTCAATCAGAACCGGCAACCGTTGTCCGGCAGCGTATCTGTTCGATCGTTGGGCTATCATCGCCTCGCCGACCTCGGCTCGCCGGAAATGCTCTATCAGGTGCTGCATCCGCAGCATGTGCGTGAGAATCCAGTGCTCGTAACGCTCGACAGCGTGCGCAATAATTTGCCGAGTCAGCAGGAACCGCTGATTGGGAGGAAGATCGAGTCTGCAGAAGTGGAAGCCTTGCTCGCGAGTCCGGAGATTCGGATGCTCACACTGACCGGACCGGCGGGTACCGGAAAAACACGGCTCGCGTTGCATGCGGCGGCGCGATCGCTTGAATTGTTCGTCCATGGGGCCTGCTTTGTCGATCTTGCGCCGATTCGCGACCCGGACGAGGTTGGAAGGGCGATCAGCAGCGCACTTGATATTCGGGAATCAACGGGGCAGCCGAGAACGATGGACGCAATTCTCGCCGATTATCTGAGGGGACGGCGACTTCTTCTCATTCTCGATAACTTCGAACATCTGCTCCAGGCGGCCGCGTTCACAGTCAGGCTGCTGGCTGCCGCACCAGGATTGAAGATTCTGGTGACGAGTCGGCAAAGATTGAGGGTCGGAATAGAACGGGAGTACTGCGTGCCCTCGCTCACGCTCCCGGAGCGGGGTGCAAACCTCGAAGCCCTTGTCGACAGCGAATCGGCGCGTTTATTTCTCAACCGCGCGCAGATTTCGCGGCCCGGGCTGGATATGAATGACCAGACAGCTCGCGCAATCGCAGAGATTTGCATCCGTCTGGACGGTCTTCCCCTGGCCATCGAGCTCGCTGCCGCGCGTCTCAAGGTTTTGTCTCCCGCCGACCTCGCACGGATGCTCCCGGAAAGGCTCAATTTACTCAATGAGAGAGCTCAGGATCGACCGCAACGCCAACAGACTCTCGAGCAGGCGATTGACTGGAGTTATGACCTTCTGGATGATCCGGAACGACGACTCTTCGCGCGGCTGTCGGTCTTCGTCGGCGGGTGGACCCTTGAGGCCGCAGAGTCTGTCTGTTCGTTTTCGGCGATCGATGAACCGATGTACGATGTCCTCGACGGCATCGCGTCGCTCTTGGACAAGAATCTCGTAAGACGGGTGGACCGTTCGAGCGAGAGTCGGTACTCCATGCTCGAAACGATCCGCGAGTATGCGCGGCGAAAGCTCGCAGAGGATCCGTCGGCAGAACGAGTTCGGGACAGGCATGGCGAGTATTTCCGTGAACTGGCCGAAGAAGCCGAACGGCATCTGCACGGACCGAATCAAATGGAGTGGTTCGACCGTCTCGAGGGCGATTACGAGAACTTCCGGATAACGCTGACGCGACTGATGGAGCGAGGTGCCACGATCGAGGCAACGCGGATCTGCGTGTCCATTGAATGGTATTGGTATCGTTACGGGCACCTCGACGATGCCAGACAATGGCTTACGGCGGTTGTCGCTGCGGATTCCAACGGCGCCCGCGAACTTGCCTCGGAACGAGGGAGGGCGCTTCGGGCCCTCGGATGGGTGCTGCTTGTTCAGGGAGATTGGACCAGCGCGCGCGACCGCTATGTGGAATCGCTTCGGATCGCACAGGGGACTGGCGACCGCCGCGATGAGTCGCTCGCACTATCCGGCCTCGGAACCGTCGAGAGATGGATCGGAGAGACCGCCAAAGGTTCTGCCCACGTGAAGGCGGGCATTGAACTTGCCCGGGACCTTCGCGATCCGTTTCTCATCGCATCGGCACTTGTCTGGGCCTACTCGACGACCGGCGGTAAGTTCACAGGTGATCCACCGATCGGTGAGCTGGAAGAGGCTCTCGAACTCTCACGGCGCCTGGGCGATCTGTGGTTGGCCGCGCACACGTTCAATGGGCTTGGTGACATCTACACCCAGTCAGGTGACTACAGATCGGCGCGGGTAAACTATGAAAAGGCTCTCGAGAGATTTCGGGAGCTCAAAGACCGTTGGTTGACCGCGTGGAATCTCGAAGGGCTCGCGCGGGTTGCGCTGCTCGACAGCGATTTTCCGACTGCGTGCCGAACCACCAAGGAGTGCATCAGTTTGTTCGATGAGCTTGGTGATCGGACAAATGTTGTGTTCATGCTCGGCTGGTTGGGTACTGCTCTTCAGGAGGCCGGCGGCGACGCACACGCGGCGGTCGTTTTTGGGGCGTTTCACGGGTTGGGGTCGTCGACGTTGAGTTCGGTGGAATTTGCGCCGGTGTCCGAGCGCGTGGCGGCGGCGTCTGCAGCATCGCGTGAGGCGGCGCCGGAAAGTTGGGAGGCAGGGCGGGCGATGAGTTACGAGCAGGCAGTGGCATTCGCAGTTGCGGAGTGTCGGTCCGGCGAGCTTCTTGAGGAAAGGCGACCCCGAAACCCAGGACCGAGTGTTGTGCCGTAGACGGCCGGGGTGACATCGTACGAGCCCGGGAAAAATTGGGTCTTTCCAGCGCGCGTGCGCCCAATACCACATTCTAGTAGTCGATAAGAAATTTTGCGTCTGTAACGTATGATGTTCGACTTTGCGGGGGCGCAGAAGCGTTGCAATCTAAGGCTCTCAGGGGCCGAGGGCGGAACCCTCTTGCGCAGTCCCGGTTCCGTAGGGTGGCGAAAGAGCGGAATCGTCAGCCTTTGACCGGAGAGTGAGAATACGTGAGACGAACGAAGAGAGAACTCGCAGCACGGTTGCTTCTCTCTCACCGAACGGAGGCTCGCCAACCGCCCGATGGAGCACGAGCAGGAACACCTTCTTGCGAAATCCGTCGCGAACCGTGATCCCGACGCTGAATGCTTCTGAACGTCGGTTCGCTGGGGATCCCGCGTGGAAACAACCGCGCCGCCACGTCACCGGATCGGATTCGGTTGCCGCGTCGATAGGCAGCCCTTTGGCAATTTCGCTGCGAAAGTGACGGAATACCTCCGAATCGTAACCGGCCCTCTCTGGCCAAAGGACCGATACTGGGACTCCACCGTGCATCTCGAAGAGGACCACTCCGCCGGATGCTGGAATGAGGTCACCGATGTCTGCGCACGCGGCGCCCAGCATCGTTGTCCGATCAGGCCTTTCGGCGAGTCGGCGGAGGTATCGAAGCACATCGGCCGCGGTGGATTCAGCCGCGAGGCTTGCGGAAAGCTGCTTGCGGTTCATGTGACGCCGTTCCATTTTCGCCGGGAACGATCCATAGTTCATTGTACACCCGGTATTCCGTGCGCGCATCCGTAGAAACGTACGTAATTTTGCGGATCGGCCACGCTGGAGCAGCCTGAACGCAATGAGCTTTGAAGCTTTTGCGCTGCGGGAGCGAAGGAATCCGGTCACTCCCGGGCCGCCCGTGCGATCAGCCCTCGGAATGCAGCGTTTCGAGTGCCGGAGCTCCCTTCTACGCAGCCGAAAACTTCAGCCGGTAGACGTTCTGCGGGGCGGCAATACCTTTGAGCGTCACTATGCGTTTGACCACACTCGTGACCGCGGTGCGGAGCAGTTCGACCGATTCGGCGTCATTTCGTATGGCTTGAGAGACAATGATTTCATCGCCGGCCGCTGTGTTCTGAATACGGGCCGCCATGTTTACCGTCTGGCCGAAGTAGTCGATGCGATTATTCAAGTTGACCATGATCGTACTGCCTGCGTGCAAGCCGATCTTCACCAGTATCTCGTTGCGGATGTCCTCTCGACTGTTGAATTCAGCAAAGCCGCGGCGGATCGCGAGTGCGGCAGCGACTCCGTCTGCCGGGCGCCGGAAGGATGCCATCACCGCGTCTCCAATCGTCTTTACGATGACCCCACCGTGGCGTTCTACCCTCTCGAAAAGGATATCGAAGTGGTCGCGGATCAGCGCGTACGCCGCGGTGTCTCCGAATCGGTCGTACAGCTCGGTAGATCCTTTGATATCGGTGAACATGATGCACACCTGCTTGATCTGGAGGCTTTCGCGCAGAGAAAGAGTTTCGGTCTCGAACATTTCCCGGAACAGGGAGACGTGCAGGCAATCCATCCCCGACACGAACAGAGGCGGGAGCTTGATTAACTTGGCAGTATGAAGGGCCACAGTCTTTTTCAGCTGTTCATCGAGGAACTTCTTGCCAACCTGGTAGAGGCTCTCCGATGGAGTGAAAGTGACCTCGACGTTCCTGTCGAGAGTGTTCCGGAAATCGACCTTGCAGAGCGGGCAGTGGTCGCCTGCAGTGGCATCTGCAAGGTGCCGATGCGAGCCGGCGACCGCGTTGCACTCGGTGCAGTGGAAATCCCAGTTGAGGTTCATGACGCCCTCTTTTACCAGCCGGATGAAGGTCTCAAGCAGCGGGGCGCGTTTCACCGTCAACTGGTCCGCGAGACTGAAAACGTTGATTCTGTACAGATCTTCCTCACCCGCGTTGCGCAGCCAATCAACAAACGGTTCCCCGGGATAGAACTGCGCTTCATTCGTCTCCGCAAGTCTTGCGACCGCTCGGGTTAGATTTTTCGTATTCATGGTTTTCCTCCGCCGATTGAATCAACTGCACCACAAATATACGATCGGCGAATCACGGAAGTATCACCAGAAAGTCAATATTTCCCATC
This sequence comes from Spirochaetia bacterium, assembly GCA_035530755.1. Taxonomy (GTDB): domain Bacteria; phylum Spirochaetota; class Spirochaetia; order DSM-27196; family DATKUC01; genus DATKUC01. The sequence continues at coordinate 4,914 of DATKUF010000260.1, read as the reverse complement.
GCGGGCGAGGTACCATTCGATGGTGCGGCGTACCCCTTCTTCGAGCGGAACCGGTTCTGCGTGGAAGTGTCTGCGATACTCGCTGTCGTCAACCGTGAAGGGCATTTCGAACTGGTAGAGCATCTCTTTCACCTCCCGGATCATCGGAACAAAAAAACCGACGGTCGACAGCAGGACGTTCGGTATCCGACTGATTTTTCCGGTTTTGCCTGCCGCGCGGAAAAACATCTGAGCGAACTCACGACGGATGATCGGACGATCGTGCGGGGCGATCCATGTGCGATTATGAGCCGACGGGTCGAGCGCGGCATCGGCAATCGCTCGACCGTAGTCATCGACGTAGGCGAAGCTATGGGGCTGTTCCGGATCGCCGAGCAACGCGGGCTTCTTACCCTTGAAGAGCGGATCGAGAAATCGGAAACCGAAATGGCTTTGATCTGCGGCGCCCGGGCCGTAGTAGTCCGACGCGCGGATAGTGACCCACTTCAGGCCCCGTTCGGTCTGTGCGACGGGCAACAGGTCATGCAGCGCAGCTCGTAGCCTTCCCTTGCGTGTGGGCGGATCGATTGGGGAGTTCTCACATATCGGCCCGGTGGGCGGGGCGTACATATAGAGGTTCTCCGACGCAGCGAATAGTGCGCCGTTTTCCACCGCAGCGTCGATCAGGTTTCGCTGGATGGGCGGAAGTACGCTTTTCCAGAGCTCATAGGGAACATTCGCACAATGAATGATGAAGTCTGCACCCCGAGCCGTTCGAAGTACCGCCGTCCGATCCGTGGCGTCAGCGGTTGTCGATTCTACCTTGCCGATAAGCTCAGCCGGAATCCTGCCGCTTCGAGTGACAACGCGTACCGTGACTCCCTTTTCTCTGAGGCGCAATGCCGCAGCGGTCCCGACCGGACCCGCCCCGAACATCACCGCAAGCCTCCCATCCGTTCTCGATCCGGCTCCGGTCTCGTTTGTCTCTTTCGTGGTCATGAACAGGTCCTCCGTTATTTCGTTTCTGCGCTACCCGGCGCAAATAATGCTCTAATGTTGGCGTTGCCAACATCAAGAGAAAAAGATAACAGGTGATGTTGGCAGTGTCAACATAAAGGTGTAGAATTCGATGCATGACGAAGACAGACCACTACCATCACGGCGCTCTGCGTGAGGCGCTGCTCGACTCCGCGATGCGCGCTATCGAGAGTGACGGTCTGGAGCGCCTGAGTCTGCGCGATCTTGCGGGCACAATCGGGGTCAGTAAGACGGCGCCCTATCGTCACTTCGCAAGCAAGAGAGCACTTCTCGAGGCCATCGCTGCGGAGGGATTCCGGCTGCTCGCCGCGGATCTGGAGCGATCCGAGGAGCCGGGTCCCGGAACCGCGGATCGCCTGGGCACGATCGCTCGCTCCTACATTGACTTCGCGCGCAGCAGACCCGCGCTCTACAGACTGATGTTCTCGAAACTTGGATACAGTCTCGAATCTGAGGCCTGCCGCCTGAACAGCGGACGGGCCTTCGGAGTGCTCGTCCGCGCCGTTGACGCGCGGATGAGTACCGGCTGGCGATCCGTCGAAAATCAGGAAGCGGTGATCCTTTCGGTCTGGGCCCTGGTTCACGGATGGGCGGGCCTTCTTATTGATGGCCTCCTGCCGCGCCAGATACCGGCCGCGGAGGAACGCTGGGCCGAAATGGTCCAGGCGTTCCTGAGCTGAAAACCGCAGCTTAGGCGATGACTCCCTTCTTCAGTACCACGCAGCCATACGGTCTTTTTTCAGTTGTCGCCACAACCGCGTATGCATTTTTCGCTCGCTCGTAGAAAGCGAACCTCTCAACTGGTTCCACAACTTTTTCACCACGCTTGTCGTGACGCGCGACGATTTTTCGTACTTCGGCATGAACAGCGGGCTCGGCCTCATTCGGATCGGTAGGTACCATGATTCCAACCGGATGCGCCACGAAGGTGTCGAGCGGGAACAGGGTAAGAACCCCTTCGAGCAGGTCGGCAAGGCTGTGACCGTCGCAGCGTACCAGCCGTTTTCCCGTACTTGCCGCCGGGTAGTTGGCGTCACCGATGACGATCTCGTCGGCGTGGCCCATTTCGTGCAGGATCTTCAGAAGTTCGGGCGAGATGATGTCGGGTATTCCGTGAAGCATTGTGACCTCCGTCAGTGGATGACGCTCTCCTTTCGTATGCGCGTGATGCCGAGTCGTTTCAGCACCCAGCGTTCGTACACCGGTTCGGACGAGCCCTTTCGCATTTTCCGCAGAAAGTACTTCTCAAAACCGATCTTGGCAAGATGAACCCATTTGCCCTCGCCCGCCCACACGACATTGCGTGGCGGGATCTGCGGAAGAGCGACGAACGCCATTCCCGTATCTCCGAGGTCGGCGAGACATATGGCGTTCCAGGTTCCCGTAGCGTTTCCTTCCTGCCCGGAAATCGCCGCTTTTATGTTGGCAACGGCGGTGCTGACCATTGATTCGATCATGTAGCCCGATTTTGGCACCCCGGTCGGAACGGGAGTTGGATCCGGAGGGGCGATCGCCACGCATACGCCTGCGGCGTAGAGGTTGGTGAACTTGTCGTTCCGCTGGTAGCGGTCCACCTTTACAAAGCCACGGGGGTTGCAGATTTCCGGCGCCGCGGCGACCGCATCCACGCCCTTGAACGCGGGAATGACCATTCGCAACGAAGAGGCGATTTCCCGCGGGTCGCCCCACGGTTTCCCGTCCGGCGTGTGCTCCTGGATGATCACCGCATCCTCACGGGCCTCGACGAACTTCGCGTTTGGAATGAATTTGATGTCCCTTTTGCGCAGCGTCGACTCGAGCATTCCCCGCGAATCGCTGACCCCCCCAAGGCCAAGGTGACCGACGTAGGGCTCGCTTGTCACAAAGGTGATCGGCACCCGATCGCGGATCCGCCGCTTTCGCAGGTCCGCATCAATGATCATTGCGGTTTCGTAGGCAGGTCCAAAACAACTCGCACCCTGTGCAGCCCCGACGACGACCGGTCCCGGATCCTTGAGAAAGGCCTGATACCTCGTGAGCGCCTTCAACGAGTGGTCGACCGTGCAGACAGACTGGGTGAACCTGTCCGGACCGAAGCCGGGAATCTCGTCAAATGCGAGCTTTGCCCCCGTCGCAATCAGCAGGTAGTCGTAGCTCACGCCTCGGCCACCGCCGAGTACTACCGTGTTATGTTCGGGGTCGACCCGTTCAGCGCGGTCGACAATCAGGTCGATGTTCTTCCGCGCCAGAACCTGCCGTAACGGGACGCTTATCTGTTCCGGCTTGCGCCAACCCACAGCTACCCATGGGTTCGACGGGATGAAGAAAAAGCTGTCCGCGTCGTTGATGATCGTAATCTGTACGCCACGACCGATTTCCTTGCGCAGCTCGAACGCTGCAGGGAGTCCACCGAGTCCTGCACCGAGAACAACGACATGTGCCATGAGAGGCCTCCATTTGAATGGAAAGGTGATGCTATCCTACTCCCGCCAGAGCAACTCGTCCAGAGATGCGGAAAATTCTGTACGGATGATTCTGCGCTCTCCTATGATGAGAAATCGAGGCGTTGTATGGGCGTTCGCATTCTCCGTCATGGCTCGGTCAGAATGTTGGCTCCATATTTCTCCTCGGCAGCGTCGCGTTTGTTGCTCGTATCTGCACGGGTAGCCCCCTACGGTATGAGATCCACTGCGATGCCGTAGATCCGTGGGACACCGGCAAACATAATTTGTGCATCTCCGAACAAACCCGTGCGCGTTATCCCTCCGCTCGACCCGGCATAGAAGATCCACCCCCCCTCCGGGTCCACCGTGATACAATTCGGCTGGCTCGCCGATCCGACGGTGATAGGATAGAAATTCGCCAGATCTGCAGTACGGATCAGTCCCGCGTACTGTTCGACCCAGTAGATGAAATTGTGCGCGAGATCAAGGGCGATTCCGCCGGTCCCATAGCTCCCTCCCAATATCTGTCCACCGGCACCGAGCGTCGTTTTCGATCCGGTCATGATTTGGCCCGTAAACGTCGACCAGTACAGGGAGTCGCTCGCAGGATCGACGGCGATTCCGAAGACCGGGACACCGATCGTATAGGTGGACGCGCCGGTTCCTGCGGTACTGACCTTCCCGATCCAAACATAGTCATAACTGGTGTAATAGAGCTCGCCGATAGCCTCATCGATGGCCAGCCCAAACGGGTAGGGCGTTCCCAGGACAACGGTCGGAGAAGATCCGTCGAGGTTGGCGCTTTTTATCCAACCCGCGCTGATTTCGGTCCAGTAGATGCGATTGTTCACCTGATCGACCGCGATTCCGACCGGACTTGTCGCGGCCGTCACTTGTTCGATGTTCGAACCGTCCAGGTTTGCCCGCATTATTCTTCCTTGTTCCCGTTCTGACCAGTACACTTTGGGCGCGAAAGAGCTTGAGCCCGACACGCTGAACGTGTAGGGGTTCTTTGCCCCAGGGGCGTTGCTTGCGATGCTGATTGTTGCGGACCTGGCTCCCGTGTCCACCGGATCGAAACTCACGCTGAAGGTAGCCAAGGATCCGACAGAGATGGTCGTTTGGGAAAGATCCTGGATCAAAAAGTCCGACGTGTTCCCGGCCGTCGACAGGATTGACGAGATGACCAGGCTTGTTGTTCCTTGATTTTCGATAGTAAAAACTTCTGCAGTGCTTGTTCGGCCTCCGCTTCCGTCCGCGTAGACGTCAGCCGTGAAGTTGTACGCGCCGGTTCCATCAAGAATTGCGGTGGCACCGTGTCGCACAGCTATGTCTGGAGCAAGTCCGGAACCGCCCAGCGCAATATCGTACGGGTTCTCGTCCGGGTCATTGTTTGCAATGTGGGCGGATGCGGAGTAGGTTCCGTAGCTGTTCGGACTGAATCGAAGCACGAACGTAGTGCTTGCTCCCTCGG
>DATKUF010000259.1:0-6161 GCA_035530755.1 Spirochaetia bacterium | reverse complement strand
TGCTCTACCCCGATCGTCGCCGCCTCCAGACCCGACTCCGCCAATTTCACCTGGAGTCCCCGGGCGCCGGACGCGAAAATCAGCTGGTTCAGTCCTATCTGGAAGCCGTAATTGTCGACCTGGTAGAGCGAGAACTTCCCGAGCCCCATGAAGGTGATGGTCTGCTCAGGTTCAAGGCGCGTGTAGGACGCGGAACCGCTCACATTCGGAAAATAGGAACTCTGCGATTCCCCCACCCCGGCCCGCGCGGCGGCAACCGCCGCCTCCGCCTTGAGTATCAGAGGCTGATTGGCTACCGCACGGGAGATCGCCGCTTCCAGAGTCAGGGGCACACTTGTTGAGGTCGTTGCCGACTTCTCCTGAGCGAATCCCAGCTGCAGGATCGCGAGCGTCAGCATTGTCACAATTGCTACCGTCTTTTTTCGAATCATTATTTCCCTCGTATGCTGGAGCCTATTCGGCTGGCGCCGAGCCGGCATGTCTTGTTCGCTTGCGGTACGATTCCTTGAGCAGGAACACCGGTACGAGTGCCGCTGCAATGACGATTGACGCCACAAGGAATATCCTGCCAATTGCCGCCACAAACGACTGAGTATGCATGTTGGCAATGAGAAGCGCCTGCGCCTTGCTCGCCCCGGTACTCACGGTTCCGCCGGTGGCGCGAACGGCGAAATTGGTGAGTCCGGCCATTGCATGTTTGAACGCCGCAGAATAGCGATCCATCGATTGACCGAACGTATTGCTGTATATCGCCTGCTGTCGGATGAGCATGGTCCCGAACAGCGCGACGCCAAAGCTTCCGCCGATCTGCCGCACCACGTTGATGATGCCCGAAGCTCGCGCCATTTTCTTCGGGTCTATGTGCGAAATCGCAACAGACGATAAGGGAGTGAAAATAAACGCCATCCCGATTCCGCGGATGTAGAGCGGGAGCATGATACTTGCACTCTCGGAGAGCATCGACAGCGACCGGTACTGGTACATGCTTATCGCCATTAGCGTCAGGCCGATAGCCAGCGGAATACGCGACCCGACCCGATCGGTAAGAATTCCGGACAAGGGAGCGAAGGCCGCGGTCAGAAGGCCCATCGGCAGAAATATCATCCCAGCCTGCAACGGCGTGTATCCGAGAGCGTTCTGGAGATAGAGCGGCAGGAGAAAGGTGCTTCCGAACATGCCGAGACCGAAAACAAACAGGACGACGTTGCTTAGCCCAAAGTCGCGGTCTTTGAACAGCGTCAGATCGATAAGCGGCCTTTGCGTATAGAGCGCGGACAGGACGTAGACGACAAGGCCACCCGCGGAAACGCCAAAGCAGGTGAGGATGAATGACGAGCTCCACCCGTCGGTATTCCATGCAGCGTTTCCCTCGGACAAGCCAAGCAGAAGACCGCCGAGAAAGACAGACAGACTCAGGAAGCCAGGCAGATCAAACCTTGGAGTTTCGGCCAGTTTGTGCTCGCGCAGGATGAAAAAGGCCATGGCCAGTCCGAGGATGCCCACTGGTACGTTTACATCGAATATCGTCTGCCAATTGAAGTTGTCGATGAGATATCCACCGAGCGTCGGCCCTATCGAGACTGACGCCGAAGACGCAATTGCCCAGAACCCCAGCGCCACACCGCGTTTCTCCGGCGGAAACTCTCTGGTGATGATGGCCATTCCCACCGGTTGAAGCAGCCCGCCACCTGCACCCTGAAGGATTCTGAACGCGATGAGAGAGAATATGTTCCAGGACAGACTGCAGAGAAGCGAACCAAGCGTGAAAAGGAAGATCCCCGCCATATAGGTAGCGCGGTAACCGAATCTATCGGCAAACCAGCCGGATGCGGGAAGCATGACTGCAAAAACGAGCATGTAACCGGTGAGCACCCAGGCAACCAGATCCGTCGACGTACCGAACGCGACGGTCAGTTTCGCGAGTGCAACATTCACGATGGTAGCATCGAGAACCGCCATGAAAGTCGAAATCATGATCGTGGCGAGAACCCACCATTTGAACGAAGAGTTCCCCGGCTGAATTGCCGGAATTCGCGATGTGAAACGGTCCCGGAAGCCGGCCAGCGAGATAGCCATTTTTCCTACTTCGAAGTCGCTACGCGGACAGTCGCCGACATACCAGGCACAAGACGCGCAGTCGGATCGCCGGTGGGCGTATTCGTGTGATTTATCGAAATCCGGACAGGCACCCTCTGCGTGACCTTGGTAAAGTTTCCGGTCGCATTGCTCGGCGGAATCAGGGCAAACTGCGCGGCTGCCGCGGCGCCGATGGTTTCCACTTTTCCGGTAAATGTGGTTCCGGGAAATGCGTCGATCGTGATAGTGACCGGATTCCCCACCGCAAGGTATCGAATTTGAGTCTCTTTGAAGTTAGCTTCGATCCACAAATCGTTCAGGTCGAAAAGCGTGTAGATTGGTTGCGCCGGTTGCACGACGTCCCCGGGCATCGCCCACTTCTTCGCAACCACACCGTCAATCGTCGAGCTTATGATGGTGTTCGCCAGGTTGGTCTCGACGCTGCGAAGCTGCGCCGCAGCGAGCTTCTCCTGCGTTGTCGCGATGTCGAGTTGCGCCTGAGCCGACTGAAGGGCAATCTTGAGGTGATCGTACTGCTCCTGAGGAATTATCTTACTCTGGAACTGAACAGTACCGCGCTCCAGATCGGTCCTGGCCTGGTCCATCTTAATCGTGGCGAGCGTAATATTCTGGGCGGCAAATTGCTCGTTCACCCTGGACTGCTCTTCCTGCGCCTTGAGGGTAGCATCGTCTAGAGTCACGAGAGTCTGCCCCTGGGAGACCCGGTCACCCTCGCCTGCCGCCAACCGGGTGATCCGGTCAAGGATAACCGCACTTATCACCACCTGGTTTCCCTTCACCGACGCGTCATCCGTTGACTGGAAACCGCTCAATGCAATCCGTACGTAGGCGACGATTCCACCGGTGACAAGCGCCAGAATCACCACAACCAGTACAATACGTCCGGTGCGCTTCTTTTTTGGAGTCTCTTGCTGATCCGACACAGTATTCCTCACATCGAATTAACTAAATAGTTAGATAGCCACTTGAAGTTTCGAATGAGAAGTTAACGTTTGCCTCGACTCCGGTCAAGCGTGGCCGGAACATTTCGTGCATATTTTTGGTTCCGTGTCTCGCGAAATGTCCGCAGGAGGTGTACACTATGGAGTACTCACACAATTAGTTGAGGAGACGATCCATGAAAAGGTTGACTTTGTCCGTGGTGGTCCTCCTGGTCGCGTCATCAATTCCGGCTTTTGCCGAGTGGCGTGCCGATTTCGGGGTCGACGTTCCGGTCAACCTCGGGGCCGCAGTAACAGACTTAGCGGGAAACACGACGACTGCGAACGTTGATGTTTTGAGCAATTTCGTTTTTCTGGTCCCTGAGGGCAGCCTGCTCTATCAGGTGCCTGTCGGACCCGCGAACTTCGGCTTCGGTATTCGCGCTTTCACGCTGGTCCTGGAGACTCTGGTTTTTCCGAATCTGCTTGCCGAACTGAACGTAGGACCGGTCGCACTGGACCTTAACCTCGGCGGCACGACATTTCTTTTCTTCGGCGTGTACAATCATCTGTCGGTCACCAGCGTTTTTATCCCCGATCTATCGGCCTACTTCAAACTTGGGAAGGTCTTTCGGCTGGGGCTTGGCGGCACGCTCTTCTACGATGCCGAACTCTACAACACCACCAAGACAATCCCGTGGATGATCTATCTCGCGGCTCGCTTCAGCTTGAAGTTCTGATCGCGCTGAAAAAACATCTCGATCCCCAACTTTTCGACGTCATCCTGCGTCTACGTTATTGAGATGCACATTGAGGACGAGAAGATCGCCATTATCGGGAAGCCGTTTGAGCCCTGCCAGGACGCAGGGGAGAGGTTCTTCCTGCTCTGGCGGACATATTATGCGCGACTGCTCACGTTCTGCCGGCTATCCGGCTCCTCTGACGCCGAGGACGACGTCCAGGAAATATTCCTGAAGATATTTCGCGGCCTACCTGCTTATCACGGTCGGGGAAGGATCGAGAGCTGGGTTTACCAGATCGCGAGAAACCACCTGGTGGATCGTCACCGCAGAGTGAAGCTCACTACCGAGTCGGCCGGAGATATGCAGAGTGTCCCCGATCCACACGAATCGGTCTCTCGCGCGAATGATCGCTCCTGGTGTTCGAGAGAGGCTGACTGCGAACCAATAGGCCGATTTCTGCAAAGCCTCAATTTCACCGATCGAAAGATATCCTACCTTCGCATGTATGAGAGGATGCGTTATCGGGAAATTTCGGCCGTTCTCGCAATTCCTGTGGGAACTATCAAATACCGAGTGTCCGTAATTCGGTCGCAGTACCGAAGATTTCAGGAGGCGTACGGTGAGAGCTGAAGATCGGAAAATACGCGACTACTTCGCCCGGGCAATTGCATCCGTGGAGATTGAACGCTCTTCTGATCGGCCAATCCTCGGTCCCCGCCGGCCTTCGGCCATCGGTATTCAACGCGTGATCTCGAAATCGTTGCGACTACCGGTCGAAACACGGACCGTGTCGCCACGACAATCCGGCAACCCGTTTGTAGTGATTCTCTTCGGCGCCGCGCTATCGGTCGCCGCCTCAACGCTGTTCGTCGTCGGGTTACTCCTTCCGCTATTGCGCGCGAGTTACGCCGGAAAAGAGCCGGTCGGAGCTCCGGCGACCACTATCGCCGTCTACTGCTCGGCCGAGGACCTACCGGGCGCTATCTCGCGAGGTCTGGAAAGTATGAGCCGCGCGGTGGTTCTGCGCGAGCAAAAGGAGGCTGCAAGATGAAAAGAAGTTACCCGTTATGGATTCTGGTGTACCTGGGAATCGCAGCTCTCGCGTGGGTTCTCGCGGGAGGTTTGTCGATGTACCTCGACCTTCCGAGCCTTGCGGTGATCCTGCTGCTTCCACTCCCCCTACTCGTCGCAACTTTTCCGCTGCGGGAAATCAGGAACGCCTTTTTCTGTGTCTTTCATCACGCAGTCGACGGATCGGAGCTGCGAAACGCGCTCGTCGTCTTTTCGACCATGGAACGACTTCTGCTCCTTGCGGGTCTTTTTGGTGTAATATCCGGCCTAATCGGCATTTTCTCCCACATTTCGAGTGCGGAAATGATCGGCAGGGGCATCGCGCTCGCATTGCTCACTCCGCTCTACGCCATGGTCTTGATGATGGCCTTCACCGTCCCGCTGAGGGCAGCCGTTCGTCGTCGAATCGCGCGTGAGGCTCCCGACGAACTGGTCTGAGGAACATCTTGTTGCCCCGGATTTGTTGTTGACAGTAATCAAGTCCGACATCATAATATTCATGACCTTTTTGCTCATCTTCGTACGCTTGGGCTTCTATTGTGGGTCATCGGGGGGAAAATGCTACCAAGACGTGCCGGTGCGCGACTGATTGGACTTCTCGGACTCCTTCTCTTCAACACGCTGCCGCTCTTTAGCCAGGCCGAACTCGTCTACGAGCAAGGAACTGTGACCGTTCGTCGGGGAAACAGCACGCTTACACCGGATATGGGAACGGCGCTCGAACAGGGGGACCTCGTCTCGACCGGCCCGGCGGCAACCGCGGTAATCAGACTGAACGCTACCACCGAAGTCAAAATGCGGGAGCAGACCGATTTCCGGATCGAAAACCTGGGGACCGACACGACACTCAACCTCGAACGCGGCGGGCTTTTCTCGAGTATCGTCGGAAAACTCCAGGGACGATTTTCGGTCCGCACAGGTACGGTCGTGGCCGGCGTACGCGGCACCGAGTTTTTTGTCGCCTACGGCAAAACCGTGGACAAAGCGCCTGACATCTGGCTCTGCGTGAACCGTGGTACTGTCGCGGTCTCTGTGGAAGGCTCGAAACAGGAGGTCGACGTTCCGGCCGGAAAAGGAATAAACGTCCTGGCAGGATTGAAGATCACGCCGCCAAAACAGTACGCGTGGACCCGAAAACTCAACTGGAATATGGACCCGAATGCGGCTCCGGTGAAGGATACGACCAATCTCAACCAGGCCTACACGGATCTTCTGAACCAGGACTACGACTGAATCGGAGACACAATGAGAAAAGCGTTGGGGATAATCGTAGTGTTCCTTGCCGGGGTTGCAGGGAACCTGTTCGCGCAGAGCATTCCTTCACTTCCGA
>DATKUF010000258.1:0-5200 GCA_035530755.1 Spirochaetia bacterium | reverse complement strand
GGACCTCCTCCCGGGATATCAGGTTCCGCGGCCTCGTTACCCTGGAAGGGGAGGTCCGCACGCTTCCGCAGGCCTGGGCCATGCAGTGCGGGGTGGAAACGCACGGCGCGTGAACCCGACGATTCTCACCGCAGGTGCAATCTTGCCCATCGTCGGGCGCAGGGCTACGATGGGCAGGGTACGGGAAAAGGATTGCGCAGATGATCGGTGTGTTTACGGCCGAGTTCGAAGATGCCTACCAGGCTGCGGTGTGGCGAGGCATCGAGCAGCGCGCGCGTTCGAGAGCGATCGGTGTCGTCTGTTTTCTCGGTTCCCGCGTTGATTCGCCGGTAACGGCCGAGTCGACAGCAAATTTTGCCTATCGTCTTGCGAGCCCGCGCAGTCTCGACGGTCTTATCGTGATTACCTCGGCCATCAACACCTTTCTCGATTCCCCGGGCGTGGAAGCGCTTTTTCGTTCCTACGATACCGTCCCGCGCGTTTCGGTAGGGGTCAAGGTACCCGGAGTTCCGAGCGTGACCGTAGACGGTTTCGGCGGCATTTCGACGGTCGTCCGCCATCTCATAGATGTGCACGGCTGCAGACGCTTTGCGGTGGTGGGCGGGCCGCCGGGTCACGCGGAGGCGGAGGATCGCGGGAGGGCTTTTCGGCTCGCGCTCGCCGCGGCGGGGCTCGCCTTCGACGAGCGGCTCTTTGTGCCGGGGATTTTCGTCCAGGAATCGGGCGCCGACGCGGCGCGGCGCATCATCGATCGGCATCTGCCCTTCGACGCGCTGGTGTGCATGAACGACCGGATGGCCATCGGCGCAATACGTGCGCTGCGCGAAGCCGGGATCGATGTGCCGGGTCAGGTTTCCGTAGTGGGTTTCGACGGAATCGAGGAATCGACCTGCGTGACGCCGCCGCTCACCACGGTGGTTCAACCGCTCCACGATCTGGGGGCGAACGCGGTCGACATCCTGGACGAGATCATCCACGGTCACCATCCTCCCGATCGTATCCTTTCGTGCGTTCCGGCTATCCGGGAGTCCTGCGGATGTATGCCGAGACTCGAGCTGTCGTCGTCCGCGGACTTTCCGGCCGATATCGACGGGCACGACCGCGCGGCGATAGAAATGCTTGCCGCCGAGGCGCGGCCCGGCAACGAGGACGCGTTCATCGAACGGTTCAACAGCGCTCTTGCTGCCGACGTCGTCTCCGGGAGGAACCTCGACAGATGGACCGGCTACCTTCCGATAGTCCGGCAGTTGGTCACCGGAAATGGCGACGCAACATCTGCCGCCTTCGCGCCGATGTTCGAGTTTTCACAGGTTCTCGTGGGCCGAACCGAGAGCCGGCTGCAGGCCGCGCGCCGCGTGAGATCCGAAGGCAGATCTGCCGCGCTGAGGGAGCTCAACGCTACGCTTGCCGGGTCATTCGAGATTCCTGTCATGCTCGAGCGGTTGTCCGCCGGGCTGCAGAACCTCGGAATCGGAGGCGGCTACCTTGCCGTTTTCCCGGCGCCGGGGTCGAATCGTGCGCGCCTTCTGATGTCTCCCGACGGTGTTGTCGAAAGTGAGATCGCGCCGGCGCCACTCGGACAGGATCATCCGTCGGTCCGACGCGGTGACTTCTCGTTCGCGGCTTCCGAGCTGCTCCCCGCACGCGCCGACGCGCGGTGGCGCGATGGGGTGTGGGTATTCGAACCGCTGGTGTTTCAGGATGAGCCGCTTGGGTACATACTGCTGCCAGGCGGATTTCGCGATCCAACAGTCTACGACGCGGTTCGTGATCAGGTGGCGAGCGCCCTGAAGGGAGCATTGCTTCTCGAGCAGGTGCGAACCCACGAGCGGCGGCTCGAAGCCGAGGTAGCGCGCAGGACCGCGGCGCTGACCCGGGCGAATCAGGAGCTCACACTGGAAATCGAGCGTCGGACGCGGCTCGAGCAGGAGGTGATCGATATCTCCAATCGAACCATGGAGCGGATAGGACAGGATCTTCACGATGATCTGTCCCAGCACCTTGCCGGCGTGGCGATGCTCGCATCGGTGGCACGTACCCGGCTTTCGACCTCGGGAAGCGATGCGGCCGACTCCCTGGATCAGGTTTGCACGCTGCTCGAGGAGTCTATCGCCCGGGTGAAACAGATCGCCCGCGGGCTCGTTCCGACTGCACTGCAGGAGCACGGGCTGGTGGCGGCGGTCGAGGAACTTGCGGCCTCAGCGCGGCGCGGCTACACCGCCGCGATCGACTTCCGCGCTTCTCCGGGGTTCTTCATCGGCGACACCGAGCGCGCGCTTCAGGTGTATCGGATCGTTCAGGAGGCGCTGAGCAATGCGTTGAAGCACTCTGAATCCGAGAGGGTGGCAATCCGGCTGCACCGCGACGAATCTTCGGCGATGGTTGCCGAAGTGACGGACTTCGGTTCCGGCTTTTCCGGCGAGACCTCTCCTGAGGGTATGGGGCTGCGGATCATGCGATACCGCGCGGAGAAGGCGGGGCTGGATCTGCGCATCGAGCAGCTGTTCCCCGGAACGCGGGTTTCCTGCGTGGTTCCGGTGGGAAACGGAGAGACGAAATGAGCGGCCTGGTCAAATTTCTCGTTGTCGACGATCATCCTGTCTTCCGCCAGGGGCTGGTGGCTCTTATCGAAAGCAACAACGGCTACCGCGTGTGTGCCGAGGCCGGGTCGCTCCCGGACGCACTTCAGGCGCTGGACAAGGCGGTCCCCGACATCGCCCTGATCGATATTTCGCTTTTGCAGCAGAATGGTCTCGATCTGGTGAAACAACTGAAGGCAACGCATCCGGAAGTACCGACGCTGATTATTTCCATGCATGATGAAGCGGTGTACGCAGCCCGTGCCCTCAAAGCAGGCGCGCGAGGTTACGTCATGAAACAGGAGGCAGCCTCGGTCATGCTCGACGCCATCAAAACCGTGCTCGCCGGGCGGATCTATGTCTCATCCGCGATGCGCGACCGACTGCTCGAGCGTATGTTCAGTCAGCGTGAGGAGACCGATGCACTGCCGATGGAACGGCTCAGTGACCGGGAATTCGAAGTGCTCGAACTCTTCGGACAGGGGTACGGAGCGACGGAGATCGCCCGTGTGCTGACCCTTTCGGTGAAAACCGTCAACGCCTATCGCGACCACCTCAAGGAAAAACTGGGAATCGAGACCGCGGGAGAACTTCGACGTTTCGCGGTGAACTGGCTGAAAAGCAGGGACCGGTAGCTGCAGCCCCGGCGATCTGCCCGGTGTCGGTTTCGTTGTGGGCTGGTCTACGCACAAGTCGGATTACCGGGTCAACGGAGGAAGCGATGTTACGCCTGTCCACGGTCGGTTTTCTGTCTATCGTCGGGACGTTCATTCTGATCTCCTGCAGTTCGCCCGCAGGTTACTGGCCGGATGCTTCCTGGAGAAGCTCGCCGCCGGAGCAACAGGGGATCGAATCTTCGCGCCTTGCAGCTATGTTCGAGCACGTCTCACAGGCCGGCTACGATGTCCACAGCGTACTGATCATACGGCACGGGTATCTGGTGACCGAGGCCTATGCCGATCCTTACACGCGAGATCTGCCTCATGATCTGTTTTCCTGTACGAAGAGCGTGACCGGAACGCTGCTCGGAATGACAATCGGCGACGGGCTGGTAACGAACGTCGGCGCTCACCTCGACGATTTTTTCGCGGATGAGGCGAAGGACGCCGGAGCCGGAGAAATACCACTCGAGGCACTTCTCACGATGTCCGCAGGGTTTCCGGGGATTGCAGTTCTCAGATCCGCGGACCTTGCGCAAAAGGATGATGCGGTTCGATTTGTCCTCGGGTTGCCTCGTTCATCGGAGTCGAATCGGAGTTTCATCTACAGCAACGCGTCGCCCCACCTTGTCTCTGCCGCAGTGAAGAAGGTGACCGGTTCGGACACGCTTTTCTACGCGCAGGACAGACTTTTCGACCCTCTTGGAATCAGGTGCAATCGTTGGCCGGCCGACAAATCGGGGGTCCAGATCGGCGGATCGGGACTGCGTCTGACCCCGTTAGACATGGCGAAACTGGGCTATCTCTACCTGACCAACGGCGTGTGGAAGGGAAAACAGATAGTCCCCGCAGAATGGGTGAAGGCTGCGACGCGGCAGCACATTCCCACGTCGGGCATGAACGAAGCGGAAAACCACGGGTACGGATACTTCTGGTGGATGAATGATTTTGGCGGTTTTTCTGCGCACGGAACGGGCGGTCAGTACATTTTTGTTGTACCGCGGCTGGATCTTGTCGTCGTGTTCACCGGGATGCTTGCGGAAACGGACTTCCCCGTGCCCTACCGGTTGATGACCGATTTTGTCCTGCCGGCCGTGGTCTCATCGCGGGCGATTTCTCCTGATCCTGCCGGGAACAAACGCCTGGACGCAATCATGAGTCGCATGGAAAATCCGGATGTCGGTGCGTTGGCCCGACTGCCCCCGCTCGCGTCGCGTATTTCCGGCCGGAGGTTTCAGTTCAGGGAACCGAATCCTGTCGATGTCAGCTCATTTGCGATCGAATTTGGCCAGGAGCATGAATGCAACCTGAATCTCAGTGTCACACCTGCTCCGAACCTGAATTTTTCCGTTCCTGTCGGCCTGGATAACCGTTATCGGCATACCAGGGACTCGATGCTTGGCGACCTGTACGTGAAGGGCCGCTGGCTCGACGGCGACACCATGGAGTTCACCCTCGTACGCCCACCCGAGAGACTCCTGATGCACGCGTCGTTCGACAGCGAAGGGGTAACGTTCACGATAATCGGCACCGCCATCCGGTTCCGCGCATATCGAGCGCCGGCCGCCTAGCCGGTCTCCCCGGTGTCGGTTTCGTTGTGGGCTGGTCTACGCTGATTAACCTGATGTACGATGAAACAGAAGTGAGGTATAAGGCAGGATGAAGTACATTCCCTTTTCAGACGGCAAAACCAGCGTCTCCAAAATCTGTCTGGGCACGATGAATTTCGGGGACAAGTGCGACTTTCGCCAGTCGGAGGCGATTGTCAGGAGCGCCATCGAACATGGCATCAATTTTTTCGACACCGCGCCCATGTATTCTCGCGGCGTCGCTGAGGAGTTCCTTGGTCGCGCGATCGAAGGGAAACGGGATAAACTTTTCATCGCAACCAAGGTCCACGCGGGGCTCGATGAGGCGACAATCGTCAAGAGCATCGACGAGAGTCTCGCCCGCCTGCGGACC
>DATKUF010000257.1:0-23521 GCA_035530755.1 Spirochaetia bacterium | reverse complement strand
GTGGACTTCGATGGCCCTCAGGCTGAACTGCATCAATCCGCCTCCCTATCCGTTCAGTCCCTTCCCGCCGTCTGAAGCGACAGCTTCACCGGTTATCCACGACGAAGCGTCCGATAGCAGAAAGAGCACCGGGCCGACGTGGTCCGCCGGTTCGGCGATCCGCCCGGCCGGTGTGCGCCCGATTATCGACTCCACCACCTCGGGGTGATCGGCGTAATATCTTTCCACAAACGGGGTGCGAGTCGGCCCCGGGCAGAGTGCGTTCACGTGGATGCCGTGGGAAATCCACTCGTTGGCAAGAACCCGCGTTGCCGTGACGAGTGCTGCCTTCGACGCGTTGTATCCCGCGTAATTCCTGGAACCCTGCCATGCGCCGGTGGACGCGATGTTGACGATAGCCCGGTGAGCAGGAGCAGCCCTGGACATCTCCCGGGCGACCAGGCGGCAGAGCCGGAAGACAGCGAAGAAGTTGACTTCGATCATCTGCCCGATTTCCTCTTCCGACAGGTCGAGTGCCGCCTTTCGGTGGCTCACCGCTATCGAGTTGACCAGATAATCCGGCGTCCCGAACCGGTCGGCCGCGTGCGAGACGGCACGCCCGGCCGACGGCGGGTCGGTAAGATCGCAGGCGATAGTGAGAAGACGGTCCGCACCGTTGGCGGCACCCCCGGAGAGCTCACCCGCAAGTTCGGCGAGACCTTCTGCGTTTCGGTCGACGGCCACAACCTTCGCCCCCGATTCGAGAAGCGCCGCAACCACGGCCCGCCCTATCCCTGAGGCTCCCCCGCTCACGATTCCCGAACTGCCGGTGAAATCGAAGCTGCAGCGCACAGGCTACCCCTTCGCGTACCGCGTAAGGCGGACGCGCGCGGTCACCGCGTGAGCGGTCATGTGCTCGACGAGGCATTGTCGTTCGGTTACCGCGGCGATCTCGCGACTCGCCGCCCGTGTCATCCGCTGGTAGGTGCAGGTTTTCAGGAATTTGCCTACCCACAGGCCGCCGGTGTAGCGCGCCGCGCGGCTGGTCGGCAGGATGTGGTTCGTGCCGATGCTCTTGTCGCCGTACGCCACCGTGGTTTCTTCGCCGATGAACAGCGATCCGTAGTTCCTGAGCGCCGAAACGTACAGGTCCGGGTAGGCGACGTGAAGCTCGAGATGCTCCGGCGCATAGCGATCGCTCAGGTCGACCGCTTCGTCGGGGCTTTCTACCACGTAGACGATGCCGTTGTTCCCCCAGCTCTGCGAAGCGACCTCATGTGTGTCGAGCAGCGGCAGCTGCCGCTCCACCTCGGCTATGGTGCGCCTGGCGAAGTCCTCGCTCAGGCAGACCAGGCAGACGCCGCTCGATGGGTCGTGCTCCGCCTGCCCGAGCAGGTCGCAGGCAACGAGGGAGGGGTCTGCCGAATCGTCGGCAATCACCAGTATCTCGGTGGGGCCGGCGAGCAGGTCGATCCCGCAACGCCCGAAAAGCTGCCGCTTAGCCTCCGCGACGTAGCGGTTGCCCGCACCGCAGAGCATATCGGCCTCCGGCACGCCGCCAAGTCCGAAAGCCATGAGCGCGAAGGCCTGGACGCCGCCGAGCACCAGGATGCGGTCGGCGCCGGCCTTCTTCATTGCGTTGATGGTCGCCGGATAATAGCTGCCGTTCTTCACCGGCGGGGTGCAGGCGACGATCTCGCGAACCCCGGCCACACGGGCCGGGATTATGCTCATCTGCGCCGATCCGAACATCGGGTAACGGCCGCCGGGAATGTAGGAGCCGACGGTGGAGACCGGAATGTGCCGGTGGCCGAGGATCACGCCGGGACTCGTCTCCACTTCGAGCGGGGCGAGCGTCGCGAGTTGCGCGCGCGCGAAGTTGCGCACGTTCGCCTGACACGTGTCCGTGTCCGCGATGACCTGATCGGGAAGGCTCGCGATTGCGTCGGCGATCTGCCGTTCGTTGAGCTCGAACTCGGGCGGGTCCCATCCGTCCAGCTCGCGGCTGTACCCGCGAACCGCGTCGATTCCACCCCGCTCGATCTGGAGAAGCATTGCGGAAACCTTCGCGGCTGTCTCCGTGTCCCGCTCGAAAAGCCTGTGTCCACCCTCTTTCACCACTTTCACGATCGAGCTCCTCCTCTCATGTTCGCGAGCCGGCGCTCGCCGTCGGCCGCGAGCTCCCAAAGCCTCTTCTCGTCGAGCAGCCAGTAGACGTAGTGCGGGTAATGAGTGTTCGCCATCCTTGCCATCATGCCGTCCCGGAAATCGCGGAGCTCCGCTGCCGCCCGCTCGAGCTCCGCCGCGTCGCTCCCGGCAGCCGTTGATTCGGCTCTTTTGGCGAGGAAGCAGAGGCGCGCGCACACTTCAAAACCGCGAACGTACCAGGTATACAGATCGAGCACTGTGTCTATTTCGGAAGCCAGCCCGGGGTTCACTCCGAGCGCCGCGCTGTCGAAGGAAGCGGCAATCTTGCGGACGAGGATCACCGCCTCGCGCTTTTCGGCAAAGATGGCGTCGAGGTTCTCCGGCGTCGGTTCGAGGCGACTTGACGCGCCGGGCTCCCATTCGTCCCGCCCGTGGATCCGCACCATCATGTCGAAGGCGCGCTCGACTGAATTGGGAAACTGGTCATCCTCGTTGAAGACATGCCCCCGGACGTAGGTCGCCTTTTCCATCACGGTCCACGACGTCTTCATCATCGAAACGATCTGCTGGAAAGCGGCGGGCAACGGCGGCGAGGCGGCCTCGAGCGCGGATGCCGGCTTGAGCGGCGAGAGCAGGCCGTAGGAGAGCCAGCGCCGGTAGACCTCATCTGCGTCCGTTTCCGGATCGGCCGAGAACAGGGCCGCTCCGAAGACGTTCACCAGGTTGAAGCTGTTGAAAGCGCCGCCGTCGGTGATCACTTCCCAGTCGGTCCGCACCCAGACTCCGTCGACGTGCAGGTCGCGGCAACGCCTCATCCGCTTCTGCATGTCCTCCACGACACTGACCGGGAAAAAGCCGAGACCGTAGAACTGTCCCCAGCCGTCGAACTCGACCCACTGCCGGTGAGCGCCGCAGCTGCCGATCTTCGGATTGTCCGGGAAGTTAGGGTAGTAGTCGTGCGGCGCGTTCTTGAGCGTGACGACAATTTCCTGCGATACTCTGTCCGCCGCTGTGATCATCGTGCTCTGTACCTCCGCCGTGTAGGCGAAGTCCCGCACCGCGAGAAGCTTCCCACGCTCTGATAGCGGATCGTAGATGGACTGCAAAAGCCCGGTGTACCAGTCGAGCGGCGTATTCGTTCGGCACCGCTCGCAGCCGCAGCGGTTCGCGGAGATCGAGACCTTGCTCTCGCGGGTCCCGGCGCTGACGATCACGCCGGCGAGACCCGGAACCGCATCCACGAGCTCCCGATATTTTTCGTGCAGGAACTCCCGGAAGAACGGGTTGTGCGGGCAGAGGGATCCGTCGGAGTTCCGCAGCCCGGGCACCACGTCGGGAAGCGCATCGGGGAACCAGAGTTCCTTCACTTCGACGTAGAAGTCGATCCCCAGCTCTTTTGCCGCGGCCACGACGCGGTTCACGTAGTGCCGGTTGTTGCCGATGGTGTGCATCCGCACCGGGTTTATCTTCCACATCAGCTCTTCAGGAAACCACTTTCCCGGAAGAACCAGCTGATCGGTGAGATCGTTCTGGTGGAAGATGAGTGCATTCAAGCCCAGTTCGCGCATCAGAGCGAGCGCCCGGTCCACCTGAGCCCACTGCCACATCCTTGAACTGTGAAACTCCAGCCCGCGGAATTCAAATGCGTTTCGGCCGGCGCCCATTCTCTACCCCTTGAGACCGGAAGTGGCGATGCCTTCGACGAAGTACTTCTGCGCGAAAAAGAACAAAAGGACCGGCGGCAGCAGAGTGAGCACCGACATGGCGAGCAGGTTGTTCCAACTGACCGTTTCGGTGATGTCGATCGACATTCGCAGAGCGAGGCTCAACGGGTAGCGGGCGACGCTGTCGATGTAGATAAGCACGTTGAAGAAGTCGTTCCAGCGCCAGACGAACTGAAAAATGGTGGCGGCGAAAAGCACCGGCTTGGAGAGCGGCAGGAGAATCCTCACCAGAATCGCGAAGCTGCCGCACCCGTCGATTATTGCCGCCTCGTCGAGCTCTCGCGGAATTCCCCGAAGGAATTGGACCATCATGAAGATGAAGAATGAGTAGGTGGCGAACAGCGCAGGAATCATTATCGGCAAATACGAATTCAGCCAGTGAAAGTTCCGGAACAGAATGTACCGGGGAATGATGATCAGTTCCTGGGGAAGCATCAGCGTCGAAAGCATCAGCATGAATAGAAGCTTCTTGAACGGAAAACGGAACCGGGCAAACCCATAGGCCACGAGGAAGCTGGAAATCAGGGTGAATATCACCGTCGGCACGACCATGAGGAAGCTGTTCAGGAAGAAGGTGGTGTAGCTGTACTGTCCGCTGCCCTTCCATCCGTTGATGTAGCCGTCGAGACCGAAGTGCTTCGGCCAGAGGCTTATGTCCGCGAAAATCTCCTGGCTCGACTTGAAGGAAGATGCCAGGAGCCACAGAAGCGGATAGGTCATGAAAACGCCCAGAGCTATGAGAAAGATGTAGGATCCCCAGTTGCGTCCCCGTCGTCTCATTTTCCAGCTCCTTCGTCCTGGTAGAAAGTCCAGTACGGAGAGGATTTGAATATCAGCGCAGTGAAAACGATGATGATGGCGAAGAGCACCCAGGACTGGGCCGACGCGTACCCCATTTTCAGAAAACTGAATGCGTTATCGTAGAGCATCAGGGCGTAGAGGTAGGTGGACTTCAGAGGTCCTCCGCCGGTTATGACGTATGGTCCCGTGAACTCCTGCAGCGCGTAGATCATCTGAAGGATCAGGTTGAAAAAGATCATAGGCGTAATCAGCGGGAGCGTAACCTTGAAAAACACTCGCAGTCGCCCGGCGCCATCCACCTTCGCTGCTTCGTAAAGATCTGCCGGTACCTGTTTGAGCCCGGCCAGGAATATGACCATTGAAGAGCCGAACTGCCAGACCGTGAGCAGGCTGAGCGTGAATAGCGCCCACCTGTCGCTTCCGAGCCAGTCCACCGGTCCGAGGTGTACCATGGCCAGAAACTCGTTGACTACTCCGGATCGGTTGAAGAGGAAGCGCCACAGAATTGCGATGGCCACGCTTCCTCCGAGTATCGACGGAAGGTAGTAGAACGTTCGAAAGACATTGATGTATCGGAGTTTGAGGTTCAGGATCATTGCCACCAGAAGCGCAAAAGCGAGCTTCATCGGCACTGCGATCATCCCGTATATAAGCGTCACCTTCAGCGATTGGTAGTAGTCCTTGTCACGCGTGAACATGTAGACAAAGTTCTTCAGTCCTATGAGTCGTGGGGGCTTCAGCAGGGAGAAGTCCGTGAATGAATAGAAGAACGACATCACGAAGGGATAGAGCTGGAACACCAGAAAGCCTGCGATCCATGGTGAAACGTACAGTAGCCCGATGTACCGGCCTTTTATACTGCTCACGGTGTGCTGCGCTCCTTGAGGAAATCCGGGGGACGGTCTGCGTCCCCCGGAGAAAAGCGATCGACTATGCCTGACTCTTCATTTCAGCAGCTTTGTCCTTCAGATCCTTCATGATGCCGTCAGCCGCTTGCGCAGGCGTCATCTTTCCGTAACCCACCTGCTGGATGTAGTCCTCGATGATGACAACCACTTCCTGGTTCTGTGTCTGAGCGTCTTCGGGCCCGCCGGAGAACGGCAGCGCCGCCTCGACCATGTCCTTGATATTCTGATCGAGCTTGTTTGCGGCAAGCAGATCCTCCCGCGCCTTCTTGACTGCCGGCAGTCCACGGGTGTCGCCCAGGGTCATGATCGCATCCTTGTCGTTCAGGAACCAGTTGACGAACTTCGTCGCCTCAGGGAGGTTCGGGGAGCTCGCGTTGAGGGCGATCAGCATCGTAGGCGCGGTGATCAGCCCCGGATTCTTCGCGTCCTTGAGCACAGGGTAACGCGCTACACCGAGCGGAAACTGGCTGGCGGACCGGATTCTCGGAATAATCGAGCTCGACGTCGGGAAGATCGCATACTTCTGGTTGAGCCAGTTGGGGGTCTGGTCCGCGTAGACCTTCTCGAACGGAACCGTTTCCTCAAGAGGCGGAATGGTGCCGGTGTCGATGAGCTTGCGAATGTAGCTGAAAGTGGCTACCGCGTCCTCACGGCTGAAACCGAGTGTGTAATCGGGCTTTATCAGGTCGTAACCGGAACGCTGCTTCATCTGGACTTTGAACATGTAGGTGAAGTAGTCCTTGTTGAAGAAGAGTGCGTACTTGGCGGGATCGTACTTCTTCATCTTTGCACCCGCAGCGAGCACATCGTCCCACGTCCAGTTGTTGTTGATGTCAATGCCGGCCTTCTGAACCAGATCCTTGTTGTAGACCAGCCCGATACCGTTCATCCCGAGGGGAAGTCCGATAAGATAGCCGTTGACTTCGCCCCAGTCGCGGGCAAACTTCATGTCGAGGCCGCTCATGTCTATCTTGTCGGACATCGTGTTCATGTTCACGAACCACTTGGGATTCTGCGACAGGAGGTCGTGGACCCACTTGAAATCGACCTGGAATATGTCAGGAGCGGTTCCGCCGCTGAGCTGGGTCAGGAGCTTCTGATAGAAGCTGCTGAACTGGCCGTACTCACCCTCGATCTTCACGTTCGGAAACTTCTCGCTGTACAAACTGATTGCAGCAAGCGTCGCCTTGTGGCGGGCGTCTCCTCCCCACCACGAGAAGCGCATGTTCACCTGCTTCTGAGCGGTATTCGTCGCCGACGGGGATTCGGACTGGCCGTTGGCATAGGCCATGACGGACAGACACAGCGCGATGACCACGGTTAGGATCGTCGCTTTTTTCATGGTTGCCTCCTTTGAAGGGGTCAAGAGAATGATAGACCTCGGTAATCGAATCGCGATACGACGAATACTTCACAAATACTATCAATACTTGACCTCGAACGGGATTAGACCTTCCAGTGTCTCTTTGGTACACTTTCTGCCGCACCATGTATCGAATGATCATCATCGACGACGAATACGAGATTCGAACCGGCCTGTCGAGTTACTTTCCGTGGCACGACCTGGGTTTCGAGGTTGCCGCAATATTCGAAGCGGCGCCGGAAGCATTGGAGTATCTTGGAGCCAACCACATCGACGTCGTCCTCACCGACATCAAGATGCCCCGCATGAGCGGGCTGCAGCTCGCCCGGGCGCTCAGCGAGGCCGGCCGGGAGACGAAGGTAGTCTTCGTGAGCGGCTACAAGGAGTTCGACTTTCTGAAAGAGGCCCTCGAATACCGGGCCTTCGACTACCTGCTCAAGCCGGTCACGCGCCTCGACGTCGCGAGGACCTTCGGACGGCTGAAATCCGCGCTGGACGAGCAGCGCGCGGAAAAGGAGGGAGCAGGAGCTCCGGGTGCCCCCGAAGGTCCTGCCGCCAACATCGAGATCCTGAAACGATACATCGAGAGCCACTACTCTACGACGACGCTCGAGGACGCCGCGGCCTACATGCATCTCAACCCGTTCTACCTGAGTCGATACTTCAAGGAAAAAACCGGGGCTAACTTTTCCGAATTTCTTTTGCGGGTGCGTATGAACAAGGCGATCGAGCTCATGCAGAATCGTGAGCTGAAGACCTATCACATCAGCGAGATGGTCGGTTACCGCAATCCGAACAACTTCTCCCGTGCGTTCAAGAAGCTGTTTGGGCAGTCGCCGAAAGAGTACCGGAACAGATGACGCCCTACGTGCCGGAACGGAAGCCTGCCCGATTCCTCGCCCGGGAAGTAATGACCTTTCTCGCGCCGCTGCTTCTGGCCATAGCGATCCTCGGGGTCCTCTCCGCGCGCAGCTCCCTTTCCTACGTACGATCGAACCTTGCGCAAGCCAACGCGAACGTCCTGAACCAGGCGCGCGACAGCATTGATGCCATCCTCGACGAGTTGAATGTCACGAGTCTCAACTTCACCATCAACGGACGCATCCAGTATTCACTTCGTCGTATCCTCCAGAGGGACACGCTCGGCTACGACGATCTGAAGGAGCTCGAGCTCATCCAGAACATCCTCTCGATCTCGCAATTCTCCCGTCCGTACATCGAATCGATCTACGTCTATTTCGAGAATCCCAAGCACAACTTCCTCACCTCGGATCGCGGCATAGTATCCGTCAACACATTCTACGACACCGGGTGGTTTTCAACCTATTCCCGGCAGAAAGGAAACAGGTTGAGCTGGTCCGAAGTCCGTTCGATACCGACCGACTCGGTGACCCCCACGCCGACGCCGGTCATCACCTTTTACCGACTGGTCTACAACCCGGCGATGCACGGATACAACGGCGTCGTCGCCATCAACGTCTACGCGGACAAAATCCGCGCGTCACTCGACTCGATCGAAACGATGCAGGATCAGTCTATTCTGATACTCGACTCGCAAAGGCAGCTGGTCTGCGCCACGACTGACTGGAATAGCGCGCTTCTCGCGAAGACCTCGAATCAGACCCTTCCTTCGGCCACAGTTACGGTCGGGAATGAGGTCTACACGGTGGCTCAGCTGCACTCCAAGTATGACTACCTTTACGTGTCTGTGGTTCCGAACAACGTACTCTACAGGCTGCCGAATTACCTCTTCCGACTGAACATCGCCTACATTCTTGCGGCACTCATCGCGGGGGTACTGCTCTCCCTCACCCTCGCGCGAAAGTCCCGTATCCAGATCCGCACAATTGTCGACACCATAGAGTCGGCGCGAAACGGCCACCTCAAGGCCCCCGCCGCCCCGGAACACAAAATCCGCGACTCCTATGAGTTCATCCTCTACAATGTCATCAGCACCTTTCTCGAAAAGGACTACCTGCAGATCCAGCTTTCCGAGAAAAACTACAAGAGCCGTGTCGACGAACTGATCGCGCTGCAGTCACAGCTCAATCCCCATTTCCTTTTCAACACCCTGCAGACAGTCAACATGCGGGCGCTGGCTCTCGAACAGGGCAGCGAGATTTCCGACATGATCGAGCACCTCTCCCGGATACTGCGGTACAGCATGGGAGATCCGCGCAAAATCGTTCCCATGCGCGAAGAGATCGACAACGCAAAAAGCTATCTGGCAATTCAAACCGCTCGCTACAAGGACAAAATCCGAGTGCGGTGGGACTATGAAGAGTCGGTCCTCGACCATAACACCATAAAGCTGTTGTTTCAGCCTCTGCTAGAGAACAGCATCTACCACGGAATCCGGGAACAGCCATTCCCGGGTGAAATAGTGATATCAGTCGAGAGCTCCGACGATCTGCTTATGATCACTGTGGGAGACACGGGCGTTGGGATTGAGCCCGGTCGCCTCTCAGAAATTCAGACACATCTCCGCGATACCACCGGCGACTTCGAGCATATCGGATTGTACAACACCAATAGACGGATCCGGCTCATGTTCGGGCCGGAGTACGGCATGATGATAGAGAGTCAGCCGGGGGTTGGAACGCTGGTCCATGTGAGGCTTCCGGCGACCTGGGGCGCTGCCGCGCTCGAAGATTCACGCTGAGTGCTACGACCGCTGTTTGCGGTTGTTCAACGCCCTGTCGAGGTTGTAGGCGGCGCTGATCAGCGCGAGGTGCGTGAACGCCTGCGGGAAGTTTCCGAGTGCCTCACCGGTCGGCCCGGTTTCCTCGGCGAAGAGCCCCAGGTGATTTGCGTACCCGAGCATCTGCTCGAAGATCAGCCGGGCGTGGTCGAGCCGTTCCGGATTCGTCATGCCCTCCCTCGTCATCGCGTCCACCAGCCAGAAGCTGCAGATATTGAAGGTGCCCTCAGCGGAGCTGAAGCCGTCGGGACTCTTCTGCAGGTTGTAGCGGTAGGCAAGACTGTTCGACACCAGGCCGCCTTCACGCGGAGTTTTGAGGATCTCATCGAGAGTAGAGACCATGCGCCGATCGGTGGGAGAAACAAAGAATACCAACGGCATCACCAGGGTCGATGCGTCCAGCGAATCGGAACCGAAGTACTGCACGAACGCGCCTCGTTTCTCGTTGTAACCCTTTTCCATTACCTCTTCGTAGATCTCGTCACGGACTGCGTACCATCGAGCACGGTCGGCAGGATAGGCCAGCTGCTCGGAGAGGCGAATCGCCCTGTCCAGCGCCACCCAGCACATCAGCTTCGAATAGGTAAATTCCTCCCGCGATCCTCTGAACTCCCAGATTCCCGCGTCCTTCTCCTTCCAGTGGTCGCATACCCAGTTTACGAGGCGTCGCAGATCGAGCCACAGATCGTAAGAGATGTGGGTTGCGTACTTGTTGTAGAGAAAGACGGCGTCCATCAGCGCTCCGTATATGTCGAGCTGCGTCTGGATATAGGCAGCGTTGCCGATCCGTACCGGACGCGATTCGCGATACCCGGACAGGTGATCCAGCGTCTGCTCGGTCAGCTCGTGCGCTCCGTCGACTCCGTACATGATCTGGAGTGAACCATCGGGGTCCATCTCGTGCGCCCGCGCCTCGATCCACCCCATGAATTGCCGCGCTTCTTCGCTGAAACCGATGCGGAGCAGACTGTAGAGCGTGAATGCGGCGTCGCGAATCCAGGTGTATCGATAATCCCAGTTGCGCTCACCGCCTATGTGCTCCGGGAGACCGCAGGTAGCCGCGGCGATGATCGCGCCGCTCTCGTGAAAGGTGAGCAGCTTGAGCGCGAGCGCCGACCGCAGTACCATTTCCCGCCATCGACCGGTGTATGTGCACTGAGAAACCCAATCCCGCCAGAAATCGATGGTGTTATGAAACAGCCGGTGCGATTCGTCGTGGGAAAGACCGTGCCGATTGCCCTTGCCGGCTGTCGCTTCATGAAGCACGAAGGTCGCGGAGTCTCCCTCCTTTACGGTGAATCTTCTGGAGACACCCTGGCCGGGAGTTCGGATTCCAGCATTTTCGAGCTCTTTTGTGGACCGGGTGTCAAGCGCAAGAGAGGTCTCGCTGCTGAGCGCAAGGGCTAGTCCTTCGGACTCAAAGAGCACACCATGATCGATGAGGCGGACCTTGTGCGGCTTTCGCCCGTAGTCAAAGGCAGGATAGCACTCGAGCTTCAGCTCGAGATTTCCGCGCACCATGTTCACTCGGCGAACCAGCTCAGGCTTCCTCTGCTTGCCGTCGAAACCGCCTATGGGCATATAGTCCACGATGTCTACGACACTGTCGGAACAGAAGAATCGGGTGGTAAGCACGTTGGTATCAGGCCAGTAGAATTGCTTTGTGGTGACCTGCTCCTCCACCGGGGAGATCCGAAAGAAACCGCCGCGCTGTTCATCGAGTATCGCGCCGAAGACGCTGGGGGAATCGAATCGCGGAAAACAAAACCAGTCGATCATGCCGTTCATCGCAGAGAGCGCGATGGTCTTCATGTCTCCCACAATACCGTGATTTTCAATGGGGGCGTATGCCATGGGGACTCCTTTCGGGTGAGTACAGGCGCCTGAGAGCAAAAAGACTGGCCGGTGTTGCCGATCCTGTTCCGGAGATATGGCCATCGCTTTTTTAGGCAACACGCATCTCATGCTGTGAAAAGAGCGCACGTCGGGTATTAAGAAGGTAAACTGCACTCACCCTTCGCGTCCACACGTGTCTCCAGGAGATCTCGGATGGACGGACTATCGGTTCTCCACTTTTCCATCGGTCCCAACCAAAACCATCTGCTGCCGAATCTCTTCTACTGAGGTACCGGCGAGGTAGGCGGCCCGGGAGAGAGTTATATGGCGGTGGGCGATCGCCCGATGGATCATTCGCTGGAAATGAAAGGGGTGTTCCTCCGCCGCGAGCGCATGAGGTTCCACCTTGTTCCAGCCACGGTGATTGAATTCACGGTTCAACTTCCGTAAAGCGTAGGTTGTGATGATGCCGAGTTCGAACGCACGCTTGACGACTTCCCGCATGGGAACGCCGTACTCTCGTTTCAGGCCTGCTATTTCAAACAGCGATACTTCAGTGCGGCGAACTCCAAGCTCGCGGATCACAATGTGGGCGGGCAGAAGTAGTGCGACGGCGAAACGGTGACGGTAGATCCTGCGTTGTGCGGAATCTGTCAACGCGACCGCACCCGTTTCATCGGGCTAATCAGACGGAAGGAATCCAGTTGGAACCGGAGCCGGTCAGCTCGGACGCCAGTCGCTCCGAAAGCTCCCTTGCTTCCGATTGTGTCGGCGTATGAGTCCACAAAAGCAGCCCTTCGGGACCAAAGTAGTCGACTAACCTGCGGGAATAGTCGGAGAGATCCGGTGGAGCCGCGTCCGGGAAGTCCCAGTCAAAGTACCTCATGCACAATGCCGTCCTCCCGCCAGCCAGGCCTCTGATGAGCTCCCAATCGTTCTGCGGCGCCACGATATCTATGCCGAGCAGGTTTCGAGTTTCCAGCATTGCCGGAAGCGCATTCCGGACATCACCACAGGAATGAACGACAATCCCTCCGAAGACTTCGGCTATCCGGTCGTTATACCTGACGCCGAACTCGCGATACTGCTCGGCCGAGAGGATCGCTGCAACATCGTCGCTGACGCGAAGTGCGCATTCGGGTGGAATGTAGACGGATTCATGGGTGTAGGCGAACAGGTCTCGAATCTGAGACTTTACGTGCATCAGGAACTCAATCGTCGCTGTCGTTATCTTCTCCAGCAGTAAGTGGACATCCGACGGACTCAGCAGGAGGGCGGAGAGGAAGGAGGTGTAGTCCCACATCAGTGACGCGGTGAGCAGGGGGGAAGGTATATTGACGAATCTGATCTGACGCCGGGAGTTCTGGTTGAAGTGGTCGATCTTTGCCGAGACTATCGATTCAATCCCGCTTCCTGAGCTCATCGGTGATTGGATCTTCGCGAGCATATCCAGACGGTCATCGTCGATAATCGGCCGAATCCACGGGTCGGCGTGATCATCGAGAATCTGTCCGCACCCGAACGCGGCGGCCATGACCCCGATCCCTACGTTCACCTTCAGGCTCGGCAGGCCATAATCGTGCACCTGGTCCGCGATTGCGAGCTGAGTCTCCTGGACGGAAAGGTCGCGGGAGTGGTCCGTTATAAGGCTCCGCGTTGCTTTGAGCGACGTCCCGGATTCGACGAAAAATGGTACATATCCGTTGTTTCGTCGCTGCCAGGTCTCTTTGATGAGCTGTTTCTTCTGCGCATGGGTCAGGAGTCGAATGCTCTCGGTCACTTCAGCCATTCGTTTCGATTCCAAACATCCGAGCGATGTTCCCACCACGCACCTTCGCGCGAAGCTCCTCCGAGAGGTTCAGCCCGTCAAAAAGTCTGTCGTAGTCCTCAATGCACCCTTCCATCTCGTTTATGGGAACGTCCGAGCCGAAACAGATGCGGTCGAACGGATGGCTCTGTTGATAGTGTGTCTCCTTCGATCGAGACAGCTTCTCCATCCTTTCCGGGAACCACCATAGTGTCTCCCGGAACCACTCGGCGGATTTCCTTTTGAGAGTGGTTCCCGAAAGATCGAAATAGACGTTCGGATTCCAGAAAAGAGTCATTGCCGCCTCTTCATACCATGGATTCCCGAGGTGCGCCCCGATGATCGATATCTCCGGAAACCGGCGAGCGATCCGATCCAGAAAGATCGGCCGGAGCCGGCTGCTGTCGACGTCATAGTATCGGTCCGATGCCGTGCGCACGACGGTTCCGGTATGAAACAGCAGGACCATGTTGTAGCGGGCGGCATGCTCGTAATAGTCCATCAGGCGATCGTCATTGTAGGCGTAGCGCGAACGGGTGAGCTTCAGACCTTTGAAACCCCGCATGAATAGCTCGTCTACAAGTGTCGGAGGATCGACGCCCAGCTCTACGTACCCGAAGGGTATGAACCGTTTGGGAAACCGTTGGGCGGCCTCCTCCACCTGCTCGTTCGTCGCGGCGCGGCTTCCCCAGATCTCGATGTTCTGCATCGCGAGCAGACACGCTCGACCAATTCCCAGTCGATCCATTTCGCCAACCAGACGTTCGGCGTAACCTTCCTGAGCGAGAAGATGAACGTGACTATCAATGAGCATCTCGAAACCCTCCTCTACAATTGCGCCAGGGCGCCTTCGCGGGACGTCACGGGAATCAGTTTGCATGCATCTCGGAGCACCGCGACCGTTGCACCCCGCCCCATCCGCGATCGCGCCCGCTGGATTGCTGCGGTCACATTCGGAGCGTGAGGGAGCCCCACCTGGTCGAGCAGTGCGTCGTGGGTTGCACTCGACACTACGATGATCTGTCCGTGCTCGATGATTCGTCCAAATGCCATCAAGTGGCACGCGATGAAACGATCCGGAATTTCTCCCGACTCTACGCGGGCGACGATCTCCCTGCGGGGAAGATAACCGGTTCGCCGGATTCTTTCGCCGTAGGGTCCAAGCCCCTCAGGGATCGGCGTTACGAGTATGATAGTTCCGCCCCGCTTGACTACCATCTCCGCGACCGAGACCGCCTTGCACGCCTGCCACAGATCTATGTCGTAGGGCGCGGAGTCGACAACAACAATGTCTGCCTCCGTCACGGACGTGCGATGCCAGGAAGCCGAAGTCTCGGCGCCCGCCCTGAACGCCGCCCGGCGATCACCTGCGACGAAATGAAATCTGTCACGACGTGGATGGCGAACGCAGTTCACGATGAAGTCGAGACCGACGGAATCTGCGATCCTCTCCATTTCCGCCCGAATGGGATTCTCCACCTTGCCATAAAGCTCCGTTCCGTCGGCGAGCCACCCCTTCCAGTGAACAGACGAAGTAATCGCCTGGCCGCAGATGCCGGGTTCGATCATTTTCGCACCACCGGAAAATCCTGCGATTCGGTGCGGCCCGATCTGCCCGACCGCAATGACGTAGTCGGCCGTGAGAGCGAGACTGTTCACGAGGATCGGGACGTCGTCCTCGGAATCTCCCACCTTGCGAAGAGCCTCAGTTAGAAATGCATCATGGTTGACCACCGCGTGACGTGAACAAACCTCCGTACCAAATCGCTCGAGCATCTCCTCTCGGGTCATGGGACGATGAAGGCCGACTGCCACCAGAATCGAGATGCGATCCGGACGGATTCGGGCCCTTTCGACCCGCCGTAGAACCTGTGGAAGCACTGTCTTCTGCGGCGTATCCCGCGTCATGTCGTCGACCAGTATAAGCACATTCCGCGCTCCGCTCTTTCGCAGCCCCTCCTCGAGCGTGAGCGCCCCAATCGGCCCTTCGAGCGCCTCCTCCACGGACAAAACAGAATCGCCGGCGTCTTCCGGCGGGCTCACGAGTGAGCATTGCCCGATCGAGTCGAGGTCGACCGGCTCGACCCAGCCATAGGGGAAGCGGTAGATCACGGACGACGGCCGGACATCTGAGCGAAGACGTCAGAGAGTCGGTTCAGACTCTCGTCGAGCACTTTCCGCGTGTGGACCGCGGTGATACCCGAGTGCATTGGAGTAAGCCCTGCGCCGTAGTTGTGAAAGTAGAGCCCTTTTTTCATGACGAGCTCATAGAACTTCTGCCCGACTTTTCCGTCGTAGTTGCGGGCGGCCTCCCGATAGTCGTTGGTGGGATGGTCGAGACCGAAGTAAATGCCGAATCGGGCACCGAGCCCTTGAACGATAGCTTTCACGCCCTTCTCGGAAAGCAGGCGATTGAGCTTTCCGTAGAAATGATCTGCTTCGGCGTTAAGCTTCTCATAGAAGCCCGGTGCGCTGAGAATCCCGAGACCGGCAAGCGCCCCCATTACTCCGATGAGGGGCCCGGTGTAGGTACCGCTGACCACTACCGAACCTCGGGGGTTGAGCTCGCTCATCACCTCGTCGGTGCCCACGAGGGCCGCAATCGTCATTCCGCAACCCAGGACCTTGCCGAGCGTCGTCAGGTCCGGATACACCCCGTAGTACCCTTGCGCGCCACCGGGATGCATGCGAAAACCCGAAAGTACTTCGTCGAAAATCAGCACAATTCCGAGCTCTCTTGTGATATCCCGTATCTTCTGCAGATATCCGGGAACTGCTTCGATGCAGCCGGCATTGAACATCACCGGCTCGAGTATCACGGCAGCAATCTCGTCCTTATGGCGCCTCAGTGTCCGTTCAGCGAGCTCGATGTCATTGAACGGAATCACGATGACCAGATCGTCGGTGCAGTTCATCAACCCGCCGGAATCACGAACCTTCGCGATTTCGCCGGAAGCATCAACTGCGCCCAATCGGTTGTGCCAGTTGTAGAATACGAATTCGTGCATGCCGTGGAAGTGACCCTCGAACTTCAGAATCTTGTCCTTGCCGGTATGAGCGCGAGCTACGCGGATTGCCGCGAGCGTTGCCTCGGTGCCTGAGTTCGAAAGCCGAACCTTCTCGGCCGACGGAATCATCTCGTGAATCTTCTCGGCGAGCTTGGTATGATATTCAGACTCGAAATTGATGAAATAGCCCTTCTGAACGGCTTTTTCGACTGCTTCGGTTATCGCCGGATGATTGAAACCCAGAATCGTTGCGCCGCTGCAGGAATGGAAATCAATCCAGGTGTTGCCATCCACGTCCCGCATGTAGCAGCCGTCGACCGAGTCGAGGATCAGCGGCTTTTTGATGGTCGGATGATACCGGCCGCCGGCGCTGACTCCTGCTACCATGTACTTCTGAGCAACCTCGTAGATCTCGTCTGATTTCATAATTGCCCACCTCTCCTCTTGAAAATGAGACTGCTCGGCCGCTACCCTTTTACGGCACCTGCAGTCAGTCCTTGAATGATGTAGCGTTGGGTAATAAACGCAATGACCAGCACCGGCAGTGTGATGATGACCGAGG
The DNA here is from genome assembly GCA_035530755.1 of Spirochaetia bacterium. Lineage (GTDB taxonomy): Bacteria > Spirochaetota > Spirochaetia > DSM-27196 > DATKUC01 > DATKUC01. Next base: position 6,684 of record DATKUF010000257.1, on the reverse strand, counting down.
CTGCCATGAGTGCTCCCCAGTCGATGAGCGCGTACGATACGAAATTGAAGACAGCCAACGGCAGAGTCTTGGTCCTTCCTCCGCTCAAGACCATCGAGAACACGAAGTTGTTCCAGGAGAAGACGAAGGAAAGAAGCGACGCGGTGACAATCCCGGGGCTTGCAAGTGGCAACGAGATTCGCAAAAAAGTCTGAAGCGTCGAGCAACCGTCGACGCGCGCTGAGTCCTCCAAATCCCTCGGCATACCTTCGAAAAACGGAACCATCAACCAGATGATAAACGGAAGGTTGATCAGCAGATGACTCACGATGAGCGCAGCGTAAGTATCGATCAGCCCGAGGTTGCTGAAAATGATGAACCAGGGAATCAGAAAGGTGATCCCCGGAAAGAAGCGTATGATCAGAATGATGATTCCCAGCAGCCGCTGGCGGTACCGGGCAATTGCATAAGAGGCGGGAAGCCCCAGGATCAGGCCCACGACCGTGGAGCCGGCGGCGATAACGAAACTATTGAAAATTGGCCGCAGAAAATCGTAGTCCTTGAAAACCTTGGGATAGTTGGTGAAGATCGGCTTGAAGACGAAGAGATTCTGGGTCGATTGGATCTGCACCTGAGTCTTGAAAGAGGCAAGAATCATCCAGATAAACGGGAAGGAGACGCAAACCAGAATCACACATAGAGCCAGATAATAGGCCGTTTTGTTCGCTACCCTGATCGAGGTTTTCATTCCCCTTCCGTCCTCATCACTGCACCTAGTTCACCAGGGAATTGATTCGGTTGCGCAGAGCGAGTACACCGAGGCTCACAACCGTAACCACCGCAAGAAACAAAACGATGAGGGCCGATCCCTTCCCGAGGTTGAAGTAACTGAATCCAAGCACGTATCCGAGTATGTTCAGGGTTTCCGACGCCTCTCCGGGACCGCCCTGGGTTGTCGCGTAGATAATGTCGTAGGTCTTGAGAGCGTCGATTATTCGTATGAGCACCCCTATGGTGACTGTCGGGAGCACGAGCGGCAGAGTGATTCGAGTGAGAATCTGGAAGCGATTTGCGCCGTCGATCTTGGCCGAATCGTAGGGTTCTGTAGGCAGGGTCGCCAGCCCCGCAAGCGTGATCAGAATGATGATCGGAGTCCATTGCCAGACATCAATCAGCACCAGCGAAGCGAGAACGCTCTTTCTGCTCGTCAGCCAGGACTGCGGCGGCAGCCCGACCGATTTGAGAAGGTGATTTGCCAACCCGATGGATGGCTCGTACATGAGAAGCCAAACCATTCCAATCGCAACCGGGGTGGCGACCATCGGAAGGAGAAAGAGCGTCTTCGTCAGGTTCTTGCCGACGAACTCGCGGTTCAAAAAAAGTGCGACTGAAACGCCGAGGATGACTTCGAACAGGACAGCGGAAAAGGAATACGCGAGCGTCCGAAGGGTGGCAGCCCAGAATCTCAGATCTCCGAGCAGCTGAACATAGTTTTGCAGCCAGATCCAGCTCGGAGGTGCGAAGATCGTCAGGTTCCAGTTGCGAAGGCTGAGAACGAGCGTATACCCCAGCGGGAATATCACCATGAGCAGTACGAAAACGACTGCAGGGAGAGTGAAAACATGCTGGACGTTTTTCTCGAACCAGTTCTTGCTCGTCATCGAAGGATACCTCGAGAAGACGCGGCACACCGTTGGGCGGTAGTGCCGCGTTCATCTGCGTTTGGCTGTTACTTCTTCTCTCGATCGATGAGAGCCTGGAATTTCGCCTGTGTCGCCTTGACCGCCGCCGTTACGTCTCCGCCTTCGAAGCCGACGAGCAACGGTTCACTGATGATGTCTCGTGCCTCGGCCACGTTGATGACTCTCGGCCTGTCCCATCCAACTCCGAGCTGATTGCTCTGATTTATTGTGGCGACAAGATCTGCGGGCCAGCTCTTGGTCGAATCCGGATTCGCCCAAACCGATTTGCGGGCGCCACTATTTCCTTCCACCTGAAGGCGCATGACGACGTCCTTGCCGGCGACCCATTTCAGGAAAGCAGCCGCGGCGTCTTTTTGTTTCGAGAAGCTGCTCATTCCGACACCACCGGAGCAGACGTTGAACGGTTTCGATCCAGCCGGTCCGGCCGGGAACACTGCAAAACCGATCTTGTCACCGACGGTCGACTTGTCCGGCGCAACTACGTTCAAATAGATGGCGTCGGCATCCGTGAACATTGCGACCTTGCCTTGAGCCATCAGTGCTGCAGCTTCCGGCCAGCTGAAATTCACGATTCCGGGAGGGCCGTAGTTGCGCAGAAGATCGGAATAGTACTTGAACGCCGCAATCGCCTCAGGCGTGTCCAGTACTGCGGTGTCTCCCTCGTTGAACTCACCGCCAAAGCTGTGTAGATAGCTCGAGAACTGTGTGATGAGGATGTTCTTCTTGCCGCGGCTTACCATTCCGTAGAAGCCGTTGGCAGGATCGTTGACCTTGGCCGCAACCTGTCGGAGCTCGTCCAGAGTCTTGGGAACGGCCACACCGGCCTTCGCAAGAACGTCCTTTCGATAGTAGAGGATCTGACGCTCGGTAGTCGTCGGCAGCCCAATGAGCTTGCCTTCGTAGGTCAGCCCCTGTATCGTCGAATCGACAAAATCCGGAAGATCGAATGCTGCATCGGTCTTCACGTACTTGCTGAGATCTTCTGTCCAGTTGTTCTTGCCAAAGAGCTTGGTCTCATTCAGCGGACGCACATAAAGAACGTCCATCGAACTCGATTTCGCGGCAAACTCGACAGCGATTTTGTTGCTCATTTGGTCTGTGCCGTACTCGTCTATCAGGACTTTCATCCCGGTCGAATCGGCAAACTCGGGCAGAAGCTTCTTCACTCCGTCCGTCCACGGATGAACCGGGAAAACCGCCCTGATCGATACCCCGTCGAAGGGTTTCCCGCTCTTCGCGGCCTCACCCTGTCCCCCGGCTACTATAGAACCGGCGACCAGCACAGATAGTACTACCGCGCAGAGCAGCATTCTAGCGATACGCATAGATTCTCCTCCTCCTTTGGTACGAAAGCGTGATTTCACTCAGTATAGGAACCGACTTCGGGAATTGTCAATATTTTATTTTTTATTTCTTATTATTGATTTGACAAACAACGTCAGGCATTCTATAAATTCATCTATGAATCGAGGACGGGTGCAATGACGCTGGAGCCATTGGCCGAGGCAACGGGTATTCAACAACCTTCCCTGGGGGACCGCGCATACGAGCGTCTCAAGGCTCTCATCCAGGCCGGTGAAATACCAGCCGGCGAGCGGCTTCGGTACAAGGACATGGTGGAGCTGCTCGGCGTGAGTCAGACTCCGGTGAAAGAAGCTTTTACCAAGCTCGAGATCGAGGGTTATGTGGTCTCGATCAAGAGGAAAGGCACCTTCGTTCGAGAATTCTCTGCGAAGGAAATAAAGGAAATCTTTCAGATCCGTGAGATGTTGGAGGCCCTCGCAGTGAGACTGGTGTGCGAGCACCACGCAAAGCTCGATTTCGGCAAACTCTCCGAGATCAACCATCGTTTTCTGAAGGCCGCTCAGGATCGGAACCTCGACGCATGCACCGAGGAGGACTACAACTTCCACGAAATGCTCATCCGGATGTCCGGGAACGCCAAGCTCCTGGAGATCATGAGCAAAACAAACCTTCATCTACTGAGCATCGCCCAAAGCAGTCCTAACTTCCTTGAAATCGCGAATGCATACTACAAGAAGCACACCGAGATCGTTGCTGTGCTCGAGGCGGGCGACGCGGCGGCGGCAGAGCGACTCATGCGTGAGCACATTACCTACGGACAAACTCAGGTGCTCGCCGCCATGAAGGTCGTGCAGTCGGAGCCCCGCAAATCCGATTGAGCGCCCGTAATGTCCCGTAGACGCCCATTGCGGACTTCCGGAGGAATCCACGCCGGCGGACTCGATTTCCATCGACGACTCAGTCGCTTCCATAGTTGACACCGCAGGGTAGATGCGCATCACGGTGCGCCGCCGACGTTCGCGCGTACGCGGGTTTCCGCGCCAGCCATTTTACTGTACTTTTTCTATCAGGATTTAGTACTGTCTGCGCGGGGAAGAGGTGGGAGGTAACAGGCGATGCTGGTCAGCGTATTCGGCGCCACAGGAAACACCGGGAAAGAGGTTTGTAAGAGTCTTTCCGGGATGAAAGATGTTCGTATCCGCGCGATGACGCGGGAGTCATCCAGGGCGAAAGAGCTTCCGGTTCATGAGGTGATCCAGGTCGAGTGGACCAACCGCCCGCAGCTGCGTTCCGCTCTTGTGGGCGTCGACGCGGCCTACTTCATGCTCCCCACCGGATTGTACAATGGATCTCTCTACGAGTTCAGAAACGCATACTCACGCGCATTCATCGAAATCGCCAACGAGGTGGGCCTGAAGAGGTTGGTTCACCTCAGCAGCTTCGGAGCGCATCTGGCGGAGCGAAGCGGAGTTCTCAAGGGGCTCTATCGGGCTGAAAGGAATCTCGAGGATTTCAAAGGGGAGCTGGCGATCATCCGCCCCGGGTATTTCTGGCAGAATTTTCTGGGCAATATCGCGGCCATCAGGGAAAACGGTTTTTTTGGCGGATATCCGGTGGATCCTGATGTTCATCTGCTGCTTGCCGATACTTCAGACATCGGCGAGGCGGCGGCACAGCTTCTGACTGCGCAGACGATGCCGAATCACCGGGTGAGCCACGTCGGCAACCCGCAGCTTGTCACATTCCGTGAAGTGAGCAGGATGATCGCGGACAAATCGGGCAGGAAGGAGCTCGAGTGGACAAACCTCGGGTATGAGGCTGCCCGCTCGCACATGCTCGGCCGGAAGATGCCTGAGGAAATCGTCGATAACCTCATCGAGTTCTTTGAGGCGATCAACTCAGGCCGCGCCATGGGTGACTATGCTCCGGCACGGCTGATTGCAACGAAGACCGGGATAGCCGAGTTCACCACCTGGTTTGCCGGGCAGATTACCGAATAGGCACAGCGGCGGGTATCGATCAGAACCGGAGCACCATTCCCGACTTTCCGTAGGTCACCCGGTTTCCCATTGCTTCGGTAAGCGCCGCAACAGCCGTATCGCCTGTGCAATGGCAGGGAACCATACGCTCGGGTAAGAACTGCGAGAGCACTGCGACGGTGCGCTGCAACCGTTCGGCCGAAGCGTGCAACAGATGAAAGCCCCCGACAACTCCGGATAGTCTCTGCGTTGCAGTGATGCGCCGAACATGGGTCAGCGTGTTCACGATACCGGAGTGAGAACAGCCCACGCAGACGATAACTTCATCGCCCTTGCGGATCCAGAGTGCAAGATCGTCGTTGATGAGGTCGGCACGGGTGCCCTCCGGATCGAGGTAGAAGGGACCGCCGGTGTCTTCGTAAGCTGTTTCACGAGGAACCTGGCCGGTGAGGCCGACGGCGAGGTCGTGCTCTTTTTCTTCGAAAAGGGTGAGCGGCTCTTCGACCCAGTGAAGGTGTGCGGGCGCAACCGATTTCATCGCCGCGGCCGACTCCTGCGGTATCTGGACCGGCCTTGCCGATCCGTCTTCGATCGAATATCGCACCGACATGACCCCCGGATGGCAGTAGATATGCGCACTCCCCGCGAGCTCGAGCAGGTGAGCGACTCCGCCTGAGTGGTCATAGTGGCCGTGGCTCAGGACGAGGATGTCGGTCATCGACAGATCGATGCCGAGCCTGTCGGCGTTCGAGGCAAACGCACTGCTCTCTCCGGTGTCGAACAGGATATGGCGTCCGGCAACCTCGATCCAGAGTGAGAAACCGTGCTCGACAACGAGGCCCTCGCCGGCGCGGTCGTTCATCACTATGGTGATCCGGATGTCATCGTTCATGGTCGCCCCCTCCTTCGTAGTCCCGGCGGCCCTTTCGTTGCGCCGTCTCGCCATCCACTTCGTCCTGCCATCCGTTTCGTTCGGTATCGAACCGATCGAACTTCGCCGTGTAGGGTTTGATGTCCAGAAGCGGAGTCCCGTCGAGGATGTCTATTCCGTCGACATGGAGCACGTTCCCGTCGCGGCGTTCGAGCCGCACCACGCTGAGCCCTATGGCGTTGGGTCGGCGGGGCGATCGCGTCGCAAATACTCCATGCTCCACATCCTGCAGGAACGGCTTGACGATCAGTTTTGCGGGTTCCGCCCGGTGAAACCGGTAGATGAGGTAGAGATGCGAAAACCCTTCCAGGTCGCGCAGTCCATCGACATATTCGGGGAACAGTTCGATTCGTCCCTTGCAGCCCTTCGCGTAGACAGGCTGGATCGGTGTCTTGCGTGCTTCGGCGTGCTCGCTATGGATCACGCCGATTGGAACGCAGGTGAAGGAATCGATTGCCATGAGTCACCTTCCTGGGAGATTGAGTTCATCACAGCGTATCACATTGGGAACAGTCGCAGGGCGCCTTTTTTGCGTGCGATTCCGGGAAGCAGCCCTGATCCGGCTCGTGCGGAAGTTGTCGCGCTCGGCATGGAAACCACCAGCCCTTTCGTCAATTTCCCGGGCCGGCTCAAGGGTGCAGGCCCGCCGATCCCGCTCTGGCGCGCCGCGGCGATTTCGTCGATACTGGAGCTGTATGAACGAGAAGCTTGCACGCCTGTCGCGGCTTGTCGGGTCCGACGAGGGGTTCTACGTTCTCGCCCTGCATTCGTTCGTCGAATGGTACCT
>DATKUF010000256.1:0-3590 GCA_035530755.1 Spirochaetia bacterium | reverse complement strand
TTCAGGAATATCTCCGCCTTCTGAATTTCCGCGTCCACCGTTGCGGTAATCCCGTCCATGATCTGGTTGTCGATCTGCAGCGTTTTGGCGACAATCGGATCGAGCCCGGCCGGGAATCGGTCACCGGCATCGCCAATGCTTTTCTGGTTAACGTAGTGGCTCGCTGCATGTACGGTATAGACGATGTTCCGGTCCGGTCCGCCATAGCCCGCCGGATCGTGGTGATGGCTCACGGTATCCCGAATTACCGATCCGAGGCGCCACGCTTCAACGATGATTCTGCCGGTGTCCGTGTGATCGAAACCAAGCAGCTCCCGTTCCACCGTCGCCAGGGGGGACTTTCGTTCGGCGCAGACCGCAATAACTCGGGCGTACTCGTCGGCGAACACGCGGTCGAGAGGAATCTTGCCGATGTCGTGAAGGAGGCCCGCGGTGAAATACTCATCAAGATTGGATGCATCGACTCCTGCCAGTTTTGCGAGAAGTTTCGAAGTCACCCCAACCGCCAGAGAGTGACGCCAGAATTCAACGGGGTCCAGTACACCCAGATCGCTCTTTCGATGAAGGGTGTCCATTACGGCCGTACTCAACGCGAGGTTCTTGACGGTGTTGATCCCGAGCATGATGATCGCGCGTACCATCGACACGATCTTCGTCGGTATTCCGTAGTAGGCGGAATTGATCAGGCGAAGAACGCGGGCCATGAGCACGGGGTCAAGACTTATGATCCTGTTCAGGTCCACCGGCGACGTTTTGGGATCGTTGCAGATTTCCAGCACCTTCGTGACTGTCGGCGGCAGGCTAGGCATACGGTCGATGTAGCCCCGGACTCGGGTCAGCTTTTCACTCGTGTCTGCCATTTCAACTCTGTGAATCGCGGATAGCCTGTAGCCGCTGCAGCAGACCTTGAGCCCGATCCTGGAGAATCGTCGCGACCGAAGCATCGGGGAGGTTGCCGGCCAGCCGGCGGAGAAAGGAGAAGGTGTCCGCGATGCGGGCCGCAGTGATGGGGGCCGTGGATTTTGCAGTTCCGTTGACCAGCCCCGCCTCGTCCCGGTACTTCTGCATTCGGTGCAACAATCCGGCACGACCGGCCAACCGTGACTTAAGCGATTCGATTCGGAGTCGGAACTCGCTGTGCTCAAAATTCCTGGCCCGGTCCGGCGGAAGTTGGTGCGTGAGATCCACCAGATAGTCCAGCATGTCGGATTCACTTTCCAGCTCGCTCCGCGGACCCGCCGCGGGATGGGCGGAAGTGTCTTCCGCATCCGACTCAGAACCAACCGGCGTCCGATCGGTCGAAATGTGTTCTGCCGGCGAGGCGGCACCGAAGGGGGCGTCAAACCTGATATCCTGCACCACCGCCCTGTCGTCGCCGGGCGACTCTTCGAGGAAGTCTTCAATGCCTTCGACCGCTTCGGTATCCGTTTCCCTTGCACCGGAGGGACTTGCAGCTTCGCCCTCGAAGATCGAAGATTCAGGCGGCCTGTCATCTGAGGAATCTTCGATCGGCTCGAGTTCTTCGGCATCCTGGAACTCCTCGACAGCCTCGGGCACCGCGTCCGTGTCGAACTCGGAAACCTCGGTCAGCGGGATCCCCTCGACGTCCAACTCGTCCGCCAGGTCAAACGGTGCCTCTTCGAGATCAGATACGGGCTCCAGTTCCGGCAGCCGATCATCCGGATGTGGATCGGATTGGCGCGGTTGCACCCAGCGCGGAGGCGGTGGCGCGGGCCATCGGGGCGCTTCATCGGCCGGGACGTCCCCGCCGTCGATTTCTCCGAACCTCGGGGCGTTTCCAACACCCGGAGAAGGTGCAGGGCCGAAAGAAGGATCGGGACCGCCTCGCATCGCGTTTCCGCGTGACAGGAGTCCGCCCTGTGGGCCGGCGCCGGACGGTGGGTTGCCACCGGACGGCGGGCCGCCACCCGAAGGGGCGGGCCACCCGGGAGCCTCGTTTGTCGTCGGGTATTGCTGCTGCGGCGGGTAGCCCCCTGGGGGAGGGCCCCATGCGGGCGCCGGCTGCTGCGGCCAAGCCGTCGGGGGCGCGGTCTGCGGGCCGGGGGAGTTTTGGAACGGCTGCTGCCCCGGAGGATTTTGCAGCGGCGGATTTCCAAACCCATATTGATCGGCGGGCGTCGCCGGCCCCGAATCGGCCTCCTCGCGCTCGAAAGGCAATTCTACCTTGTCATTCTCGTCGTCACCAAAGAGGGAAAGATCGGGTTTCTTTCCGGCCGGCCAGGAGTACTCGGGTTCAACCTCGCCTTCCGGTCCGACACCTGCGTCGGCAACAAGATCGTCGAGTGAAAACGCTGCATCCGACTCCTCGAGTTGCTCCTCTTGATCCCCTTCCGCCTCGTCCCCTTCGAAATCGAGTAGCGAGTCTTCGTCTTCCTGCTGAAACCCCATCGGTTCGATCTCAAGCAGTCGGGTCGCAGATTCCCGTTCCTCTTCCGGAGATCCTTCTACGGTAAGTCTGCCAAGCCGTTCCAGGCTTCGCTGCCACTCGTCCTGATGGTCGCGCTCGAACGCCTCCACGGCCTTTTCATAGAGCCCGAGACTTTCATTCAGGCTCTCGATATCCTCGGGGTTGGCTCGGATTCCCTGCAGATTAATAAGCTCATCCGCTGCACCGATTGCGCGATCCCGATCGCCCAGGAGCCGATACGCTTCGGCGAGTGCCGCAAGAATATTACCATTGTCCGGATAGAGCTCTTTGAGCTTTTCAAGAACTGCCGCGCCCTCCGTCGGATTCCCGGACAGGCACAGAAGATCACCGTAGAGCAGGCCGCCGCGCAGGTCGTCGGGCCTGGATTCGAGGTATTTTTTCACCTCGGTCAGACCGGCGGGATAATGCTTCAAATCGCGGAATATTCGGGCAAGCTCGAGACGGAAGTCGAGATTGTCCGGCTCCAATTTCTGGAGATGCTTGTAGCACTCGGCGGCCTCATTGTTCTTGCCCAACCGGGTATACACTCCTCCCAGGTCCTGCCATGCCCGTGCATTCTGCGGCTCTTTCGAGAGAATGTGCCGTAAGTGCTTTTCCGCCTCGACGTACCGCTGCAGATTGATCAGGATATGCACGAGCTGAAATCGAAGGTCGACGCTGTCCGGCGCGCTTGAAACGAGCCTTCTCACCTCTTCGAGAGACTCATTCTGGTTCCGGTAGGTTTCGAGAATCTGGCCCAGATTAACCGCGGCGCGCACGTAGTCCGGCTTGTTCGACAGCGCCCGCTTGAAGTAGGCAATTGCCTCGTCGGACCGACCCTGCTTAGCGAGAACGGTGGCGATGTTGTTGTGCGCAGTAGCATTGTCGGAATCTATCCGAAGTATCTCCTGAAACGTCTTGACCGATTCATCGTAGCGTTCGAGTTTTTCCAGAACGATTCCAAGATTGTTCAACCCGTCTTTCCATCCAGGATGGGATTTCAGGGCCCGTTGGTACTGCTCGCGCGCATCCTCGAACTTCCCCTCCGACTGCAGGGCTATTCCCAGGTTGTAGTGCAAATTCGGGCTGTTCGCGTCTTCCTGCAGGCCCTGGGTGAAGACACCGGTTGCGTTCTCGAACTCTCCACGCTGTTCGTAGAGCG
>DATKUF010000255.1:0-14745 GCA_035530755.1 Spirochaetia bacterium | reverse complement strand
TGCCGAGTACGCCAAACGCCTTTATGTTCCCGGTGACCGTGCCCAGAAGCCCCAGAAGCGGCGCGATTTGCGCGATTGTTCCGAGAAACGACACGAACCTTTCCATTCTCGGAATTTCCATGTTGGCGGCGTCTGTGACCGCGTCCTTGATCACATTTTCGGGATACTGGCGATGCTCGATCCCGACCTTCATGAGATTCGTGATCGGAGAGCGGTTGCCCTCACAGATGTTCAGGGCCTCGTCGTAGTGTCCCTTCTGGAGCGCGGATTTCAGGCGCAGCAGAATCTGATCCTCATCCGTTCGGATCTTCCGGAAGTAGAGCAACCTCTCGATAATAATCGCCACGGCGACTACCGAAAGAGCAATGATGAAAGGCATTACAATTCCGCCTTTCTGGATTAAATCTATCATGTTTGATACCTCATAACCGCCGCACGAAACAAAGTCCGTGCCTCATAATGAAATGTGCGTGGACAGCGTAATTCGAAATCCAGGCAATATGAACGGAAAGGTTGAATTCACCGACGATCCGATTATCGGTCTGCCGTTCGGCAGGAGAGGCGCGAGAAAGTCCTCGACGTTCAGGTCCAACTCAACGCCGTCGGAAATTCGGGCAAACAGATTCGCCGACATATTCGGAAGAACCGGTGACTCGAAGAGGCCGAACGCCGCCGAGAGCCCACCGCCGAAGCGGTTGAGAGGACTTGCGAGAGAAATGCTGCCGTTCGCGGCAAGCAGTGGTTCCTGAGTTGCCCGATTCAGAAGTTTGCCCTGCAAACCGCCGCGTATGCTCAGGAAGCTCGTCGGACTCCAGACAACCGCGAACGTGGGAACGAGCGACGTCATATCCGTCTGACGGTACAGATAGGCCGTCTCAGGCCGGCTGTATCCGGTAATGTCGAGCACATTCTTTCGGTAGTCGAGCTCGAGCGCGCCCTGCATGTTGAACAGAAGGTCAGCTGCGCTCCAGGTGAACCCGAGCTTCCCGAACCAGGTCGAGCCGTGAATAAGCGTTCCCTGCCCGGCGCTTCCGATCTGGAGCAGAGGAAAGTTCGACCACAGATCGCTGAAACTCATGGGCTCGATCCGATATCCTCCGGAAACGGCAAACCCGCTGCCGGTGTCGAACGTTTTCGATATTTCCAGACTCCAGGGAAACTCAACACCCGTATCAGGCACTCCCGCAAGAGTCCAGTAGGTGCCGACGTCGCCTCGAATGAGAAACGCGGCCGGGAGACTCGCGTCCACGAAAAGTCCGAGATTGACGTTATTGGCTGCCGCGAGCCCGTCGGTCAGCCGCGTCCCATAGCTGCCGCGAAGTTGAAAAGAGATCGACTGGAGATTCAGACCCGCCGTCAGACTCGGCGAGATAGTGTATTCAGTCTGAGACTTGTTCGAGGTGGCAGGGGCCGCGAGCGAAAAGAGCCGAGACGCAATTCCGCCCTCGACCCGGACGCCGAATGAAAGCAGGGGATCGGGATTCCACGACAGGCCTGTATACCCGTTGAATGTGCGCACCCCGACCGAATAGTAGTTGTCCGAGTTGTTCTGAAGACCAAGCTCGTGGTCCTGGAATGACGCCATAGACTCAGTTCCGGAAGCGCTGCCTCCGGTAGAAAGCCACCCGCCGACCGAATTGTCGTCGGTGAAATATCCGGTGCCGGCAGGTTTGCCGGCGAAGCCGTCGAGACCCTCGTGCGAGAACTCCAGCCGAAAGCGAGGCGAATCTCCGAGCTTGTAGACCGATATTGCACCAGCCAGATGGCTCATACTCCCGACACCGAGACTCCCGGTGTTGTAGATCGATGACCCACCGCTTCTCGCCGTGGCGGACTGGCCTTTTCCAGGAAGTGGAACGTCGAAGGCCTGATCCGGAATATGGAGCGGACCCTGATCCGGCAACGGAACCCCAATGTCAGGGACACGGAGATTTTCCGCCGGAGGAAGCTCCGGAGCGATGGACGCCACCGCAATATCGGGCACTTTCAGAACGACGTCGGGCAACATGATCTGAGCAGTGTCGGGGGCCTTTGGTCCCGCGTCGATGACCTTTTGGGAATCAAAGACAGAACCCGCTCCGGCGGGCTGATTCGCCTCCGCACGAGAGTTCTGAGCAACTGCCGCGGAAGCAACGGCACAGAAAAGCAGGACAACTATGGGGATCGATTTCGCCAGGGCGATCTTCACTCTATTGCTCCAAAAGGTTTCGGGCGTCTGATGCCCAACGGGATCCGGCGAACGTGTCGGTTATTCTCTTGACCAGCGCCTTCGTTTGATCGAGCCGGCCGGCCATTTTCAGCATTTCCGCCGCACGGTACAGGCTCTGCGCCGCGCGATCACGATTGACCGGATCGATCGCAGCGGCATCGAGGAAGCTGTTCGCCGCTTTGAGGTAATCGGACTGCCGCGCAGCGACCTCCCCGAGAAGGTATTGGGCTTCCCCGGCCGAGCGTGGATCGTCTTTTCGGTGGTCGACGACCTGGGAAAGCAGCGGGAGCACCAACTGCAAATTCGAGCTCGCTGCGCTCTCCTGATAGATCACTATCCGTGCCAGCTTCAGAATCCCGTCGCGCCCCTCGGCTGTCGAAGCTTTGCCCGCCGAGTCAATCGAAACCAGCAGTGTGGCCTCCTGCCGGGATAACCCGTTCATCTGCAGTACCAGCGTGTCGACTTCCTTCTGCGCATCGACTGCCTTTGCACGGTCCGGGTAACGTGCAAGAAGTTCCGAATAGAGATTCAGTGCGTTCTTGAAGTCTCCGCGCGATTCATAAACCTGGGCCGCCCGATACATCGCGTCGGACCGGTAGGAGCTGTTGCTCCGGTCCGCAATCAGGCGTTCCCAAAGCAGCAGTGCGCCGGTCGGCTCGTTGTCTTTCAGAGAGGCCATCCCGCCCCAGTAGAGCGCGCCGTCGATCTGGGCTCCGACGGGAAACGACGATCGATAGAGAAAGAAAGCATCCTGCGCTTCGCGAAAGCGCGAGTCGTTGTAGTAGAGTTCCGCTCTGCGATAGAGGGCCTGCGGACTCAACGGGCTTTCCGGATAGCGTTTCACGAGGTCAGCGTAAGCAGCAGCAGCTCGATCGATCATGTTCAAATCGGCGAAAGAGCTCGCGTACTCATACATCGCATCGTCGGCCAGCGACGAGGTTGGATAGGTGGTGAAGATGTCGAGGAACTGTGATTGCGCCTGTTGAAATTTTTTCTGTTCGACGAGCGACTGTCCCAGCAGGAATGACGCATCGACGATAAGGCTTTGGGGGGCATCATAGCCTGCAACGAGCCGCAGGTAGTGCTCCGCGTCGGCGTATTTGCCCGTGCTGAAGGAGCACCATCCGGCCAGATAGGCCGCCTGCGCAGATAGCGCGTTTGTCGGATAGCCACGGATCAGCTCACCGTACGCCGTGACAGCGTCATCGAATCTGCCCAACCGATAGTACGCCCACCCGAGGTAGTAGAGTTTGTAGGCGTACACCCCGGATTGAGAGGTCGGCACCGCCGACCCGGAAAGTTCCGAAATCGCACTCGAATAGTCCTTTGCCGCGATGTAGGAGAGACCTACTTCGTAATGAAGTTGCGCGGCATCCGCCTCCCGTTTGACCGCCAGATCCGGGTTCTCTTTGAATATCGCTTTTCCCTGCGACACGACACGTCCGTAATTCTTGTCCTGGAAAAGGACGCGTACAAGGTCGAGCCTCGCAGTCAGATCATCCTTGCGCATCGCCAGGTACTGATCAAGACTGTCGACAGCCGCCGAAGCTTCGCCGAGCTTCTCCTGGCAGGCCGCCTGGAGACGCAAAGCATCGGCGGTAAGCTCCCCGCTCTTCCCTGCGGCAAAGAGATCTCTAATCGCCTGCAACGCCGACTGATAGTCTCCGAGTCTGTAGATCGCATAGGCGCGCTGATAAGAGGCCTGCGCGAACAAAGGAGAGTCTGGATAGTCGTTGATGACGGTCTGCAGAAGATCCTTTGCGTTGTTCCACTTTTCGAGAGACAAATCGATGCTTCCGGCGCGGGCGAGCACGCGGTCCCGATAGGTATCCACGGCCGCTATCGCCCCGGTTCCGAATCCGTCGGTCGGAAGAGAACTGGCGTCGGTTTTATTCGCGCCAGAGGTCGAGACTGTCTTCGGCGAAGGGACAGGACCGGCCTCCGGAGCCGTCGTGCCGGCCGCGCCCTGCGCGTCCTTGACCCACTGTTGTGCGAGGTAATCCTCGAGCACCGAGAGGGCCTGTTCTTTCCGGCCACGCATCACGAGCATCTGAGCCAGGTAGAGAGGAACAGTTCCGGGAAGTCGTTCGCTTTTTCGCAGATCCCACAGTCGCTGGAAATAGAGCTCGGCGAGGTCGTATTTCTTCTGCTGGTAATTCTCGATCCCGATCCGAAGCCAGAATTGCGAAAGGATATCGGTTCTGCCGGCAAGCGCTGATTCGGCGGAGGCGAGCACGCGCGCCTGTCCTTCTTCGTCCCCGGCGGTGCGGGCGATCGCAAAAAGTCGCTCGAGCGCTACAGCGGCAACGTCCGCGGTTGCGCTCTCAAGGCTACGATAAATCGATTCCGCTTTCGGGAGATCACCGGTTGCGTAGTAGGCTTCCGCCGCATACAGGCGAAACTGCGGAGCCCAGCGGGCGTCGACCTTCGATACATCCGTCCGCTCATAGAGGCGTTCGATATCACTCCATCTTTTGGCATCACGATCCAGCGAGCAAAGAAGAGTCAGTCCGTAGGACTCTTCCGACGGAACGAGCGTTTCATTCATCATCTGAGTGAGGGATGCGATCGCGTCGCCGCCCTTGCCGGAAGCAATTTCACTGATGCCCCGATAGAGCAGCGCCTGCCGTCTTAGAGTCGCATCTTCGCCATTTCCCTTGGTCGTTACCGCAGTGTTCGCCAGAAATCGATTCAAATTTCCGATTGCCGGCTCATATTGCGCGAGATAATACTGATCAACCCCCTTCCAGAACGGGACGCTGCTCAGGTATCGCGTTGAGCGGTAGCGCTCTTCAATGCGGTTGAAGAGATCGAGAGAGCTTTTATACTGCCCGAGCCGGTAGAGGCTCACCGCACGACGGAATTGCGCGTCAGGAACATACTGCGACAGCGGATATTGCCGGATGAAACTCTCGAATCGGTCAAGAGCAAGTTCGTAATCATGCTTGAGGAGGCGGTTCTCCGCCTCCGTGTAAAGGTCCCGCTCGGCCCCCGGGGTCGCCCCCAGGGCATAAATCTGTGCATTAGCCGGCGCGGCCCCGATTGCAGCAAGAAGGAGAAGCGGCAGTAGAGCCTTCGTCATATGCCTCAAGGATACCGCGGCGCCACCCAATATTCAACGTGCGGCGAAATGGATGACCGGCGGCACGTAGTCGGAAGAGGCGCGTGCGCGCACCAGATGAATGAAATCGTCCGGATATCTGCGGTTCAAACTTTCGAGTGTCGACTCAACATTGCGTTCGAGGAGAGCAACACGGAACTCTCCGTTCTGCGTAAAGTAGGGAAACAGCACCACCACGTGGGTATGCTGGCGGAGCACCGGAGCCGTCCCAAACTCCTTGTTCACCGATCCGAAATAGAAATAGCCGGGGTCACGAACAGCGAGAAAATAGAGCACCCGTTTGAGCTCTGCTATCGGGTAGCCGACATTTTCCACGTATCGTGAGAATGGTACATCGCGCACATCGGCGGCGGTCGGCGAAAGCTGTCGACCCGGATTATCGAGCTCCATGAGTGCAACGGCGATGTTTCGGGTCCAGTCGAGCCCGAAATAGGGGTCGCGCGTGTCCTCGACGGGTTGTGACCACCTGTTTCCGCGGAGCTCCGGATGCTTCTTCTTCAGCTCATCAATTGTGAGAAAACGTCCGGTGGCGGGCTTGTACAAACCGTCTGCGATCCATTTTGCAAAACCCGAACAGTTGAACCCGGGGCCGTCGTCCTGAAGTTTCAGACTCGCAATAAAGACGAGGTTTCCGTCCTTGTCCATCGCACCATCGTCCGCGTCCGGGAGCGTCGGAAGTGCTTTCCTCGCTTCATCGACCATATAACGCACATCCTCATACGCCGCAAGATCCCCGGGCGGAAAAAGCGAAGACCAGTCGATCTGATCTGCGGTGAGTTGGACAAGCCACTGCAGTGAGGAAGTAAGAGCCTGTCCAAAGGAGATAGGAAGCACTACGTTCCGGTATATTCGGGAGTCCGCGATGTAGACGTCAATGAAGCATCGGCTGTCCCCGCCGTGAAGCGGATCAAACACCGGTCCTCCTGCGGGGAACACCCGGACAAAGAACCCCGGATCATCCTGCAGGAATATTTTGATCTGCTCGAACGACCCATCTTTCAGACTTCTCTTGATAACATAGTTTCCCGTCCCGTTGACCGGGTATGGATCGAACGTGCCGTTGGTCGGGCCGTTCGCGTTGTGGTTCAGAAACAGCAGATAATAGGAGTCATTGGATTGCTGAACTTCAAACTTCACGCGGTGAGCACCGTCGGACAGGGTAAGCACACGCGGTGACAGATCCAGAACCGTGCTCGTGGGAGCGAGGATAGAATCCTCGAGGTATTTCCGAGCTTCGCTGTTGTCCGCAGCGGCGGGCAGAACTTGCGCGGTGGATGACCTGCTCCAGACCGGAAGGCCGCACAATACCATGAGAAGTACCAGCACAGGAACGCGTCGACGCCTCGCGAAGACCCTTGTATCAGTTTTCATCGTTGCCCATTGTCTCCCCGCGCGGCGGCCATTCCACGGCGACTGACTCCGGCACTGCCGCGAGCAGCTGCAGAAACCAGGATTCCCCCGGCGCGCGCACTTCGTTCTTCTCATTTTCGACCGTTTTCCGGTTTTGCCTGAACCGGAGAGGGATCGGACTGGTCAGACCGCGCCACATCTCAAGGTTAACAGCAAAAACTCCCGTCACGCGGTATCGCGCATTGCCGGGGGTCTGGACGTCAGTCGGCCGACCCCGGGAAACGACCTGAACGGTGAGACTGGTCCGGCACGTTCGGTGCAACGCGATCAGCCCGAAAACTTCGTGGACGGAAAGGTCCCCTGGAGCCGCCGCGGGAAGAAAACAGGCGTCTGTCACGCCCCGGTCGATGAGGAGCTGTCCGGCAGCGCCGGCTCGAAGCTGCAGCAGGGCGCCGGCGTCCCCGGCGTCGACGATCTCCGCATTTCCCTCTTCCGACGGCAGAGCAACGCGTATGTTGGGAAAGACGATCGGGAAGATGCCGGAACGCGCGGCAAGACGCGCCGCTTCTCGTTCGACCGGAACCGCGTGCTCTGCAGGACAGAAAACGGCCCAGGCGGGAGCATCCCGACCCGCTTCGATCTCCAGGTTGGATTCGACAGTTTTCCACGCCGCTCGCAGTCGCGTTTCGAGGCCCCACACTTCGCCAGGAATTCCCGCGGTAATCACGCTGACAAGCACCGTCGCGGACCACCTGGTGTCTTCGGTCGAGGTAGCTCCCGGTCGGAGGACCTGAATGGGACGGTAACGGACATCGTCGGCGAGTCGGGAATCGGAACCTGTTTCGATTTCCGGCGCACGTTCCAGGGCCTGAAGCGACCGAAAGCCCACATCGCCCGCGGAGTTCCGCACACCCGATCCCGGAGATCCAAGTTGGCGCGCCGCATGAAGGAGCCCATGACGAACCTGTTCGAGAACTGCCTTTCTCTCCGCGTTTCGCTCGCCGGCTGTGCCGGAAAGTTCGGCAAAAATCCTTTCGCGCGCGCCTTCGAGCGTGAAACGCCGTTCCTGTACCAGGTACTTCACCCGGGAGAGAATTTGCACATCGTGATCGGAGTATGAACGTCTGCCGGAGAGCTCTTTCTTTGGAGAAAGGAGATCTATCTCCTGCTCCCAGTAGCGTACGATGTGAGGTTTGACCTGCAGCAGCGAGCAGACCTCACCGATGCTCAAGCCGTCCATATAGTGATACTGCTACTCTCTCAGGACGATGTCCAGTGGTACGTGGAGCAGACCGAAGTCGCGACGAATCCGGTTCTGAATGTAGCCGACGTAACTCGAAGGAAAACCCGCTACACGGCTGACGAACATGACGAAGTGAAGAGGCTCGGTGCTCACCTGCGTCATATATCGCACCTTCCAGTGCTTCTTCCCCGACGGGGGGGGTGTTTCGGCCAGCCAGCGGGCCAGCGAGTGATTGAGCCGCCCGGTTTCGATGCGGGTCGACAACTCGCTGCGCAGTTGAACGGCCAGCCCCAGCAGCTTGGAAATTCCGGTTCCGTTTGTCGCCGACACGGGAACCACCGGCGCGAAGTTCAGAATCGGAAACAGAAAGCGGACGCGGTCCTCAACAGCCTCGAACTGGTTCTTCACCGGTTCCATGAGGTCCCACTTATTCAGCACAACGATGACGCCCTTGCCCTTCTTGACCACCTGTCCCGCGATCTTCTTGTCCTGCTCCGCTAGCCCTTTCGGGGCATCGACCATGAGAAAAACGATGTCGGCTTGCTCAATGGTTCCGATCGCCCTGTTCACCGAATAGTACTCGATATCCTCATTCACCCTGCTTTTGCGTCGGATCCCGGCGGTGTCAAGAATTTCAAACTCAACCCCTTTGTGTCGAAATCTGCTCTCTATAACATCCCGCGTGGTTCCGGGGACTTCGGAGACGATCGAGTGCTCGGCCCCGACAAGCCGGTTTGCCAGCGTGGATTTTCCCGTGTTCGGCTGCCCGAGTACGGCAATGCGAATGGGTCTTGGTTCGGTATTCTGCGGTTCCGACACCGTCGCACCCTCGATATCCTGCGACATCGTTGCCGCGACGGCGTTGAGCCGTTCGACTATCGCTTCCCGCAGATCCTCGATGTTGTGCCCGTGAGCGGCCGAGATTCCGACGACGGGCGCATAGCCGAACCGGTAGTAGTCCCATACCGCCTGTTCTCTCTCCGGATTGTCGACCTTGTTCACTGCCACGACGATCCGGTCCTGATAGGGTCGCAGGCGCTCGACGAACTCTTCGTCCTCGGGCGTGATCTCGGTAACATCGAGCAGCAGAACTACGCAGCGGGCCCGCGACGCGACTTCAAAACTTTTCGCCGTGACCAGTTCGAGTATCGTGCCCTTTTCCAGGGTCATTCCCCCGGTGTCCACCAGACGGACAGTTACTCCGCAGATCTCCCCCTCGGCCGTTACCGGGTCCCGCGTGACGCCCGGCATTTTGTCAGTTATCGCAAGACGGCGACCGACGAGACGATTGAAAAGGGTTGACTTGCCAACATTTGGCCGCCCGACGATGACTACGTCGGGGAGGGAAGCTGTATTCTTGTTCATTTGACTGAGATCCTTGGTTTCCGGACGTTCGCTAGTACGCTTTCACACCGAAGCGTGTTTCCATGAACTCGCTTACGTAGCGATCGATTTCATGGAAAGACTTCATATCCATTACGTTGCCGACAATTTCTTCGGCTTCCGAAAGCGCGACGGATCGAATGATGCGTTTGACTTCGGGAATGCCGACGGCACCCATCGAGAACTCGTCCAGACCGAGGCCGAGCAGGACGACAGTCGCCAGCGGGTCGCCCGCCATCTCCCCGCACATACCGACGGGGATCCCTACTGCGTGAGCACTGTCGATTACCATCTTGAGAAGCCGGAGCACGCCGGGGTGAAATGGCTCGTAGAGGTAGGCAATCTTCTCGTTGCCACGGTCTACAGCGATTGTATACTGAATGAGGTCGTTTGTCCCGATCGAGAAGAAGTGTGATCGACGTGCGATCAGATCGGCGGTGATAGCCGCTGAAGGGACCTCGATCATTGTTCCGACCGGAATATTGTCCGCGAACGGTACGTTCTCCCGCCGAAGATCACCCTTGACCTCTTCGAGCATTTCCAGCGCCTGGGAGAGCTCCTCGACTCCGGAGATCATTGGAAACATGATCTGCAGCCTTCCGTTCATGCTCGAACGTATGAGCGCACGAAGCTGAGTACGAAACAGATCGGGGTTCGAAAGGCAGAATCGAATCGCGCGCCATCCGAGAATCGGATTCTTTTCACTCAAACCCTCGAGGTTCGGCGCCACCTTGTCGCCGCCGACGTCCAGCGTACGGATGGTAACCGGTTTTGACCCCATTGCCTTCAAGACGTAGGAGTAGGCTCGAAACTGCTCCTCTTCGGAGGGCGGCTGGCCCGCGTGGAGGAACAGAAATTCCGACCGGAACAGGCCTACACCATCGGCTCCGTGTGCGTAAATGGAATCCACTTCTTCCGAAACTTCAATGTTGGCCTTGAGGCTGACCAGCTTCCCGTCCTTCGTTTCGGCCGGGAGTTCGTTCAGCCGCATGAGTTGCACCTCACGCTTGCGCCAGTCAGATTGAACCCGGACGTACCGTTTCAGCGTCCGGGCGTCCGGATTGATGATTACCCGCCCTCGATTGCCGTCAATAACCGCGTTGTCACCCGAGTGCACCTGGCGCGATATGCTCGACAGACCGACTACCGCAGGAATCTCAAAGGAGCGCGCGAGAATAGCTGTGTGGGAAGTCTTCCCGCCGGCATCCATGCAGATGCCCTTGACCATTCGTTTGTTCATTCCGATCGCATCCGAGGGAAGAAGGTCGTGAGTAACAAGAATGATCTCTTCGGACAGGTCCGCGAGACTGGCCCGCTCATGGTAAAGAAGGTGCGTGAGGACACGACGGGAGACATCGTTCAGGTCGATCGTGCGGTCCTTCATGTAATCATTGCCGCTTTCGTGAAGCTTTTTCACGACATCTTCGATCGCCGAATGGAGCACCCATTCTACGTTCAGGAGCTTAGTCTTCAAGTCGCTTTCGATCCGGCCCGTAAAATCCGGATCGGCAAGCATGAGTAGATGCGTATCGAGCAGTTTCACCTGTTCGGCGCGGTTTTCCTGCTCGCTGGATCGGCGGAGTCCCTTTATTTCGTCCGACGCACGCGAGACGGCTCTCGATAGCCGCTCCATTTCGCGTCCCACCTGATCCGCACGTATAGGGTATCGAGGAACAGACGGGCCGTCGTCAAGATAGAGAAATACCTTTCCGATGGCGATGCCCGGCGACGCTGAGATTCCGGTAAGTTCATGCATTGCCGTCATATGATACGGCCATTACCTAACGCCTGTCAAATTGTTTCCCCAATACGCCGATACTTAGGACGTATGGCGAACAACAAGAAGAAAAGTCGATCATCTTTCGGTGTCCTGTTCTGGGTCGCCGTCATACTGCTGTTCCTGGTAGTGTTCGTCGCAACCAAACCACGCATTCAGGAAGTCGTGCAGAGTACCGGATTGATGAACGTACTTCAGCATCGTTTTGGCAAGGATGGCTCCGGCACGACTCCTGGTGTCGAGACCCGCACCGTGGTTATCGGGACGGACAGGAACGGCACGTCGCAGACGAAGAACGGAGTTCCGGGAAAACCCGGGATTCTGAACCCTCCTGCCGGTAAAGCGACGGATACGAACCCGTCAACCCGGATCGCACCTCCCCCGGCGGATTCGACATCGACATTTCGCACAGTTCCGGGCCTCTCCGGTGGGGACACCGGGGTCTCCGGTGGGGACACCGGTCGTTCCGGTGGGGACACCGGTCGTTCCGGTGACAACTCCGGAACTCCATCGACTCCTGCACCGGCGAAGTCCGACAGTGCTGTGGGGAAGTTGCCCACCGATCAATCGGTTCCACCCTATCGGGTTCGCAGCGCGAAACTCTACTATACGTTTGTAACCGACGACGGCCGGATACTGCCCGAGGCTGTGGATCGGGAGGTGCGTTACACCGATAGTCCGCTTACCGACACGATCCGGGCGCTTCTGAAGGGGCCGACACCGGAAGAACTGAATAAGGGCATGCTCAACCTGATTCCGCCGAAAACCCGGCTCCTTTCCGCCTACGTGCAGAATGGAATTGCCTATCTCAACTTCAACGAGGCGTTCGAGTTCAACACCATGGGCGTCGAAGGCTTCATTGCTCAACTCAAAGAGATCGTGCACACGGCAACCGAGTTCTCCACGGTCAGCCGCGTTCAGTTTCTGGTAAACGGCAAGAAGCTGGATTACCTTGGCGGAGAGGGAATTTACGTCGGGCGTCCTTTGGGGCGCGACTCCTTTTCCTGACAGGGACGGCGCTCATGCAATTCCGCGCGACTCGGCAAGCGCCTGTTCGATCTTCCCGTGTCGGATCGAAGCAGGCTGCGCTGGCTCTGCCCCACTCTCGAGCCACAACAGAAACTCCCGATTTCCCTTCCGTCCGCGTATCGGCGACTCGGTGATCGCTTTCACGCGCACGCCCTCGCGTTCGAGATTGCTCCAGAGGGAGTCGAGCACACCCATGATGAGGCCCTCATCCGCGAGCACTCCCGCAAATCCGGGAATTTCGCCGTGCGTTTCGAATTGCGGTTTTGCGAGGGCGACAGCCCAGCCCTCCCGGGTGAGTCTGAGAAGTTGGCTCGCTGCACCTGAAAGCGATCGGAATGACAGGTCGGCAACTGCAGCATCCGGAGGAGGCTCAAGATCCTCGGCCGTCACTGCCATGATATTTGTTCGCTCGTGGACTCTCACCCGGCTGTCGTTACGGATTCTGAAGTCGAGCTGATTGTAACCGACATCCACCGAGTGGACCACAGTCGCCCCGTTCTGCAGCAGACAATCGGTGAATCCGCCGGTGGACGCGCCGGCGTCCAAAAAACATCGACCTTCGACGGGAATCTTCCAGAGCTCAATCGCCCGTGCGAGCTTGTCGCCCCCGCGCGATACAAAACGGCCACCTCCGGACAGCTCGATCGAGGCGTCGGTTGGCACGATGCCGCGCGGATCGCGGTTCCGCTCACCGTTGACCACGACGTTGCCGCAGAGCACGAACGCGTAGAGCTCATCCTTTGTGTAATCGATGTATCGTTCTTGAAGCAGTCCGAGCAGCGGCCGACTTTTCACACCAGACTTTCTTCCCGAATTCTCGTGACGGAGACCGCCTTGCCGCTGTCCGGGTCGATCTCGACAAAGATCCCCTGCAAAAGCGCCGGGTTATCGGACACCTCGTTCTTCAGCGGCATCTGCGAAAGCGCGCGTTGCACTCCGATGACGGGGTCAAAACCGATAACGCTGGATTTCGGACCGCTCATCCCGAGATCGGTGATGTAGGCGGTTCCATTTGGCAGGATGCGTTCGTCGGCTGTCTGAGTATGTGTATGCGTGCCCACGACGACAGTCACGTCTCCGTCAAGATAGAGTCCGAGCGCCTCTTTTTCCTCGGTGGCCTCGGCATGAAAATCGACTATCATGATTTTCGTATCCTGACGGAGTTTCCGCACAATCTCTTTTGCCTTGCGGAACGGGCAGTCGATGCTCCACATGCGTACCCGGCCCTGCAGATTCATCACACCGACCTTCACGCCATGCACTTCGACCACACAGCTTCCGTGACCGGCCACACCGGCCGGATAGTTCGCGGGGCGCAGGATGTGTTCCTGAGTATCCAGATACGCGAGAATTTCGTTCTTTTGCCAGACGTGATTGCCGGTAGTGATTACGTGAGCGCCGGCCTTGAAAATCTGCGCCGCGACATCGGGAGTGATCCCGAAGCCTTCGACCGCGTTCTCGCCGTTTACGACGACAACATCGGCCGACAACTTCTTGATGAGACCCGGGAGACCAAGGAGTATCGCGCGGCACCCCGACTGGCCGACAACATCGCCGAGGATGAGAGCACGAAAGACCTTAGCCATCCAGGCCCCTTACCGAGCGTATTCGATGATCCGGGTTTCACGGATCATCGTTACTTTGATCCGCCCCGGATACCGCAGCTGCGACTCAATGCGACGCGCGATCTCTTTCGCTATTTCGCGTGCGCCGGCATCGTCAACCTGCTCGTGATTTACCATGATACGCAGCTCGCGACCGGCCTGGATTGCGTAGGCTTTTTCGACGCCTTCGAACTCGCCGGCGATCTTTTCGAGGCTCTCCAGACGTTTGATGTAGTTGTCGAGCGTTTCGCGTCGCGCACCCGGACGCGATGCCGACAGTGCGTCCGCAATCTGCACGATGACCGACTCGATGCAACTGTGCGGAACGTCCCCATGGTGGGCCGCGATGCAGTTGATAACCCGTGCGTCCTCGCTCATCCGGCGGGATAGCTCAACTCCGAGCTCAACGTGATTGCTGTCCCCGTCGGATTCGATCCCTTTACCGATATCGTGCAGCAGACCGCCGCGCTTCGCGATTTCCCGGTCGGCACCGAGCTCCGCCGCAATCATTCCCGCGAAGATCGACACCTCTTTCGAATGCGCGAGCACGTTCTGTCCGTAGCTCGTGCGATAGAGCAACCTTCCGAGCCCGCGGATGCCCTCGGGCTTCATCGAATGTATGCCAAGCTCAAAGAGCGTTTTTTCGCCCTCTTCGTAGATTGTCTGGCTAATGTCCTGCGTGACCTTCTGGACTACCTCTTCGATGCGCGTGGGGTGTATCCGCCCGTCGGTGATAAGACGTTCGAGCGACCGTTTTGCGATTTCCTTCCGCACGGGGTCGAAGCATGAGACAACCACCGCTTCCGGGGTATCATCGATGATGATGTCCACGCCGGTTAGCGTTTCGAGCGTACGGATATTGCGCCCTTCCCGTCCGATGATCCGGCCTTTCATTTCGTCGTTCGGAAGACTGACGGACGCGACCGTGACCTCGGCGTTCACTTCGGAGGCCATACGCTGAATTGCTGAGACCAAGATCTCCCGCCCTTTCTTGTCGGCGGTCGCCGAGGCCTCCTGTTCAATCTTATT
>DATKUF010000254.1:0-17837 GCA_035530755.1 Spirochaetia bacterium | reverse complement strand
ACTATTGACGTAGTAAGACCGAAGAACGTTTTCATGAATTCTTTCCTCCGATAAGTGTTGAGATCAGGTGGTGACAACCTGCCCAAATTATCGTTGACGACACGAAGAAATGCAAATTCCTGCGGTCACGTTCGTTGTAATCGGCCTGCCACGCCAAAGCGACGGTGATTGAAACTTCCCGGACCATTGTGTATAGTAACGGACCGTACCCGTGGTCAGGTATGACCCCAGTAAGTAACGGAGAGATGCGAGAGCGGTTGAATCGGGCGGACTCGAAATCCGTTGAGCTGCATTGCAGCTCCGAGGGTTCGAATCCCTCTCTCTCCGCCTATCCCACCTGTACGTTGGGAGAGATGACCGAGCGGTCGAAGGTACACGCTTGGAAAGCGTGCGTACCCGAAAGGGTACCGAGGGTTCGAATCCCTCTCTCTCCGGATTTATAGGGCCCCTTTAGTGTTGATGGTCAGGCTCTGCGCAACCGGCCGTCGCCCAACCCCGCCAGGTCCGGAAGGAAGCAACGGTAAGCGAATGGAAGGTGTGTGCAGGTAAGCTTGGTCGGAGCTAAAGGGGTTTCTTTTCCCATGGACACGGACAGATGGCATACGAAGTAACAGCCACACGACGGCGACCGAAAATCTTTGACGCCCTTGTTGGACAGGAGTTCGTCGTTGCCACGCTTCGAAACTCCCTCAAGACCGGACGCATTGCCCACGCCTACCTCTTCAGCGGGCCCCGCGGGGTTGGAAAGACTTCCGCTGCGCGAATCCTTGCTCGATCGCTCAACTGTCCATCCGGCCCGACCGCGGACCCGTGCGACGACTTTGCGGGCAGCGAGGAGATCTCGCGCGGTACCTCGCTCGATGTTATCGAGATCGACGGCGCCTCAAACACGTCCGTGAACGATGTCCGGCAGATCAAAGACGAAGTGCTTTTTGCGCCCCAGAGCTCCCGCTACAAGATCTACATAATCGACGAAGTCCACATGTTGTCCAACAGCGCTTTCAACGCACTGCTCAAGACAATTGAAGAACCGCCACCCTATATCATTTTCATTTTCGCTACCACCGAGATACACAAGGTTCCGGCGACTATTCGTTCACGTTGTCAGCAGTTCAATTTCCGCCTCATCCCGGCCGAGCGCATCATGGAGTGTCTGCGGGACGCTGCCGGAGAACTTGGGATCGACGCCGAGGAGGATGCGCTGTTCTGGGTTGCGCGCGAGGCGGGGGGCTCGCTTCGGGACGCCTACACGATCTTCGATCAGGTCGCAGCTTTCTCGGACGGGACCATCCGCATGGCGGGTATCCGGGAAAAACTCGGCCTTCTGGGTGCCGAGCAGATCGCCGGAATGCTCGAGGCGATGCGCGTGAAAGACCACGGCCGCGTCCTCGAGCTTGCCGAGGAGCTGGTGGCCGGAGGCGTTTCGGTTGAGCAGTTCGTGATAGAGCTTGCCGAGTACTACCGCGCCCTGCTTTTTGTCAAACACGGCGTGAGAAAAGAGTCGGTTCTCGGGTACCGCGTGGACACGCTTCCTCAGAACCTTGTTGATGAATACAGCGCCGATCAGCTGGAAAAGGCGATCGAGCTTCTGCTTACGCTCTATCGGAACATCCGTTACTCACTCAATCCCCGTTTCGAGCTCGAGCTGGTGCTGAGCAGGCTCGCGGGGCTTGGTGACTACCTTTCCGCGGGTGAGATCTCA
The DNA here is from genome assembly GCA_035530755.1 of Spirochaetia bacterium. GTDB lineage: Bacteria > Spirochaetota > Spirochaetia > DSM-27196 > DATKUC01 > DATKUC01. Next base: position 16,135 of record DATKUF010000254.1, on the reverse strand, counting down.
CGAGGGATCGCCCGGATCCGACAGGAAATCGTTGAAGGAAAGCTTTCGACGCGTCGAACTTCCGTCCCTTCTTCGGCCGTACCACAGAATCCCGTTTCTGAACATCGGTCGCCGGCCGAATTGTCGGCCCGGACGGACGATGACGCCGAGGACAGCGACATCGGCGACGAATCAGAATACGACGAACCGGATTCGGACGTTGGAGAGGCCGAGGCGCGGCTTCCCAACGAACTGGAAAAGGCTCAGGTCGAAGCGGTAGTTGCTGCGGTTCGAAAGAACAAGTTGACTCTCGGTTCCAATCTCGAAAAGGCGCTCGCCTGGCAGCTCGAAAACGACGAGCTCGTTGTCTCCTTCGATACCGCCTATGCCGCGAATGCAGTAAAACAGGACACGGATGTGGTCAGTCACGTTTCCTCGGGCGTTCTTGGGCGGAAGGTCCGGCTGCGCGTGCAGATCGTGCGCCCGGAGGAACAAAAGAATCAAAATTCAAATCCTCGCGTCGAACTCGTGCGCAAGGTGTTTCGCGGGGACGTTGTCCAATAGCGACTCCGTTCGGTTCCCGCAAGGAGCGTAGATCATGAATATGAATCCGATGGATATGCTGAAGAATTTTCAGGGCCTCCAGGCCAAGATGACCGAAGCGCAGGAGCGCATGAAGCAGATTCGCGCGGTAGGCACGGCAGGCGGCGATATGGTCAAAGTCGAGATGACCGGCGAAATGCAGGTGCTCTCGGTGCACATCTCACCGGAAGCGGTCGATCCGGCGGACATCGAGATGCTGCAGGATCTGATGCTGGCGGCTTTCACCGATGCTCTGTTCAAAGTGAAAGAGAAGATGCGCGATGAGCTCTCTGCGGCGACCGGCGGGATCAACATTCCGCCGGGTTTCATGGGAATGTAGCGTGAACGCTCTCGATCAGCTAATTGGACAGTTATCCCGTCTTCCGGGGATCGGGAAGAAAAGCGCAACCAGAATTGCCTACCATCTGCTTCGCACCGATCCGAGTTTCACGCGGGGTCTGGCGGCCTCGCTGACCGAAGTGCGAGAACGGATCCACCCCTGCACGGTGTGCGGGAATTACACCGAAGCCGATCCGTGCGACGTTTGTGCTGATTCGGCCCGCGACCGAACAACGATCTGCGTGGTGGAACAGCCGCAGGATGTCGCTGTGCTCGAAGCGACCCGCGAGTACCGCGGGCTCTACCATGTGCTCATGGGTGTCATATCGCCGATCGAGGGGGTCGGACCCAAAGACCTCACCATTTCCCGGCTCGGGGCCCGGGTTAAAGAGGGCGGCGTTAAAGAGATTATCCTTGCGACGAATCCTACGGTGGAAGGTGACACAACTGCGCTCTACCTCGTAAAGCTGTTCGAGGGATCCGAAGTGCGCACCTCGCGTCTTGCATTAGGTCTGCCGGTGGGGGGAGACCTGGAGTACGCGGACAGGCTTACCATTGCGCGCTCTCTTCGCGGCAGGACGCTGCTCAGTTCCTAACGAGGAGGAAAAAGATGAGAGTACTGTTCATCGGCGGCACGGGAAATATCTCGCTCGATTGTACCCTGGAGGCACAGAAGAGCGGTATCGAAGTATACCACCTGAACCGCGGCACGAATCGGTCGCGTGTCCCGGACGGGGTCAGGACGATCACGGCCGACATTCGGCAGCCGGCCGAGGTCGAAAAGGCACTGGGGGACCTCACCTTCGACACCGTAGTCGATTGGGTGGTTTACGAGCCGGCCCACATTGAGACGGACATCAGGCTCTTCTCACAGAGAACCGCGCAATACATCTTCATCAGCTCCGCCTCGGCCTACAAGAAACCGGTCACGCACCAGGTGATGAACGAGGGAACCGTTCTGCACAACCCCTACTGGGAGTACTCACGAAAAAAAGCCGCGTGCGAGGAGTTCCTGGTGAACAGTTATCGCGAGCACGCCTTTCCCATGACGATTGTACGGCCGTCGCACACCTACGGCGTCGGCTGGTTTCCCACGCCCTTTGGTGGACGGGATTTTACCGTGCCGGCGCGAATGTTGGCTGGAAAACCGGTGATCGTTCACGGCGACGGGCAGTCGCTCTGGACGCTGACTCACACTCGCGATTTCGCAGTGGGATTCAACGGGCTTCTCGGAAACCCTGCGGCGGTCGGCGAGATATTCCACATCACTTCTGACGAGGCGTTGAGCTGGGACGAGATTCATCGTACCATCGGGCGCGCGCTTGGCGTTGTGCCGAAGATCGTCCACATCCCCAGCGACTTCATCGCGATTCACGATCCCGCACGTGGGGCCGAGATTCTCGGCGACAAAGCCTACACGGTGATCTTCGATAACAGCAAGATCCGGCGCTTCGTTCCCGCTTTCCATCCGACGGTAACATTCAGTCTCGGTATGAGATGGTCGGCAGAGTGGTACGCGGGTCATAAGTCCGAAGTCATCGTGGATCCGGACTCTGATCGGAGAATTGAGAAGATTCTGGACGTATGGCAGAAGGTTTAGAGACTCAGAGAAGCTGAGAAGTGCGAGCCCGGGCCGGTACCGACGCTCCGCGAAATACTTCGAGCAGGATGTCCGCCGAACCGGCGAAAAGGCGATCGAGTTGCGGTTCTTCATCCGGCGCGAACCTGCCAAGCACGTAGGACGAGACGCTCCCATGCTCGGGCCTGCCGACTCCTATGCGAAGCCGGCCGAAGTCATTTGTGCCCAACAGAGCCGCGATCGAGCGCAGTCCGTTGTGTCCCCCCAAACCGCCGCCGAGCCGGATGGAAACCATTCCAAACGGCAGCTCAATCTCGTCGTGAACCACGACTGTTTCCCGCGGATCGATTTTGTAGTAAGCGAGCGCCGGCTGCACCGACTCACCGCTGAGGTTCATGTAGGTTTCCGGACGCAACAGCAGAATTTTGCGCGCCCCGGATTCGGTTGGGACGGAGAGCTCACCAATCGTCCCCTTGAATTTTTTCTGCCAGGCAACTGAATCAACGCCGGGAAGACGCCCGAGGAGCATCCATCCTGCGTTGTGCCGGGTGCTACGGTATTCGGTTCCGGGGTTTCCCAGGAAAACCACCAGACGTATGCTCATGTTTTGCCCTCTCCGCCCGCTGAAAACCGGCGTGGTCGGCTCTACCGGGCTCCCGCGTAGACGCGTTCGCGATTTCCGCTCTCGACCGGAATCCGTCCGCCAAGCAGCTTTTCGATGGCGCGCAGCAGCGACCGTTCCTCAGGCGCACAAAGCGAAACCGCTTTACCGGACGCCCCCGCGCGCGCTGTCCGGCCAATTCGGTGGACGTAAGTCTCGGCTTCGTTGGGAAGTTCATAATTGAACACGTGCGATATTCCATCGACGTCGATTCCGCGCGAGGCAAGGTCCGTTGCGACAAGTACCTTCACCGATCCGCGCCGGAAGCTTTCGAGGGTACGCGTGCGCTCATTTTGACTTTTGTTCGCGTGGATTGCGTCCGCGCTGATTCCGTTGCTCGACAGACTACGGGCCAGACGATCTGCGCCATGTTTCGTTCGCGTAAATACCAACGCGCGCGATACCGGAGATCGTCCGAGCAGCGTGGAAAGAAGCGCCCGCTTGTCGTTCTTTTCCACAAACATGACGCTCTGAGCCACGTTGTCCGCCGTTGTCTTTTCCGGAGCTACGCTCACGCGGACCGGGTTGCGCTGGATCGAACGGGCAAGTTCTCCGATGGCCTCCGGCATTGTAGCCGAGAAGAGCACGGTCTGGCGATCGGCCGGAAGAAACGCGATGATCTTGCGAATGTCGCGGATAAATCCCATGTCGAGCATCCTGTCCGCTTCGTCGAGAACGACGGTCTCCACCGCGTCGAGGTGGACGTCGCCGGTGCTGTGAAGGTCGAGGAGTCGTCCCGGTGTCGCGACGAGCACATCGACGCCCCGTGAGAGTAGACGAACCTGCGAACCGCGAGCGACTCCGCCGTAAATGCAGGTGTGTGTGAATTGAACCCGCTTTCCGTAGGCTTCGAAAGCTGTGTCGATCTGCGCGGCGAGTTCCCGCGTCGGGGCGACAATCAGGAATCGGACGCCTTTTGCCTTCAGGCGTCGCGGAAAGGCGAGGAGTTGTTCGAGGATGGGAAGGGCGAAGGCGGCGGTTTTTCCTGTTCCTGTCTGTGCGCAGCCGAGAACATCATTGCCGGCCCGAAGCGCGGGAATCGTTTGCGACTGAATCGGCGTAGGCTCGCGGTATCCCTCGTCACGGAGAGTTGCCAGGATCTGCTGCGAGAGCTGTAGTGAGGAGAAGTTTGAATTATTCATGAGAATCCTGAAAAAAAATGAATTACGATGTGCATGACACCGGACGTGTTCGGAAGATACGAAACACCGAGAAGGAGACCTTCGCGCGCAGGCGGATCTGCCGTATACTTCAGCCAATATATCATCTTTCGTCGCAATAGTACAGCGTGCGGCAAGGAGCGAAGCAATGGATCAACACACACCAACGCGGGAGGAAGCGCTCTTACTCCTCTTGGAGTACAACAAGGACGAAAGCCACGTGAAACATGGCAAAGCCGTGGAGGCGACGATGCGTCAGTTTGCCCGCAAGCTGGGTGAGAACGAGGATAAATGGGGCATCATAGGACTCGTTCACGATCTCGACTGGGAAATGTTTCCCGAAATCCACTGTGCGAAGACGCGCGAGATTCTCACCGAGAGGGGCTGGCCGGAAGACTACATACGAGCAATCATGAGCCATGGATGGGAGATGATGACAGAGGTCAAGCCGGAACTCCCCATGGAGAAGGTTCTTTACACGATCGACGAATTGACCGGCCTGGTCATTTCAACCGCACTGGTACGTCCGTCCCGCAGCCTGTCGGACCTGACGGCAAAGTCGGTGCGAAAGAAGTGGAAAGAGAAGAGTTTCGCTGCAGGAGTCAACCGCGAGGTTATCGAGAAGGGCGCGTCCATGCTCGACATGGATCTCAATGAGGTGATAACCGAAACTATAGAAGGTATGAAAACCGTGTCGGCGGAGCTTGGTCTATAGGAAAAGCAGCGCTGTTCCCCCAACCGCGAGAACTGCGCCGCCGATCTCGCGCAACGTCACCCGCTGTTTGAGCACAAGCACGGAAGGGACGATGATCAGCACAGGGGTCAACGCCATAATAGTAGAGGCGATGCCGGTCGACGTGTGCTGAACCGCATACAGTCCCAGCGATACACCCAGAAAGGGCCCGAAAAAGGCGCCCACACTCACCTGAGTCATCGCCCGGAGATTTCTCAGAGCGTCCAGTATTGGCTTCCAACGCCGCGCGACAGTCACAATCAGGGCGAAACCGATGATACCGGCGATTCCGCGAATTTGCGTCGCGCCAAAAGCATCGTAGGTGGGCGCGCCGAGCTTGCTGAGTACGAGACCTCCGGCCTGGCCGAGCGCACCGCCGAACGCGTAGAGGATTCCGCGAACAGGGTGCGTGAATCCAACGCGCGCGCGTGTACCGGGCCGTCTGTCGGCGAGAGCGTCAGGCAAACCGCGCGGCACCGCGAGTCTGCTGCCGGTGACCACGTCGGTGTCGGAGCCGCTCGCCGGCACCGATCTCTGCAGGATTACCACCGCGATACCTGCGAGCGTGAGGACCATGCCGACAAACCCGCGAACATTGAGGCTCTCACCGAGAACGAGCCACCCAAGCGCCGCAGTGAGTGGAGGCACCGAAGCATAGATCAACATCGACACGCGCGAGCCGATCAGAATGAATGCCTGAAAGAGAAACAGATCTCCGAGCACAAATCCTACGATTCCCGAGAGACTCAACCAGAACCAGACACGTGGTGCGGCGTCCACGGGAACCGGCGCCCCGCGTACGATCATGGAAAGTACGCAAAACACGAGGAACGCGATTGCGAGCCGGATGATGTTGACCGCAAGCGACCCGATCCTGCGACCGGCAGCCTCAAACGCGAGTGCGGTCGCGGTCCAACAAATTGCGGTCGCCAGGGCGGCTATTTCTCCGATTCGGTTTTCAAGCATGGCAGTCCTGAGAAAGTAGCACAAAAGAGGTTGGGGAGTATATTATTTCGAAAGGGAATATGGAGTTATCTTCGATTGTTCGAAAAGACCGAATTCTCTACCTCGAGTCCGCCGTCAGGGAGGATGCCTTTCGGGAACTGGCCGAATGCGCGCACCGGACCGGGCTTCCCGGATCGCCGCTCGACTGCGATGCGCTCTTTGAACGTGTGCAGCGGCGGGAAGAGCAGTTCACCACTCGAATATCGTCCACGATCGCGATCCCGCACGTTATCATTCCCGGACTTACCACCCCGGCAATCGTGTTTGGCGTGGCGCGCAGAGGTATCGTTTACGATTCGGGTGACGAGGGGCCGGTCTACCTGCTCGTGCTTCTGCTCTCCGACAGAAAGAGCCACATCGAACTTCTCAGTCAGCTTGCGAGGTTGTTGCAACGGGACGAACTGCTCGAACAACTGATCAGCTCGGAAAACGTCGATGAGGCCGTGTCCATTCTCCTCAAAGGTCCGGTCTCCCGACACCGCACGAACCGCGGGGAAAGTCTCCAACTTTCGCAGACGACATTTGAGCACGCGCTCGAAATGGCCGAAAAGACCGGCGTCCGCGCGGTAATTCTCAACGCCGACTCGGTCGGGACACTTGATTTTGTGCGGCGTGAGCTGGCCGGAATTGCCGTCTATCTGGTGACCAACGATCCGGACCAGTTCGATCGGACCGATTACGGATTTCGCCAGATAGTCACGGTGCCGTTCCGGGGTATGACCCGAACCAACCTGGTAGAGCTATCCCTGCTCTTCATTCTCTCCCGGGGTCTGCTGGAAAAAGGCGACAAGGTTCTGAATGTCTTTGGAACTCCCGGCTGCGGATACCTCGACACTATCCTCTACACCGACGTGGAATGGGAGTTCCGGATTTTTTTCGCGATTCATGGAACAGCCCGTCCGGTCGATCTGCAGGAATCGGTTTTTTCACGGGCGATTCTTCTTGCGCAGGAGCTCGCGACAGAGGGGCGCGAAGGAAAACCGGCCGGGTCGCTTTTCGTTCTCGGCGATTCCGAGACTGTCGCCCAGTATTGCCAGCAACTCGTTCTGAATCCGTTCCAGTGTTATCCGGAGGAGGAGCGAAACATACTCGATCCGAGCCTTCAGGAAACCATCAAGGAGTATTCGCGCATCGACGGCGCATTCATTATCCGAGGAGACGGTGTTGTTGTTTCCGCCGGGACTTTTCTCCGAACGGAGCTGCCGTTCGCTTCCGTCGAGCCGGGCCTGGGTGCCCGTCACGCCGCGGCCGCGTCCATCAGCAAAGTGACGCGCGCAGTTTGTGTGGTGATATCCGAATCCACGAAGAAGATAAGTCTTTTCCGAGCCGGAGAGCGGGTCATGGTTATTTGACAAGGAGCTGTACGTGAGTGAGGCAACAACCAGCCTGCGTCGGTGGTTCATCTTTCGCAACGATTCTGTTCTGGTATCCGAGCGAGAGCCCTTTGAGTTTCCGTTTCTCGGCGTCGGTCAGGCGCCACCGCTGCCCGTAGGCCGGGTTCACTCCATCGGGCGTGATCGACCAGAATTGGCTGCGGAAGTCGCCGCCGATGTCGATCCCCCCGCGGGTTACGCCTGGGTGAAACTCCGCGCACTCTTCGGGGGCGTCGCAGATGAGCTGTTCTGGTCGTTAGGAACCGCGTTTCAGGTGATTAACTGGGACAGGACGACACGATACTGCGGCACGTGCGGCACCGCTACGCAGCAGTCGGAAAACGAACGAGTCGCCGTGTGTCCGGCATGCAGTTTCGAGCAATATCCCCGCGTATCACCTGCGATGATTTGTGCGGTCATCCGGGACGATCAGATTCTGCTCGCGCAGAACGCTCGATTTCGAGGCGGACGCTACAGCGTTGTAGCGGGTTTTGTCGAAAGCGGCGAAACTCTCGAGGAATGCGTAGCTCGTGAGGTACTGGAAGAGACCGGCCTTGCGGTCGCCGATATCCGTTACTTTGGCAGCCAACCCTGGCCGTTCCCTCACTCGCTCATGATCGGGTTTACTGCACGGTGGCAGTCGGGCGAGATTCACCTCGGCGACGCGGAACTTGTGGATGCAGGATGGTTTGACGCGGATCATCTTCCGGAACGGCTCCCCGGCCTCCCCACGATCGCCCGCCGGTTGATTGACTGGTTTGTCGCAGGAGCGGGTCGCTGAATACGATTTGCATTCCACAATCCCGAATCGTATACTATGGGGTGAGGAACGTCGGCAGGCACATTGATGGAAGATTACAAAGAAGACCGGGCTCAAAGTTATCGTGAGATCCGACAAAACATTCAGAACCTCCAGGGAAAGCTCCGGGCCAGCCGCGACACTCTGCAAAAACGCAAAATCATCGACGAGATAAGTCGACTCGAGCACGAGCGATTGCGGGAAGGTAACCTGTTTGCCGATGAGGGTTTCGTGGTCGAGGATGAAGAGGTCTCCGGCGACGAGTTTCCGATACTTGGGCGGATATGGGAGCGGTACGAGAAAGTCCTTGCCGAGAACCGCGAACAGACTCGAGATGTGCAGGGGTTGATTCTTTATCTGCGCTACTTCGATGAAGAGTTTCTCGGCTTCCTCACGCCGCGAAAGTTGAAGCTCGATGTGAAATACTCCATGGTCCGGGATACGTTCTACAATCTCTACAATCAGCTCGAGAGGAACCTGCTGAACTATCAGGAAGAGTCAAAAAGGATCGGGGCCGGCGACTATACCAAGAAATACGAAGATGACATCCTGAAAAGGCTCGTGGAAATGCGCAACGCCCTGTTTATCGAGTCTGACCGGTTCTTTCGCAGGCTCCGGCAATTCGCGGAAGACCTGCTGGACGACCTGGAAGAAAAGCAGATTCTCTGTCAGAACGGAGACGACTTTCTCAGTTACTCCAATATTGACCGCGAGACGGCGCTCCGCGGATTATCCGTGAAAGAGGCGATAGGAAAGGTCTACGAACTCGCCGATGAATCCGTGGATTTTCTCGACGTGCCGGATTTCCAGCGCTGAGAGCGGACCACTTGCCGCAGCTGTGAAGCTTCCCGTGTCACCCTGTTTGCGTGGATGCGCTAGAGCTTATCGATGAGCATCGAGCACTTTCCCGACGGGATGGGCAGCGTCTTCTTTTTTCGCCCCAGAATATCGATAGTGAAGTAGTAGAGTTTCTCCGATTCCAGCCGGATCTCCCATCCTCTCCCGCTCTTGTTGCTCAAGATCGTAATAAGGTTGCGCTTCAGCGATAGATTCTCTATTCCCATGATTTCGAGCGTCGGCACTATCCAATCCACCGTCTTCCGCGGCAGGCTGATGTACAAGCCTACGACGTTTTCGATCATCAGCGCGATTGTCGAAAGGGCGGTGTAGGGAAGAAAAAGCGGGCGGGGAAACTCGTCGTTGTCCGGCCACTCCGCGGGACCGTCTTTCCGCGGACGATACGCCTCCCAGACGGTACCTTTTTCCTTGCTTTCCGGGTGAAGGGTATCGAGCAGATAGTAGAGGTGGCGAATCGAACACTCGCGCGCCAGGTCGAATGCGCCGTACTTCTCCAGGCCCTTCACCACCATGAAGGTGAACGGCGGATAGACCGATCCGCGGTACCCCTTTCCCCTCTCATCGAAGGATTTCTCGTCCGCCGCGACGGTGGGAAATGGGTTTTCCGTCCCGAACGTTTTCGGGTTCCGGAGGTGCTCGATCAGTTTTTCCGCTTTCGCATCATTAGGGATTTCTGCCAGCAACGGCCAGAAAGCGGCCACCGTCTTGGTCCGCAGCTGTTTCCCCTGCTTGTCAAGATCGCAGTAAATTCCGTCGTCTTCGTTCCACATCAGGGAGTTAATTCGGGTCTTGAGCGAGAAATAGTGCCGTTTGTACTTGAAGCTGATTTCCTTGTCGTTCAGAATATCCCCGAGTTCCGACATGTAGAGCGCGTTCATCGCCTGCTGCGCGTTGAAATCGATCGGGTACATCATTTTTTCCCGCGGAGCGTTAATCATAGTGGTAGCGGCGAGCGGAACCGAGTACAGGCCGTTCTCACCCTTGAATGTCGTATCGAGCCAGTTGAAGTAGGCCTCGAGTCGGGGCATCACATCTTTGATTCGCTTCTTGTTTCCGATCTTGTGATACAGATTGTGTTCCGCCCAGGAGAAAAGCGGAGGATATACCCCTTCCGGATTTTCGTCAGTGAGAATCGGCTTGCCGTCCCGGATATTGTACTCGCCGCGAATCGCGCCGTCCTTCTCCTGTTTTTCGTAGAAGTTGTCGAGTTGGGGAGTTGCCGGATATATTCTGTTGCTGTAGACGAGAAAGAACGTCGAAAAACAGGCTTCGAACTGGTTGACCGACTTGCTTTGCGGATAACTGAAAAACCTCGGTTGCAGCTTGCTTTTTGCCGTTCCTTTATGCCAGAAATCCTGGATCCACGCCCAGGTCTGGTCGTAAACATCCACGAAATCCTGATCGTAGAAGTGGATTGTCGGAAAATCTTTCTTGACCACAATAGCTCCTCGAGTGATGGGCGATGGGGGACGATCAACGTCAAACGGAGCGATTTTCGTCAGAATTCATGAGGAACATTCGGAAATTTGACGAATCTGATACATATTACGCACAACGTTTCCCCAAAGTCAAATTCGACTTTTTCGCGCCAGGAGGCCCTTGGCCAAGAGACAAAGAGATGCGCGCGCGTTATAGTGGCGCATGGCGAGAATCCTGGTCGTCGATGATGATCCGATGATCCTTCAGCTCCTGGTCGAGATCCTGAACAAGCCTGGTTACGATGTGCGCACAACGACTTCGGGGGATGAAGCCATCCGAATTTCCGAAGCCTGGCTGCCAAACGTTGCCATAGTTGATGTAGTCATGCCCGGGAAAGGCGGGCTTGAGACAATTATGGAGCTCCGCCAACTGGTGCCCAAAACGAGAATTCTCGTCCTGACCGGTCGGGTGCCGACAGAGGCGACGGTCCTCGACGAATTGGCTGCCTCGTTCGGGGCTGGTTCCGTTCTCCGAAAACCGATACCCAACGAAGTGCTGCTTCAGGCGGTCGAGACTGCCCTGGCGTCTGTCGAGCGCAGCGACATGGAATAGGACGAATCGAGCAGCGTGCCGATTTGTCCGCGCGGGTTGACAGAGCAGGGACGGCGTGTAAAATTGCTACAATTATGGACAAGTCCGAGCTCGAGCTGACCGCGGATCTGGCGCATATCGATCTGAAAGAGGCGGAATATGAAACGCTGGGGCGAGCGGTCGAACAGATGATCGAGTATTTTTCGCGCATGAATGAAGTTGACGTGAGCGGACTCGAGCCGACAACCCACGCCCTGATACTCCGCAACCGTCTGCGCCCCGATGTGCCTGCGGAGGACAATCTCGCCGATACGCTTCTCGAAAACGCCCCGGAACTGGAAGATCGCTTCATTGTCATCCCAAATGTTCTCTAATGGTCGCCTGTGACCAGATACGAATACCAAGGCCTGCACGCATGACCGACAAGGTAAGCAAATGGCAGCGGGTTCTCGAGTCGAGGGCCAGCCGCAGCAGCTACGCGCAAATCGTGCGCGAGCGAGACAAAAAGTTGAACGTGTTTCTCGAGTTTGACCCGGAGCGCGACGCCGCGCCCGAAAAATCGGACTCAGGCACGCCCGCAGGTGACGACTCGTCTCTGTTACGAGTGCCGTTCGCCGTGAAAGACAATATCGCAGTGAAGGGCTTTCACCTTTCCTGCGGATCCCGAATTCTCGATGGGTTGATCTCTCCCTACACCGCAACCGCCGTAGAGCGACTGAAGGCCGCCGGCGCGCGTGTTGTCGGCAAGACGAATCTCGACGAGTTTGGAATGGGTTCTTCGACAGAGAACTCGGCTTTCGGTCATACGCGCAACCCGTGGGATCTTTCGCGGGTGGCCGGTGGCTCCTCGGGTGGGTCGGCCGCGGCTGTCGCTGCGGGCATGGTGCCCTTTGCGCTGGGTTCGGACACCGGTGGCTCGGTTCGTCAACCGGCCGCCTTCTGCGGAGTGTACGGCCTGAAACCGACCTACGGCGCAGTTTCACGGTACGGACTCGTCGCCTATGCCTCCTCTCTGGAGGTGATCGGCGTGGTGGCTCGAACGATAGACCTTGTCGAGGCGGTCTACGGCGCGATGTGCGGATCTGATCCCATGGATCAGACCAGCATGGACGCGACCGAGCTCGACCTGTCCGAATACAGCCGGGGAGCGGCGGCGGCAGGGAGTAAGGTCGCCACCATCGGTGTCCTCGCCGGTGATCTTGGGCTCGCTCCCGGCGTAGCGCGAGCCTATGCGCTTTCGGTCGAACGACTGAAACGGCGCGGGTATCAAATCGTCGAGATTGTTCTTCCGACTCTCGAATATGTAGTGCCTGTGTACTACACAATCGCTACTGCCGAGGCGAGCGCGAACCTTGCCCGATTCAACGGGATCCGATACGGGCTCCGTCCGGATTTTGCGGAAAACCCCGATGAGCTTGTACGTATTGCGCGCGACAAAGGTTTCGGCGACGAGGTAAAGTTGCGCGTCCTTCTCGGCACCTATGTATTACGCTCAGGTTTTCAGGACCAGTATTACCTGCGAGCACAGAAGATCCGGACGGCCGTTCGAAACGATCTGGCGCGGGCATTCGAACAGGTGGACCTGATTCTCATGCCGGCTTTTCCAACCCTCGCGTTCAAGTCCGGCGGTGCCGCGGCAGGAGAAGCTGCACTCGATCCGTTTCAACAGAAAGTCGCCGACCGGTTCACGAGCACGGCGAACCTCGCGGGACTTCCGGCACTCGCCTTTCCGGTTTCTCTTGAAGAGGGTATTCCGGCCGGGATGCAGCTCATGGCGCCGCCGTTTGCGGAGAACCGTCTTTTCCAGCTTGGGCGTGAGATGGAAGAGGAGTTTCCGGCACCGGCGCCGCCCGAATTTCCCGCGCAGTGGAGATAACCGTGTACCAATCGTTTGTTGGTCTCGAAATTCACATACAGCTTTCCACGCAGACCAAAGTGTTTTGCGGCTGTCGGGCCGCATTCGGGGACGAACCGAATACCAACGTGTGTCCGGTCTGTATGGGTTATCCAGGGGTACTGCCGGCGTTGAACGAAGAGGCGATTCGGATGTCATACATCGTCGCGCGCTCTCTCAACTGCACACTGAACCCGATCGCGGTGTTCGACCGAAAGAACTACTTCTATCCGGATCTTCCGAAAAATTACCAGATCAGTCAGTTTGGCTCGCCGGTCGGCGTCAACGGCTACCTTGATCTGGAGTTTCATCGTCGCAAGAAGCGCGTTCGAATCCACGAGTGCCATCTCGAAGAGGATGCAGGCAAGATGATCCATGCGGGCGACATGTCGCTCCTGGACTATAACCGCACCGGAACGCCCCTTCTGGAAATAGTGACGGAACCGGATCTCGAGATAGGCGAAGAGGCGGAGCTCCTCTTGCAGCAGTTCCGCCGGATGGTCCGCTACCTCGGGGTGTGCGACGGCAACATGGACGAGGGCTCGCTCCGCTGCGACGCGAACGTGTCGGTAAACATAGCCGGCGAAGGACTCGGGCGGAAGGTCGAGATAAAGAACCTGAACTCGTCACGGTTTGTCCGAAAAGCGCTCACCTACGAAATCGACCGCCAGAAGGAAATCCTCGAAAACGGTGGCACGGTCGTTCAGGAAACCCGGTTGTGGAACGAAAACCGCGATCTCACCGAGTCGATGCGGACGAAGGAGAGTGCCCACGACTACCGATACTTTCCGGAACCGGATCTGCCGCCGTTCCGCGTTGATGAAAGTTTTCTCCAGAAGGTGGAAGCAGGACTAGTGGAGCTCCCCGCGGCCCGCAAGGCGCGCCTCTTACGCGAATACGCGTTGAGCGAGATGCAGGCCGAGCAGATTTGTGACGAGAGGGAGACGGCCGATTACTTCGAAGAGGCGATTTCTCTGGGGGCGGATCCCGTCCTCGCCGCCACGTGGCTTTCGAGCGATGTCAAGAAAATGCTGAACCGGGAGGGTATCGGACTTGCCGCCAGCCCGTTTACGCCCGCAAGGCTTGCCGAGCTGCTCAAGCTTCTCGGCGACGGCCGCATCCATGGAAAACTCGCGAAGCAGACTCTGGAGGCAGTCTTTGCCGAGAACAAAGACCCCGCGCTTATAGTGAAGGAGAAAGGCTGGGAGCAGTTGACCGACCGCGCTCAGCTCAGCGGAATATTGGATACCGTGCTCGCGGCCAACGAGCAGGCGGTCGCCGAAGTGCGGGCGGGAAACGCGAAACCGCTGGGTTTTCTCGTCGGTCAGGTAATGAAACTTACCGGCGGTCGCGCCGAGCCGCAGCTCGTTCAGGAGCTGCTGAAAAAGCGCCTGGCGTTGAGCGTCATTCAGGTTCTTTCCTTCGGCGGAGCCATCTCGGGGACTCGCCGCGATGACGGTCTTGTCCAGCCGGGCGATCTTCTTGACGTGAAAAAGATCTTCGATGCCGATGATGATCTGCCCGACGGCGTTCGATTCGACGAGGTCCAGCTTGGCCGGTTCCTGAGCGAAGAGATTACTCCCGCCGATTGGGCAGCGCTAATCGAAGCGGTCGGCTCCTGTCTGGAAGGCGGCAACGCTTCCGGCATCGTGGTAGCACACGGTACCGATACACTTGCCTACACCGCAAGTCTGCTCTTCTGGATATTTGCCGATACACGGGTCCCGATTGTGCTCACAGCGGCGAATACGCCCGCTGCCGGAGCTGAGGGGCGCGGCGGCGAAGGGATCTCAAACCTGAAAAATGCGGTAAAAGCGGCAACGAGCGCGGCGCCCGGTGTCTATGTTGTATTCGGTGGTGAAACGTTCTCGCCGATCAATTTGAAGTTCCAGCGCGTAGTGAAGGCCGGCGCGAAGCGGAGGCTCTCCCCGGAAGGAGGGGGGTTCCGCAATTGGAATCTGCCCAATCCGGTCCATGTGGGGCAGTCCCTGGCTTCCGGACGTCTTTCCTTTGACCGGAAGACTCTTCAGGAGAAGCTCGAGAAGGCCATAACCTCTGTCTTCATCGCCAAGGTGTTCCCCGGCATGCAGGGCAGCTCCCTGACCACGCTCATCCAGTCGGGGATCAGCTACTTCATTCTGGAGCTCTTCGATACCGGCACGGCGTCACTTCGCGAAACTCCCTTTTCTCTCCGGCACGTCTTCGAATATGCCCGCGATCGCGGAGTCCGGTTCTTCTGTACTTCTCAGCAGGAAGGCTCGGTCGACTTCTCTGAATACGTCACGAGTCACCAGCTGTGGCGGGAGGGCGCGATCCCCATGGGGACACTCACAACTGAATCGGTCTATACTCGCCTGATAACCGCGCTGCTGGTGGCGGAAAACGAAGAGGAAATTGTACATCTGATGGAGGATTAGCGATGCGGGTGCTGGCCAGGGACATTGCGTCTCACGTGAACACTGAAATTACCCTGTCCGGATGGGTTCATCGCGTCCGCGAGCTTGGCGCCATCTCGTTTGTGCTTCTCCGCGATCGATCTGGAATCGTTCAGCTCGTCTACAACGGACGAACCGATTTCACGCTTGAATCGGTGATCCACGTGAAGGGAAAGGTTCACGGGAACGATAAGGCTCCCGGAGGCTTCGAGCTCCGTGTGGACGACACCGAAATCCTTGCAAAGGCCGAACCCGACCTGCCGGTTCCGGTGAACCAGGATCTGGACAACATCGGGCTCGACGCAATCCTTGACAACCGTCTGGTGAGTCTTCGCAACCCAAAGATCCGGATGATCTTTACTCTTCAATCGGCGATCCTGCGCCATTTTGCCGAATATCTGCGCAGCCAGGACTTCACCGAGATCAAGTCGAGCAAGCTCATCGGTACCGGTACCGAAGGAGGCACCGGGTTATTCACCGTCGAGTACTTCGACACCAAAGTCTATCTCGCGCAGTCACCGCAGTTCTACAAGCAGGCGATGGTAGCCTCGGGAATGGAGCGGGTCTTCGAGATAGGAGCCGCCTATCGGGCCGAAAAGCACGATACGCCGCGCCACCTGAACGAGTACGTCTCCCTCGATGTGGAAATGGCCTTCATCGAGACGGAGCAGGATCTCATGGACCTCGAAGCGAATATATTGATGGCAGTTTTCGCCGGCGTGAAGCGT
>DATKUF010000253.1:0-3028 GCA_035530755.1 Spirochaetia bacterium | reverse complement strand
ACGCGCCGCGTATTCGTTACGAGCCAGAATCATGGTTTCGCGGTCGACGAAAAAAGCCTTTCACCAGGAACCGACGTCTGGTTTCGCAACGCCAACGATGGAACAATCGAAGGATTGATCGACGAACGCCTTCCGATGCTATGTGCTCAGTTTCATCCCGAATCGGCCCCCGGCCCGCGGGATTCCAGCTGGATTTTCCGCGAGTTTATGAACCATATTTAGGAGGCCGCATGCCCGCCCGCACGGACATACACTCGATCCTGATCATCGGTTCAGGGCCGATCATTATCGGACAAGCCTGCGAATTCGACTATTCCGGCAACCAGGCGGTAAAGGCTCTGAAAGAGGAGGGGTACCGCGTCATCCTCGTCAATCCGAATCCAGCGACAGTTATGACTACGCCCGGCATTGCGGACCGTATCTACATGGAACCGCTCGAAGTGCCCTATCTCGAAGAGATAATCAAAGAGGAAAAACCGGATGCAATATTGCCCACAATGGGAGGTCAAACGGCGCTCAACCTTGCGATGGAGCTGCACGCGGCAGGCGTCCTCGACCGTTACGGCGTCGAGCTCATCGGCGCTAAGATCGACGCGATCCGCAAGGCCGAAGACCGCGGCGAGTTCAAGAAAGTTGTTGCTTCCATAGGCCTCGAGAGTCCTATTTCAATCCTGACGAAAAGCACAGCGGAGGCCCGGGAGTTTGCCAATCAGATCGGGCTGCCGGTGATAATTCGGCCGAGCTACACCCTTGGAGGGCGAGGGGGCAGCATCGCCTACGTGTGGGACGAGTTCGACAACCTGCTCGACCGCGCCTTTTCCGAGAGCCCCGTCCATGAGACGTTGATCGAGGAATCGATTATCGGGTGGAAAGAGTTCGAGCTCGAAGTGATGCGGGATCAGGCGGACAATGCGGTAATTATCTGTTCAATTGAAAACATCGACCCAATGGGCGTTCACACCGGCGACAGCATCACCGTGGCGCCGATTCAGACGCTTTCGGATCGTGAATATCAGACAATGCGGACTGCCGCAATTGGAATATTACGCGCTGTGGGAGTCGACTGCGGAGGCTCCAATGTACAGTTCGCGGTGAACCCCGAGACGGGGCGCATGCTCGTTATAGAGATGAATCCGCGAGTGTCACGCTCCTCGGCGCTTGCCAGCAAGGCAACGGGTTTCCCGATCGCTCGCTGCGCGGCCCGACTTGCGGTTGGATTTTCTCTCGACGAAGTAATCAACGACATCACCGGAAAGACCGTCTCCTGTTTTGAGCCGTCGCTGGATTACGTTGCCGTGAAAGTTCCACGATTTGAGATCGAAAAGTTCCCGAAGGGATATCGAGAGCTGGGAACGCAGATGAAAAGCGTCGGGGAGAGCCTTGCCATCGGTCGAACGTTCCTTGAAGCGCTCAACAAGGCGATTCGAGCGTGTGAGTTCGGATACGCCGGACTGGAAGATCTTCCGAACGCGGATGATGACGAGATTGAAAAGATCATCACGACGCTCCATCCGCGGCGGATTTTCGGCATCTACACGAAGCTGAAGCGGCGAGGAGCATCAGTGCTGCCGGAAATCGAAAAGCGAACCGGATATAACCGATGGTTTCTTTCGTATATGCTCGACCAGCTCGACCTCGAATCCAGAGTCGCCAGAGGTCCAATCGATCTGGACCTGCTTCTGGAGGCGAAACGAATGGGGCTATCGGACGGTCGGATCGCCAGACTCTCCGGAAGGGAAGAGACCGAGCTTCACGAGATGCGTGACCAATTTGACCTGCACGCGGTATACCACTTCGTCGACACCTGTTCGGGCGAATTCGAGGCGCAAACCCCCTATTTCTACTCGACCTACGGCGAAACAGACGAGGGCGGAGCCGTAGCCGGGCCCGCAGTCGTGATACTTGCAAGCGGACCGAACAGGATCGGGCAGGGACTGGAGTTCGACACCTGCTGCACGCTCTCTTCGCTGGCGTACAGACGTCTCGGGGTTAAGTCGATCATCATAAACTCAAACCCGGAAACGGTATCGACCGATTTCAACGTGTCGGATCGACTCTATCTGGAGCCGTTGACCGTCGAAGATGTCAAAGAAGTTCTGCGCAAAGAACATATTCGGGATGTGGTGGTGCAGCTTGGCGGGCAAACGCCGCTGAACATGGCCGAAGATCTGGAAGCCTGGGGCGCCCGGATAGTTGGAACATCGGTCAGAAGCATTACAGACGCCGAGGACCGGAAACTGTTTTCAGCTCTCATGGAACGAATTGGCGTCAAACAGCCGGCGAACCGGAGTGCCGGGAGTGCGCACGAGGTCGAGGAGCTTGCGGCCGGAATCGGTTTCCCGATACTCCTGCGCCCCTCATTCGTGCTCGGCGGCCGCAGTATGATGATTGCGTTCAACATGGAGGAACTAAGGGATTTCCTGGGTCGGGGAATTGAAGTTTCACCAAGGAAGCCGGTGCTCGTAGACAAGTTCCTCGAAGATGCATTCGAATACGATGTAGACGCGCTTTGCGACGGGGAGAACGTGTACATTGCAGGGATCATGCAGCATATCGAAGCCGCAGGGGTACATTCCGGTGACTCCGCCTGCGTCTTTCCCTCGTATAAGGCCGAACCCTCCCTTCTCGCGCAAATGACCGAAGCCACGGCTCGCATTGCGCGGAGCATTGGCGTAAACGGATTCTTGAACATACAGTTCGCGTCGATTCAGCACGATCTGTATATTCTGGAAGTTAACCCGCGCGCCAGCCGTACTGTCCCCTTCATTTCCAAGGCGTCGGGGCTCAACCTTGTGGATGCCGCGGTTCGGATCTGGCAAGGGGAGGACTTGCGTTCTCAGGGTCTTATCAATGAATCGAAGACCGGTCTTCCCGGAGTCGGAATCGGTGGCTGCATTGTGGGCTGGGCCGTGAAAGAGGCGATGTTTTCATTCGACCGTTTCCGCGAAGTCGATCCGCTTCTCGGACCTGAGATGCGCAGCACTGGTGAGGTAATCGGAATCGGGGACAGTTTTGGAGAGGCTTATGC
>DATKUF010000252.1:0-23516 GCA_035530755.1 Spirochaetia bacterium | reverse complement strand
CGCCCGGGGGAAAAATACTTCACAGTACAGGAGGTGCATGATGAGCCTTGTACAGTGGCGAAACGGTACCACGCGCAATCCCATGCGGGAGATGGAACGGCTTCAGGACCAGATCAACGAGCTGTTTTCCTTCGATCGTTCCGAGTCCGGATCCGGGCTCTTCGACCAGACGGTCTCACCGGCGATAGACGTGGTGGAGCGGGACAACGAGTTCGTGGTGATCTGCGATCTTCCGGGAATCGAACTGAAAGACCTCGACATCTCGGTGGCGGAAAACGTCCTCACCATAAGGGGCGAGAAGCGAATGGGGATGAAGGATGCAGAAGCGAAGGTCTACCGGAAGGAGAGCTGGGAGAGGGGATTCCAGCGCACGCTGTCGATGCCGAAACGGATTGACTCGAAAAAAACGACGGCGACTCTCAGGAACGGAGTACTTCGGATCGAGCTTCCGAAAAGGGAAGAAGTGCGTCCCCGCGAGATTTCGGTAAAGGTTCAGTAGACAACCGGAGAACGAGGATGTCAAAGATGGCAATGAATGAACTGGAGACAGAACGACGGTCAATCCGTCCGATTGGAACAATCTATGAAGAAGATGAAGTGGTGCGGTTGCGGCTTGAAATGCCGGGCGTTGCCAAAGAGGATCTGAGCGTCCACGTAGAGGCGGATCAGTTACTCGTCGAAGGCGTGCGAAAATCGGCCGACGAGGCGGGAGAGTACCTGCTTCGTGAACGACCCGACCGCGACTATCGCCAGAGCTATACGCTCGACGAGACGATAGACCGGACCAAAATCGGCGCCGAGCTCGCGAACGGAGTGCTCACTGTCACCCTGCATTTGAAGGACGAGGTCAAACCTCGCCGAATCGAGGTGAACGCCGAGTAGTTTCAAGCAGACGCGGCCTGCACAACCCGCCAACACCCATAGCGCCACGCTGGCAACGCCGGCGTGGCCATTTTAAGGAGAAAACGTATGTCCAAGATAATCGGAATAGACCTGGGAACCACAAACTCCTGTGTTGCGATAATGGATGGCAACGACCCTGTGGTAATACAGAACTCGGAGGGCGCGAGAACTACCCCGTCGGTTGTCGCATTTACCTCGAAGGGAGAACGCCTGGTCGGCCAGCCGGCGCGCAACCAGATGATCACAAACCCGGAGAACACCGTCTATTCGGTGAAGCGCTTCATGGGCCGTCGCTTTGAAGAAGTCGGCGCCGAAATCAAGATGGTGCCGTACCACGTGACAAACGGACCGAACAACGACGTTCGAGTGGAAATCGAGGGCACTCCCCACTCGCCACCTGAGATATCCGCGGCGATTCTCCAGAAGATGAAGAAGACTGCTGAAGACTATCTGGGCGAGACAGTGGCCGAAGCGGTAATCACCGTGCCGGCTTACTTCAACGACGCGCAGCGCCAGGCGACAAAAGACGCCGGCCGGATCGCCGGGTTGGAGGTTAAGCGAATCGTCAACGAACCGACAGCGGCGGCTCTCGCCTACGGCTTCGGGAAAAAGGGAGCCGAGCAGAAGATAGCCGTGTACGACCTCGGTGGCGGCACGTTCGACATATCGATCCTGGAGATCGGCGACAACGTATTCGAGGTCAAATCAACAAACGGCGACACTCATCTTGGCGGCGACAACTTTGACCAGCGAGTCGTAGAATGGCTGGTCACGAGTTTCCGCAGCGACAGCGGAGTCGATCTGTCCAAAGACAGAATGGCACTGCAGAGACTGCGGGACGCAGGGGAACGGGCCAAAATGGAACTGTCGAGTTCCCAGACCACGGAGATCAACCTCCCCTTCATTACCGCGGATTCCGCGGGGCCGAAACATTTGCAGTACACCCTTACAAGGGCCAAGTTCGAGCAGCTTGTGGCGGAACTCATTGAGAAGACCCGTCAGCCCTGTCTGAGTGCCCTCAAAGACGCCGGACTGTCGGCCGCGGAAATTGACGAGGTGATCCTTGTTGGAGGTTCGACGAGAATTCCGGCGGTGCAGAAGCTCGTTCAGGATCTTTTCGGCAAGGAACCTCACAAGGGCGTCAATCCGGACGAGGTGGTGGCAGTCGGCGCAGCGATTCAAGGCGGCGTACTGACGGGAAGCGTCACCGACGTACTTCTCCTGGATGTCACACCGCTGTCGCTCGGCATTGAGACCCTCGGCGGCGTGTTTACGAAACTCATCGAGCGAAACACCACGGTTCCCACGAGGAAGAGCCAGGTCTTCTCGACCGCGGCTGACGGTCAGACTTCCGTCACTGTACACGTCCTGCAGGGCGAACGCGGAATGGCTTCACAGAACCGCACTCTCGGAAGGTTCGAGCTTGTCGGACTCCCGCGCGCGCCGCGTGGCGTCCCCCAGATTGAGGTCTCATTTGACATCGACGCAAACGGCATCGCGCACGTGGCTGCGAAAGATCTGGGGACCGGCAAAGAGCAGAAGATTCGAATAGAGGCATCCTCGGGCCTCCGGGAAGATGAAATCAAACGGATGGTTCGCGAAGCAGAGGACCACGCGCAGGAAGATCGGGAGAGCCGCGAGAGCGCAGAAGCCAGGAACGAGGCTGATTCGCTTGTCTACGCTACGGAAAAAAGCCTTGCCGATTACGGCTCGAAATTGTCCGCTGATGATCGAAAGCGGATCGAGACCGCAGTTTCCGGACTTCGCAGCGTGCTCGATTCCGGGGACGCAGCACAGATTCGAGCTCGCATGGAAGAGCTCAACAGTGCTGCGCAGGCGTTCGGACAGGCCGTCTACGGAAATGGCGGGCAGAGCCGACCGAACGGCGGCGCTGAGACATCGAGCACCGGCGGCAATGTCGACTCGGCCGGTCGTGATGAGGCTGGTGTCGAAGACGCCGAATACGAGATAGTTGACGAAAAGGCCTGATGCGTCGGCTTCGGCCTTCCGGGGCTGACCTTCAAAGGGCAGCCCGGACGGTTGCCGGCCGCCTTCGCATTCGATTACCTTTGGTCTCATCATGAATCTGTTTATGCAGGAAGCAATTGACGAGGCGAGCCAGGGGGTAAAGGCAGGCGACGGGGGCCCGTTCGGCGCGGTCATTGTTCATGAGGGACGAATTGTCGGCCGCGGCCATAACCAGGTGGTTTCCACCAACGATCCGACTGCACATGCAGAGATAGTGGCCATTCGCCGCGCATCGGCCGCCCTCGGACGATTCGATCTCTCCGGCGCGGAGCTCTATACGACGTGTGAACCCTGCCCTATGTGCCTCGCGGCGGCATTCTGGGCGCGTATCTCGGTGCTTTACTTCGGATGCGATCGCCACGATGCGGCGGCGGTGGGATTCGACGATGCGGCGCTCTATCGGTTCATGGAAAACGCCGCTCACAGAACGGCAATCCAGATGCGATCGATCGACAGGGCTTCCTGCCTCACCGCCTTCCATCTTTGGAAAGACAAACCGGACAAAGTCCCCTACTGACCGACTCGGAGACAGCGATGAAGAAAACCAGGTATCTGCTCATCGGAGCCGGGGTAAGCGCGGCGCGCGCCGTCGAGTCAATCCGCCAGATCGATTCCCGCGGTTCCATTGTGCTTGTCGGCCGGGAACCGGTGCTTCCCTACGACCGTCCACCGCTTTCGAAAGAGCTGCTTCGCGGAGAAATTCATCGCAAATCGATCCGGTGCAAGCCACGCCGGTACTACTGGAGAAAGCGCGTGCGTCTGCTCCTGGGAAAGTCGGTGGAGAGCATCGATCTTGCCGGTTCGCCTCGAACCGCGCGACTCTCCAACGGCGAAACGATCACCTTCGAGAAGTGCCTGATCGCTACCGGAGCTGAGCCGAAACGGCTGCCCGTTCCGGGAAGCGACCTCGAAGGAGTCTACCTGCTGCGTACTCTGTCGGACGCTCGGCGGCTTGCGTCCGGTGCCGCGCGGGCGTTGCGCATGTCGAAAGCTGTCGGCGGCGGACGGGCGGTGGTTGTGGGCGCCGGATTCGTCGGAATGGAGACTGCATCCTCGCTTTCGGCGCTCGGGCTCGCGGTGACAGTGATTGAACAGAAAGATCAGGTTTGGCCCGGGTTTGCGGACCGGGAAACCGCGCAACGAATCGCCCGATTCCTGGAGGCGCATGGAGTCCCGATACTCCTCGGCGAAACCGTTAAGGAGATTCGTCCCGCAGACGGCACAAAAGTTGCCGGCACGGTGGTGACATCCTCCGGATCTGCGATCCCCTGCTCGCTGGTATGCGTTGCAGTCGGAGTGTCTCCGAACGTGCGAATTGCCGAGGAAGCCGGCCTGCTCGTCGACGACGGAGTAATCGTCGACGCAAACATGCAGGCCCGGTACAACGGCGGCGAGCCCGCCGTGGGTGTATTCGCCGCCGGGGACATAGCCCGTTTTCCGGATCCGTTCTTTTCGCGTATCCGACGCGTTGAGCACTACGGTCAGGCCGAATACACCGGATTACTTGCGGGCACAAACATGGCAGGTTTGGAACGCAGCTACGATCTGCTCACCTATGTCTGGTCCGATCTGTTTGACATGCATATCGAATTCGCCGGTGACCCTGCTCCGGCAGACCGGTATCTCTTGCGAGATATCCCCGCGGAGAACCGCTTTGTGACGCTTAGCCTCCGAAAAGGGCGTCTTGTAGCCTTCCTCGCGGTCAATTGGCCTGAAGCCGATTTCGGTCCTCTGCGGTTCATGATACAGCAGCGCGTTGATCTTTCGGGAATGGAGCGGAGCCTTGCCGACCCCGACGAACCGCTCTCGGCGCTGATCCACTAGACGGGACGCGCACGAGAGCGGCAGGCGACGTCGAATCTACACTACCGAGAAACGATAGATGGTCCGATGGCGGTAGGTCTGATTCGGCCGCAGCAGCGTCGAAGGAAAGGATGGACGGTTGACCGCATCCGGGTAGTATTCGGTTTCCAGACATAGGGCATCGTGCGTGTGAAACAGACGCCCTTGTGAACCCTTCGCTCCCTCGAGCTTGTTTCCTGTATACAGCTGAATCGCGGGCATCGTGGTTGACACGTCAATTCTGCGCCCGCTGCCGGGATGAACCACGGATGCCGCATCGCGAAGCGTCCCGGTAAGATCGCCCGTTTCGATACTGCTCGGCCGAGGCGCGGCACCGGGTCCGCCGAGAACGTAGCAATGGTCATAACCGCCGGCGACCTGCGCGATATCCCGGCCAATCTCCTTCGGCACGCGGAAGTCCATCGCTGTTCCCTCTACGCGCGCGATCTCTCCGGTTGGAATGCTCGTGGCGTCGACCGGAAGATAGCGCTCCGCAGCGATTGAAAGCACATGGTCGAGAATCGGACCACCTGCCGAGCCATTGAGATTCCAGTAGGCGTGGTTGGTCAGGTTTACCGGGGTCGCGCGGTCGGAAGTCGCCACGTAGTCGAGGATGAGTTCGCTTTTCTCGTTGAGCGTGTAGGTCACTTCGACGCGAAGCGTTCCCGGATAGTTTTCCTCACCTGCGGGGCTCTGACGTCGGAATACCACGCCCGCGTCCTCGGGATTTCCGAAACCTTCGGCCTGCCAGATCTGCTTATCGAAACCGCGCACACCACCGTGCAGGTGGTTCGGTCCGTCATTCGTCGCAACCTGGTAACTCTTTCCATCGACGGTAAAGCTGCCGCGGGCGATCCGGTTCGCAACCCTGCCGACCGTGGCGCCAAAGAAGGGATGTCGCTCCAGATATTGAGCCAGGCCGTCGAAACCGAGGGTAATCTCATCCGATTTCCCGTCACGCCCGACTGTCTTGCACGAGAGCATGATTGCGCCATAGGTCATGACCTGGACGCAGACGCCGTGGCTGTTTTCCAGCGTGAACCGCTCCACGGCCATGCCGTCAGGCGCTTCGCCGAACTTGTCCTTTCTAATTGTCATGTTACTCAGGCTCCAGCGGCTCAGATGACTTTGGGTCGTTTCAGATACTTGTCCGCGTTCAGCAGCATTCGGACGTACTGCGCACGCTTGAAGGTCCATTTGTCCGATGTCGAGGCGGCGCTCAACTTGCCGCGGAAATCAGACATCGATTTGTATCCCTTCCGGTCCATCCACGCGTCCACATCGCCGAGAATCTTCTTGATGACCGAGACGTCGTTCATGTAGAGCGTGCTGACGCATTGGAAGACATCGGCGCCGGAGAGCAGAACCTCGATTGCGTCCTGGCCGGTGTGGATGCCGTTGGACGCGCATATGCTTCCTTTGATGTGACCCGAAAGGAGACCCGCGAAACGCAGCCCCATGAGATGGTCGCCGCTGCTGGAAAGATTAAATGGGTAGTCTTCCGACTCTTTGTCGACGTCGAAACTGGGGTGGAACATCCGGTTGAAAAGAACGAATCCCGCGACGCCGGCCTTATCCATTCGCGTGATAACTTCGAGCGGACTGGTATAGAACGCGCTGAGTTTCGCGGAAACCGGAATCTTGACCTTCGCGGCCACCTTTTTGAGAATGGCAATCTGTGCATCCTCTATTTCCCGCCCGGTCTGTTTCGGGTCGACGGGCAGCGCAAAGAAGTTCAGCTCCAGACCATCGACGCCTGTTTCCTCGAGCTTCGCGGCCCAGTCGACCCACGTCTCTTCGCTCAACGCATTGAGGCTGGCGATCACGGGAATCCCCGCCGCCTCCTTGGCCTTGCGGACCCACATCAGGTGCTCGTCGGGCCCTCCGTGAGTAGTATCGGGAAAAATCGACTGCATTTCAGCGTGCCAGTCATCGTACAGATGCATGTCCTCTTCCATCCGGAACTTCTCCAGCTGGATCTGCTCTTCGAACAGTGACTTGATTACAAAAGCCCCCGCCCCCGCATCTTCGATTTTACGTATCTGATCCATATTGCCGGTGAGGCTGCAAGCGCCCACGACAAGGGGATTGGAAAGGGTAATACCCATGTACTTGCTCGTCAGATTTGCCATTCTTCGCTCCTTGACTGTCCGGTTTGTTATGATGGGTGATGAAAATACCCTTTCATCATACGAGCGCGTCCTGACAAAGTCAAATAGTAGTGAGACTGATATCTCCGCTGGCCGTGCGTATTGAAAGCATCCGGGTTCCACCGTTCAAGGTCCCCTCGAGTCGGCCCTTCGCGGCCGTTTGCTTCTCCAGCGCCAGTGAGCATACGATCTTACCGGTAATGCTGTCGACGGCCACGCGAAAGGCCGCATCATGACGAAGCTGAACCCGAACATCTCCGCTCATCGAGTTTGCCTTCACCTCCCCGTCGATCATTTCGAGCTCGATGTCGCCGCTTTTTGTCAGATAGCGCTGCGTACCGGCTATGTTCTGCGCACGGATGCTCCCGGAGAGGCTGGCAACGCTTACCGATGCCGCGACATCGAGAACCGATATGTCGCCGCTGGCGGTGCCGAGACTGACTGCGGTGCCCCGGGGAACGGTGACCTCGTAGTCAATCCGAATCCGATCGAAGATACCCTGACGCTTTTTTTCCGTCGAAAGGACCAGAGTTTCGCCCTGACTCTCGAACTCGATTTTGATGTGGGAAAGGTTGGCCTCCGCGTCCGACTGACTTCCTCCCCAGGCGGTACAATGGGCACGGACTCGCACGGCGGTGCTGTCGTCCCCGACAATGCGGATATCGCCCCACCGATTCTTGAGTCTCAGAACCGCTGCGTCGGACTCGGGTGCGGTGGCCTCTTGAACACATTCGGCTTTGATGTTGCCGAGCGCGCGGTTGATTTCGGCCGCGAGGTTCAGATTGCCGATTCCCGCGACCGCCTGTTCGACGCTCGCCTGGATCGAGCCGACGGTTTCCTTGAACGTACGATTCAGGTCTGAGAAGTCGATGTCGGGCCCGCGTGTGAAAAGCCGATCCCACCACTCGTCACCTCGCCCCGCCTTCGGGCCTTCATCGCTGCTCCCGGATGTGGCGGCCGCAGGGCCGGAGTCTGAACGTCCCTCGGGCTGTCGCTCCAGGTCGTCGATGACCTCCATAAGCGCATCGGCCTCTTCGAGGGTGATCTTTCCGTCTTTCAGCATCTTCAGAATCATCGTTCGCTCTTCATTCATGTCCCGCTCCCTGTGACCGTTTACTGAAGCTCTTTGAGTGCCTTGACGGCATCGTCGGGGGTCAATTCGTTCTTCTCGAGGCTCTCGAGAATATCACGCCGGGTTCGTTTGGAATCGGCGTTCCCAAAGCCCATCGCGTGGATGACGCGGTCGAGCCGTCCCCGCACGGTAGGATATGACACGCCGAGCTCCTTTTCGACGTCTTTGATGTTGCCCCGGCATTTCATGAAAATTTCGACAAAATGCAGGTGATCATCTGAGAGGCTTGCAAGCCGGGATTGGGCAAAACTGCCCTCGACGGAAGTTCCACAGCTCGTGCAGCGAAGCCGCGTAATTTCAAATTCGCCGTTCCCGCAGGCGGGACATTTGCTGATGCGATAGTTCATGTTGTACACCTCGATGTCGGGCTCCGCTCTTTTTCACAGGATAGAACACGACATTTGTGAATAATATAAATAGATAACATTAATAAAATCAATAGCAGGGACTCTTTTGATAGGAAATATCGAGAGATTTCCTTGATAGGATCGCCAAACTCCTGTAAGATATCGTGTTGCACCCGGGGGGTCCCGGGCAACAAGCCGCGTATGGAAAACACGTTTCAACACATACTCGATCGTCTGCCGCAGTATGAAAAGCAGATCGGCGACCTCATGGAGATTATCCTCGCCAATCTCGTGATGATTTCCGAGATACCTGCGCCCACGTTTGAAGAGGGGCGCCGGATGGAGTTTCTGCTCGAACGGTTCAGCGAGTATCAATTGCAGAATACGTCGACCGATGAGGTCGGTAACGCCCTGGGAATTCTTCCAGGAACCGTCGGAGAGCGAAACATCCTGGTGGTTGCGCACCTGGATACGGCGTTTTCACAGAAAGTTGATCATACAATTACCGTACAGCCGGAATACGTGCTCGGCGCCGGGATCGGCGACAATAGTCTGGGTGTCGCGGCTGTCGCAACTCTTCCCCTTATTCTCGAACAGCTTGGCGTCGAGCTCCGGTCCAACCTGGTACTCATGGGCTCGGCCAGAAGCCTCGGCAAAGGCAACATTGAGGGAATCCGTTTCTTCCTGAACAACAAGGAGCTGCTCATCTCCACCGGAATCTGCCTGGAGGGAGTGAAGCTCGGCAGGCTCTCCTACTCTTCACTCGGCGTCATCCGCGGCGAAATCAGCTGCCGCGTCCCGGAAGAGTATGACTGGTCCCGGTTCGGCGCGAGTGGCGCGATCGTCAATATCAACGAGGTCATCAATCGCATCGTGGAGATTCCGATTCCGCGCCGTCCGCGTACCACCGTCGTATTCAATTCGGTACAGGCGGGCTCCTCGTCGAACGCCATTCCAACGCAGGGGGCACTTCAATTCGAGGTTCGGAGCGAGTCGGGTGCCATCGTTCGACGGCTCGGCGAGCAGATCGCCGATATTACCGCTGAAGTCTCTTCGCAAAGCGGCGCCGAAGTGTGGGTGAGCGTGTTCGCGCGCCGGGATCCGGGAGGGGTCGCGTTCGCCCACCCGTTGGCCGCACGCACACGCGAGATCATGAAGGCTCTCCAGGTAAATCCGCGAATTTCACCGAGCACGTCGGAACTGTCCGCGTTTATCGACCAAAGCATTCCGGCCGTTACCATCGGGATAACCGATGGCGAATACACCGGCGAGGAAAACGAGCGTGTCGAAATCGCGCCTATTGCCAAAGGGATGGCTCAGCTCGTCGGACTGATTCTCGCTATAGATCAAGGATACTGTGATGATGAACCTGGATAACTGGCTCAAAACCAACACATTCCACCACTCGCAATTTCGCGATCTGCGGGCACTTGTCGAAGCCAAGGAGCGCCAGGGAATCACCATTTCACTCTGCATTCCTACGCTCAACGAAGAACGTACCATCGGCAAAGAAGTGGTAATTTTCAAGTCCGAGCTCATGCACCGTTATCCGCTCATCGATGAGATAGCAATCATCGATTCCGGGTCGACGGATAGAACGCGGGATGTCGCGAGCTCATTCGGAGCCGAAGTTTTTCTCGCGTCCGACATCCTTCCCAATCTGGATCGAAAACGAGGGAAAGGCGAAAACCTCTGGAAGGCCATTTATCAGCTGAATGGCGACATCATCGTGTACATCGACGCCGACATCAAGAATATTCATCCGCGATTCGTGTACGGACTCGTGGCTCCACTTATTTCGCGTCCGGAAATCATGTACACAAAGGCGTTTTACGACAGGCCGCTCGCCTTTTCCCAGGGTGTCCGACCCTCCGGCGGTGGCCGCGTCACGGAGATCCTGATCCGCCCTCTGTTTTCCCTTTTTTTCCCGGAACTCTCGGCGATCATACAGCCGCTTTCAGGCGAATATGCGGTGCGGCGTACCGTGCTCGAATCGATCCACTTTCCGATCGGTTACGGCGTGGAAACCTCCCACCTGATCGATGTCTACCAGAGATGGGGAATGGCCGCGTTCGCGCAAACCGACCTCGATCAACGGGTGCACCGGAACCAGGAGACGCGCAGCCTCGGAAAAATGTCGTTCGGAATACTTCAAACTTTTCTCAGCCGCATTCAATCCCTCGGGATAGTTCCGGACCTGCCGGCATTGAGTACGATACTCCGGCAGTTTCAGGTGCATGACCAGGTGTTTGAAACCGTGGAGTTTACTATCGCAGAAGAGGAACGGCCACCCATGGACACGATACCGGAGTACCGGGAAAAGCGAAAAGCAGTCGCTCGCAGTCGTGAACAGAGGCCGTGATTCGCGCTGACCTTGATTCCCGATATTCCCCGAACAGGACGGTCACAATGGAAAAGTCGCTGCTTCAGTTCGATGATGTGAGTTTCTTCTATCCGAGAATTGAGGACGATGAGGCAGGATCGATCCATGCGATCGAGACGACCGCCGAAATAACCCCGGTGTTCCAACACCTCACCCTGTCGATTCCCGAAGGCGTAGCATCTCTGGTGGGGCAGAACGGAATAGGCAAGACCACTTTTCTGCTTCTCGCGGGCGCCCGTCTGTTTCCGGCCGAGGGCCGCGTGCGGCTCGCCGGTCACGACACCTCTGAGTTCCAGAACCGGGAAGCAGACGCCGGAATCGAACAGGCGCGCAATCGACTGGTGTCGTTCATCTACCAGAACATGGAGTTCGAAACCGATCAGTCTGTTGATCAACTGATGCGGTACATCTTTGAAAGCGGTGACCTCGGAGCGGATGAGGCTTCACTTACGGAGGACCTGAGACGGGCCCTGGAACTCGATCTCATTCTTGACAGGAAGCTGCAGGCGCTGAGCAAGGGGCAGATGCAGCGGGCGATCATCGCATTCAGCCTGCTCTACGGATCACGGGTCATCATGATGGATGAGCCGGCATTTGCCCTCGAGGAACCGCACAAGGAACGGGTCTTCGAATACCTGACGGACTACGCAAGGCGGTATCACCGGACTATCTACTATTCGGCGCACAGCCTCGATATTACCCGCCGCTATTCAGATTACATGATCCTGTTTCACAAGGGAGGTCGCGTGCTCGTGGGACCCACCGCCGAGTTGTACAACCGCGATACTCTGGAGCAAGCCTACCAGGTTCCCATGGATGCACTGTATCAGCGTGACCGGCTCTACCGTGATATGCTCATCAGCCTCGGCAAACGCTCCGGGTAGCCGGTCAGGGAACAAGATTTTGCTGTGGGGGACCTGCGGGGCTCGATAGCCTGAATACGAGCACTGCGCCTACCAGAAAGAGAAACCGCTCGAAACGGTAGAGTCGCGGCTCCTGCAAAGCGCGGACAAGCACGTCGTTGGGCACATCCGGGATGAGATCGGTGCCCCGCCCGACGATGGCGGCCGCAAAAGACTCCGCGGCTGCCTGGTGGTCCCCGGGAATCTGCATCAACCCGGAGATTACGAGAGAGTCGGGTTCGCCTGCGGAGGTCCTTCGTAAACGATCCACGAGAACCGAAATCGCATCTCCCATCTGATCGAGAAATCTCCGGTAGTGGGGATAAAACCAATCTTCAATGCCGACGAGCCCTGCTACGGCAAAGATCACCTCGTCGCGGACGTAGGGCGCACTCTCCTCCCTGCGGAGAAGATCGAGAAGCAGCGTGATCGAAGGTCGATGACCAAAGAGCTTCAGTGCCTCTGCACCGTGAATGATGATGAACGGATTACGCGTGACCCGTAAAATGAGCTCTATGCGCGGAATGCTCCGCCTGTCCCCGAGGCGGGCAAGCGCAACCATTGCACGCGCGGACAGCGAGTAGTCCTCCGATGACAGCGCATCCCGCAGGGCCGGTACCCCACTCGAGAGGCCCCATTTTCCGATGATCCGGGCCGCCAGATAGGCGGTGGTGAACTCGTGCTGGCGGAGATGGCCGATAAGCTCGACGGTGATTCTTCCCTCGAGCGAGGAATTGCGCCGGATGCTGCCCTCCCGCGGGAGGCGTTCGAGCGCACGAAGAGTTTCACTCCTGATCACGTAGCTTGGGGATGAGACGCGGGCGAGCAGGTCCTCCGCCGGGAATCCGGATTGTGAGTCGGCAATCTCCTGGATCACCTGCTGCTCTTCCCCGATGCTTTCGCTTCGCTCGAGACGGTTGAGCAGATTGATCGCGCGAAGATCACGCAGCGAGAACATCACGCCGAGCGCACCGCTCACCGTCTGTGATCCGAGCCGCCGGAGGCCCCCCATCGCGACGATGGTCCCGGCGAGCAGCACCGTGAGCAGGCCGAAGAAGATGCGGTAGGACCAGACAATTTCGAGCCCGCCCGAGTTCTGAAGTCCTTCGAGCAGCAGTCCGCCGCTGTAGGAGCCGATTGCGCCGCCGACACCCATAGTCACAAAATAGAGGATGCCGAGGTTGAGCTGCTCTTCGGGTTTGATCATTCCGTAGAAGTAAACCTGGGAGGCGTTCTCACCGCCCGTCGATCCGAAGGACGTGAAGAAGAAGAGGCCCCCGAGCCCGATGAGCACCACCATGGGCGCACCGGCCGGCGAGGCGATGGCCGGAAGCATACTGAGCCCGAAGAGAATCGAGAATATGATGTAAAGCGGCTTCGCGCCCAGTCTGTCGAGAAGCTGGCGCATGACCATGCCCATGAAAATGGCGCCCAGGTTGCCGATTACCGACAACAGCATGGCGATATTATCCGGCGTCTGATACACCTCTTTCGCGTACACTACGAGGAACGAGCGCATCATGCCGGTTATGAAACAGTAGACGGCGAATACGGAAATGTAGCGCCGGTAGTTGCTCTGCTTGAGTGTTTCCGCAACGGCACGAAAGAAACTTGCGTGCGCACCCTCCTGTATGCCCGGAGGCTCGGGAACTCTCAGGAGAAAACCTGATCCCGCGAGTCCCAGGACCGTTCCAATCGCAATGAGCATCGCGTAACGGGCGATGGGGACTTGTCCATTCAGCACGATGACGATACCAAGTCCCGATAGAATACTTGCGCCGTTCACAATTATCTGGAAACGGGAAAGATAGATGCCGCGATCCTTCCCGGCGGAAAGCTCACCGACTATCGGGCTCTGTCCGACGAGGCCAATCCCGCGGAATATCTGGAAACCGAGCTGACTCAGGAGAATGATGCCGAACGTGAGAGCGGGGTAGGTTCGCCCTGCGATGAAGGGTGTAATCAGGATCGGAATCGCAACAAGGTACCGCAGGATCCACCCTGCGGCGAACAGGCGGACAACCCCATAACGGGGAACGAGCTGTTTGCCGACGATCAGAAAGAAGAAGGATATGTAGGGAAACGACGAGATGAGCCCGATGAACGAAGGTGTCGCACCAAGCCGCAGAACGTAGAGTGTAATGATGTTCCCGGAGATCAGCAGAAATGAAAATGCGTTCAGCGCTCCGTAGGCGGTGAAGTTTCGCCTTCCGGACAGTTTCTGTGAAAGGGAATAGCGGCCTCCGATCATTGGTTCATATTATCTGCGCGGGGGCCTGCAGCTCAAGTCTCACACACGGGTCGCTTTTCGGTGCTGAATCATCGATGAGTGGACATTCCAAGTCTGGTCATCGCTTCCTCGACCACGATGCCGATCAGGCGCTGGTAGTCGATTGATTGATACCGGCAGAGCATTGGAAGGTCCGAATGGTCGGGGTGGAGTCCGGGCAGAGGATTGACCTCCATGAAGCATGGGGTCCCGCCTGCATCGAACCGGATGTCAACGCGACTTACATCCCGGCATCCGAGAGCGCGGTAGGATCGCAGCGCGACATCTTCGGCACTTCTTGCTGCAGCGTCGGTCCCGGGAAGGTAGGACATGCGCTCTTCGGACTCCTCTTTGTTCAGATATCCGTAGATTTCCCCCTCATCCACTGCATGAAAGATAACTTCCATCGAGCCAAGTACGCGCGCTCCGGAACCGTTGCCGGCAATTCCGACGGTGAACTCGCGGCCGGGCAAATAGGTTTCCACGAGGACCGGCTGCCGGTAACGTTCGAGAAGATCACTGCACAATTGGCCGAGCGCCGCTTCCGACTCGACCCTCGATCGACCGTCAATACCTTTCCCCGTGCCCTCGCACGCCGGCTTGGCAAAAAGCGGAAAAGGAAGTGATACCCGGGCGGCGTCCGCCTGCTCGTTTACCACCGCAAAATCCGCGGTGGGGATCCCTGCCTCCCGCACTACCAGTTTTGCGAGACCTTTATGGAGAGTGAGGGTGAGCACCATCGGATCGGACATCGTGTAGGGAACGTTGTACGCGTCCAGGAGCGCGGGCGCCTGGGATTCCCGCGCCGATCCGTAAAGCCCCTCGCAGACGTTGAACACCAGGTCCCACCGGTCGCCGGCAGCGAGTCGGCGAGCGAGCGAGCGGATGTTGCCGATTCTCTGTGTGCGGTAGCCCAGGCCGTCGAGCGCATCCTGAAGCGCCCGAATCGTCTCGTCACGGTCGAATTCCGCGGTCTCCTCGAGTGAGAACCCCTCTGCGAGGTAGTCGGACCGAAGATCGTAGGTCATTCCAATTGTCATTGTCCACGCCTATCCGAGAGGCAGAAGCTCGGAAACCGGAACGACGAAATACTCGGCGTTGAGTGCTGTTCTATCGGCTCGGTTCGACTGCGTGTCGGGATACGTGTACCTCTCGCCCTTGTAGTTGGAGAGAACGAGCTGATCGCCTTCGTACCCAACCACGTAGTCGGGAAGCAGCGGTATCTTGCCTCCGCCGCCGGGCGCGTCGATTACGTAATTCGGCACCGCGTAGCCAGTCGTATGGCCGCGGAGCCCACGAATGATCTCCAGCCCCTTCTCTACGGGTGTTCTGAAGTGCGCCGAACCCGGAATCGGGTCGCACTGGTAGAGGTAGTAGGGTCGCACGCGCATTGTGAGAAGTCCGTGAAAGAGCGCCTTCATCGTTTCCACGTTGTCATTTATCCCGGCAAGAAGCACCGTCTGGCTGCCGAGGGGAAAACCACCGTCGGCGAGTCGATTGCACGCGGCCCTCATCTCCGGAGTCAGCTCTGCGGGGTGAGTTGCGTGAATGCTGATCCAGAGCGGATGATACTTCCGAAGCGTCCGAACGAGATTCGGCGTTATGCGCATGGGCAGCACAGCAGGGACTTTCGTGCCTATCCGGATGAACTCGACGTGCCGGATTGCACGAATTCGGCCGAGCAGCCAGTCGAGGACATCGTCCGGAAGGGTGAGCGGGTCGCCGCCCGAGACAAGGACGTCGCGGATCTCCCGGTGCTCCTCGATATAGGCAAGCGCGCGTTCCCATTGTTCGATGGAGAAAGAACCGCGCTGACCGACCATGCGGGAACGGGTGCAGTAGCGGCAATAGGCCGAACAATTGTCGGTGGCGAGGAACAGCACTCGGTCCGGATACCGATGGACAAGGCCGGGAACCGGCGTGTCGTGCTCTTCGGCAAGAGGATCCTCATCCTCGCCGCTGGAGAACGTCCGCTCCAGAACCGTCGGAACCATTGAACGGCGGATGGCCTGGTTCGGATTGCCGGGGTCGAGCAGGCTCGCGTAATAGGGCGTTATCGCCATGGGCAGCGCCCTGCCGTGAGCAGCGAGTGCGGCCCGCTCATCATGACTCAACTCGAGCATTGACTCCAGCTGATGAAGCGTCGTAACACGGTTGGCAATCTGCCAGGTCCAGTCGTTCCAATCGCGCACCGAAGCATTCGGGAACATCCGTCTGCGGAAAGCGCGCGATGCCTTCACCGCGGCGTCTTCAAGGGATGTTTCGTCTCTGTTTGATGTTGATGGCGAAACGTGCCGGTTGCTTTCCTGCCGGTTGATTCGCCGCGACGGCCGGACTGAGTGCCGGTCGTGAGCGAGCGGCACCTCTCCCGAGTCCTCGCTGTCGCGCGAACTGTTCGAGGAGCCCTTCGTACCTGGAGGCTCCTCCTCGTCCCGGAGCATGAGTTTGTTGTTCATCCCGCCCCCTCAAGCGCTGAACACCGAGGCAATCTCATCGCCCGATGCGTAGCACAATTTGTATCGCATTAACCTAGTTTCTCTCATACACCCCTTTGATTATGTTGTCAAGAGTGGACACCTGTTCCCATGAGTGGTCAATCGAGGAATTCAAAAAAATCGCTTCACAAAAGTAGGGTATCGACGAGCAATGCTGCGGAAGCTCTGCCGGCAGCGACGGCGCAGGGGTATGACGGCA
Source organism: Spirochaetia bacterium (assembly GCA_035530755.1). Taxonomy (GTDB): domain Bacteria; phylum Spirochaetota; class Spirochaetia; order DSM-27196; family DATKUC01; genus DATKUC01. Next base: position 6,866 of record DATKUF010000252.1, on the reverse strand, counting down.
GTTCACTACAGGGCTGCGAATTGTAGAAGTCAGGCAAAGTAAGTACAATCAGCTGGCACCGGGAGGGTTCTGTGTCGGTCTATAAGGTCCATTTCACCTGGAAAGGCAAAGAGATTCTACTGCGAGCGAAGATCCTTGACCTTACACACCCCTATTTCGTCTCGATTCGGGATATCACCGTACCGGCGGCAACGAAAATCATCATCGATCCAACCGAGGACGAGGTTCGGAAGACCTTCGGCCGGGCCGATCATCTGATGATTCCGTTTCAGACGGTTACGCTGATCGAGGAACTGAAAGAGGAGCCTGAAGAGAAAGGGGCAAAGATCCGCCCGTTCACCATCGTCGAGGAGAACGCAGACTCCAGAAACAGCGATTGATCATTCGTGTGAAAGAGAAACCCCAATTCGGGTCCGTCCGGCGTGCGACCGACCGGAACGAATCGCGGCCTCCTATGCCGCGCTCACGATGGCGAGCGCACGTTCGGCGGCCGAGGCCGCGTCAGGCTCGTAGAAATCGGCTCCAATGCTCTTGCAGAAGGAATCGGTGACAGGTGCCCCGCCGACCATGATCTTGACGGTCGAACGCAATCCGCTGTCGGTGATTTTCTGCACGACATTTTTCATTTCGGTCATTGTTGTGGTCAGCAGTGCCGAACAGCAGACTATTTGAGCGCCATGCTCCTTTGCCGCCGCCACGAACTTATCAGCCGAAACATCGGTTCCGAGATCGATGACCTCGATCCCCTTCCCTTCGAGCATCATTTTCACGAGATTCTTCCCGATGTCGTGAAGGTCGCCCTTGACCGTTCCTATTACCGCCTTGCCTCGCGCCTTCACCCCCTGCTCGACGAGAAGGGGTCGCAGAAGCTCTATTCCCGCGTTCATCGCCCGGGCGGCTATGAGAACCTCCGGAACGTAGATTTCATTGGCCTTGAACTTGACACCCACGATGTTCATTCCGGCCATGAGTCCGTTTTCGAGAATGTCACGCGCGCCGTATTTTTCGTCCATTGCCTGCTGCACAAGAGCTTTTACTTCCGGGGCCTTCCCCTTCTGAAGTTTCTCGGATATGTCCTGCAATAGAGCCATTTTTGGAACCTCCAACCGTAGTCTACCATACGCCGCGCTTTCCCGCATCTCTTGTACAAAACAGCCGAATTTTTTGATTTTCATGCACCGTGCCCGGAATATTCCGGCAGAAAGGTGGTTGACGTTTCCGACAAATGCGGTTAGGTTGTCACAAGATATATGAAGACGCAACACGTGGTACGTATGTCCAACTCCCACGGCCTCCTACTCAGCCTACTCGCTCTACCTCTGAGCCCAATGTCTGTAGCGGGGGTTTCCCGGTTGGACTTCCATATGTGCTCCTGATTGGAGCAGGAAGTCGAAAAGGCCCGCTGCAGAGCACGCTCTGCAGCGGGCCTTTTCATTTTCCGGCTGCGTGTCAGCGGAACCAGTCAACAATCTGCGTTGCAGCGGGCCGGGTCAGGTTGATCAATTGCCGCCGCTCGTTGCGGCGGCAAAAATCTCGAGGAGGTTTCAATGCCGAAATACAAGCCCTTTCCGAAGGTTGAGCTCCGTGACAGGACGTGGCCCGATCGGGAAATAACACGTGCACCCATGTGGTGCAGCGTGGATCTGCGGGACGGAAACCAGGCGCTTGCGATCCCCATGGGCGTCGAAGCGAAGTTGGAAATGTTCGAGATGCTTACGGAAATCGGATTCAAGGAGATCGAGGTGGGTTTCCCATCCGCCTCCCAGATAGAGTTCGAGTTCGTGCGACGTCTGATCGAAGGGAACCACATCCCCGACGGCGTCGCCATTCAGGTGCTCACGCAGGCGCGCGAACACCTGATAAGAAGAACGTTCGACAGTATTCGCGGTGCGAAAAACGTCATCGTGCATCTGTACAACTCCACGTCGGTGCTTCAGCGGCGAGTCACCTTCAACATGAACAGGGAGCAGATCAAAGAGATAGCGTTGAACGGAACCAGGCTTGTCAATTCACTCGTGGACAGCGTTCCGGAGACCCGCGTGCGCTTCGAATATTCACCCGAAAGCTTTTCCGACACCGAGATCGAGTACGCGCTCGAGGTATGCGAGGCGGTGCAGGAGATCTGGCAGCCGACCAGGCAGAATCCGATGATACTCAATTTGCCGGCGACCGTGGAATGGACCACGCCGAACGTCTACGCCGACCAGATCGAGTGGTTCTCCCGACACATGAAAAACCGCGAAACTGCGATTATCAGCCTCCATACGCACAATGATCGAGGCACCGGTGTTGCTGCAACCGAGTTCGGGCTTATGGCGGGTGCCGACCGGGTCGAGGGCACCCTCTTTGGAAACGGAGAAAGGACCGGAAATCTCGATATAGTAACTGTCGCGCTCAATATGTTCAGTCACGGGATCAGTCCGGGACTCGATCTCTTCGAGATTCCCAGCATCCGTGAGAGGTACGAAAACCTGACCGGCATGACGGTCCATGATCGGCACCCCTACGCCGGAGATCTGGTTTTCACCGCGTTTTCGGGCTCCCATCAGGATGCAATCAAGAAGGGGATGGATCTTCGCAAAGAGCTTGCGAATCCGGATGCACCGTGGGCCGTTCCCTATCTCTCGATCGATCCCCAGGACATCGGCCGAAGCTATCAGGCGATCATCCGGATCAACAGCCAGAGTGGAAAGGGCGGAGTCGCGTATGTACTCTCACGCGATTACGGATTCGAGCTTCCGAAGGCGATGCACCCGGAGTTCGGTCAGGTGGTCAGCATTGTGGCCGATGACCTGGGCCGTGAGCTGCAGCGGGAGGAGGTCCATACACTCTTTCGGGAAACTTACCTCGATCAGGAGCAGCCGCTGCGAGTACTTGAATACGACACCGAATCACGCCAGAACGCAGACCATGACGGTTCTCGCCATGAAACCGTCATCCGCGCGACGGTTTCCTACGACGGACAGGAGCTGAAGATCACCGGAAGCGGAAACGGGCCGATCGACGCATTCGTCCACGCGATGACTTCGCACGGTTGGGATGAATTTCAGGTGACGGACTTCAAAGAACAGGCGATCGGCACCGGCTCGGGGACCGACGCAGTAGCCTACGTACAGATAAGAACGAGCAGCGGGCAGCCAATCTGGGGAGTCGGAATCGACAGCGATATAAGCATGGCCGGCTTGAAGGCCGTCGCCGGCGCCTACAATCGTAAATTGGCGGCCGCGAACAGCGAAGCCCGCACCGTGAAGTCTCCGTCGACGAAAGTACCACAGCCCGGCCGGTGACCGGGCCGTCGGCCGGTCCACCGCCTCTACCCTTCCGACGGTTCCACCCGCTGCTCATCCCTTTGAACCGGGACGAGCAGCACCGGGATGTCGGTATATGAGCAGATTCTGTGGGCGACGCTCCCGGTCCAGAACGCGTTGAAACCTTCGTTTCCGTGTGTTGCAAGAATCAGGAGGTCGCACGGAGTGTCACGCGTGGCCTTTACGATCTGCTTCGACGGATCCCCGCGGGAGACCTCCCAGGTGACCGTTATACCCTGTTTCTGAATCTCCTCGGCGGCGGCCGCGACATACCGTTCTCCTGCGCCCACTTCAAGGTCGAGCATCCGCATGGTTGTTCCGGGCAGGTACCGCCGAATCGGATCGACATTTCCTTCGGTGGTGTTGAACGTCGGAACGATGAGCATGAGGTGGATCTCCGCCCGACAACGGGTCGCGAGCTTCAGTGCGACCGGAAGCCCCGCTTCATGCGACATCTGCCCGTCGAGGGGCACAAGAATTCCGCGGCAGAGAAAATCGCTCTCCGGCGGCTTCCAATCGGAGCGCACCATGAAGACGGGCACCGCTGAAGCGCCGGCGATACGCTGTGCCACGCTCCCCGTGAAAAGTCTGGCTGAACCCCTTGCGCCGTGACTCGAGACAACTATGAGGTCGGGGTCCATTTCCCGGTCGTGGAGCGCGATCCCGACCGCCACGTCCCGTTCGGTGGACTCATGCACGTGCCACCGTACGGAGAATCCGCGAGCGCGGCTCTTTTCCGCGAGGGCCTCGAGGTAGGATTCGGCTTCGCTCACTCCCTGCAGGTGGTGTTCGCCATGTATCCTCCGGGGGGCGTGCGGTTCGTTCACGTAAAGCAGGATTATTTCACCGCGCGTTCCATCCGCCTGCGCGGCGGCGAACTTACCGGACAACGTCTCGGCGGCGAGCACGGCGGTTTCGGACTTTTTTGAACCGTCCAAAGGAACAAGTATCCGTTCAAACATTAGGATCCCCCGAGCAGAAGCTGGTAGAGCAGGTAGATGTTGAGCGACACGATGAGCGCCGCGACAAGGGAAGCGACAACGGTCGTTGGTTTTCGATTCACCAGCGCTCCCATCACCGACCGATTGGCGGTAAACAGAACAAGCGGAATAATGGCAAACGGGAGGCCGAAGCTCAAGATCACCTGGCTGAGAACCAGCGTACGGGTCGGGTCGAGACCCAGCCCGATAACAAAGAGGGACGGTATGATGGTGATAAGTCGGCGCAGCCACACCGGAATGTGACGCTGCAGAAAACCCTGCATGATCACCTGTCCGGCGCCGGTTCCAACCGTCGAAGAGGAAAGCCCGGAGGCGAGAAGCGATATCCCGAACACGGCACTCGCAGCCGAACCGAGCAGCGGCTCCAGAGTCCGGTGGGCGTCTTCAATCGTAGCCACCGTGGTTGCGCCCGTCTTGTGGAAGGTCGCCGCCGCCATGATCAGCATGGCCGCGTTGACCGCGCTCGCGATACCCATGGCGATGATCACATCCACAATTTCGAAGCGAAACAGCGACCGCTTGCGCTTCGGGTCGTCGGTCTTGATCCGGCCCTGCATAAGAGCAGAGTGAAGAAAGATCGCATGAGGCATTACGGTCGCTCCGAGAATGCCGGTGGCAAGGACAACGCTGTCAGGACCCCTGAATTGGGGGACGACCGTATGGTAGAAGATCAAGCTCCAGTCGGGTCGATCCAGAATCGTCTCCAGCAGGTAACAAAGGGCAATTACGCCCACCAGCGCGGTTATGACCGCCTCGAGCGGCCGGAACCCATAACGCTCGAGCCCGAGGATAAGGAACGTCACCACTGCGGTAATGAGCCCGCCGATGAACAGCGGAACACCGAGAAGCAGGTTGAATCCGAGCGCGGCCCCGAGAAACTCGGCCAGATCCGTGGCAATAGCGACAAGCTCCATGAGAATCCACAGAAACATGACCGTAGGCGGTTTGAAACGCTCCCGGCAGTGCTCGGCCAGATTTCGTCCGGTTGCAATACCAAGCTTCGCCGACAGTGTCTGGATGAGCATTGCCATGAGGTTGCTGGCGATGATCACCCACACGAGGACGTAGCCGTACTCGGATCCAGCCTGAATGTTCGTGGCGAAATTGCCCGGGTCCACGTAGGCAACGCTGGCTATGAAAGCCGGGCCGAGGAACGGGAGGAATCTCTTGATGAACCCTACTTTGCTTCCCGGTCCAAGCGCTCTTTCTGCCGCCTGAAGCGTACTCTGATCGGCCGAAACCGTTTGTCGCGGGCGATTCTTCGGGTCGTTGTCCATGCGTGGCTGGGATTTTAGCACGGTTCCCTCTCGTGGGACAACCGAAACCTCTCGCGGATGACCGGTAATCTGTCAGTCGACAATTCTGCGCGATCGCCACGCTGAAACGCCGACTTGTGCTTCAACTCTGCCCAGATAGGCAACCATGTCGAATTTTCGTTCGAGGCCGCTTGCCGCCATATAACGCACAGTACCGAACACCGGCCTCTCTTTCCAGGGGCGATCATGCAGCCCAAAGATCCACCCGACGCTCGCATAGGACGCGGCGTCCCGACCGTCGAGGAAATATCGGTTGTTGATCGCGAGGAGCGTGTCGAACGCCTCCTCAGGCGACTCGGTCCACTCGAGTACCTTCTTTCCCCAGTACATCCGCATGTAGTTGTGCATGTAACCGGTCTCTCGCATTTCAATCATTGCCGCATTCCAGTAGGAATCGTGAGTCTGCGCCGCTTCCAGCTGTTCCGCGCTGTAGAGCGGCGATCGTCGGTCGCCGCGATGCCGCGCCAACGTCCCGCGGGCCCAGTCGGGAAGCGCCGTGTAGGAGTCGTAGTCAGACGTGTAGTACACGAAATTTGCCGCAAGCTCGCGATGTACGGTGAGCTCATCGATGTAGGCGGCGGCACTTGCGTCAGCCTGCTCGCGGTGAGCGTTCCCGGTCGCAGCGTCGTTTATGGCCGCCAGAATTCGTACCGGCGACAGGTTGCCGAAATGGAGATAGGGTGAAAGGTGAGAGCCCGCGTCCAGACAGGGTTCGCTGCGGTGCTCCTCGTAGCCCGAAAGGCCGTCCCGGATGAAGTCGTTCAGTCGCCGCAGCGCCTCGCGCGGGCCGCCTCGATAGAAACGCGTTACCGGGGCGACCGAGCGGTCGACGTTGAGCCGGCGGGAGAGAGCCACCGTGTCACACCCTTCGAATCCGGCCGGCAACGCCTGCGAGGGACCCGGCGGATAACGTACGGCCGCCTCCGGCAGGTCGAGCGAGGCGGCAAACTGCGGGAGTCGGCCTGTGATCTTCGGCCGAATGGTCCGCGCGGCATATTCGCGTTTCGCCGAAGCAGTCTCCACCGGAACCACCAGGTTGTCTTCGATCTGCACCACGCGGCAGTCGCATGCCTGCGCCACCCGGTTACGCCAATCTCGCTGTACGCGCAGATACCCGCGGTCGCAAACCAAAAGGTCAGCCGCGCGGCCAAGCTCTCCAACCACTACCACGGGGTCGCCGATTCGGATGAGAAACCCGATGTCGCGTTTCCGCAGATCTGCAGCGATTTCGGCAATGCCTT
>DATKUF010000251.1:0-16500 GCA_035530755.1 Spirochaetia bacterium | reverse complement strand
TGTGTGGGCTGAGCCTTCGGGCTATCGGAGAGTTCGCAGCCGGTCTCAGCCGAGAGTACAGCAACGATTTCGAGTTGAGAATCACCGACGAGCTCGGCTTGTTCATTTACAACACCGACCCTGTCAAAATCCGTCAGCGTGACGTTCAGAATTCGTTCGAGCGGATTCGAACCCCCAACGCCGGACCGTTTTCCCTGCCGCTGGATGACGGGGGCCGAAGCTATCTCGTCTCGGGTGTGGCGACTACTCATCCGCACTGGTACATTCTGGTTTTCACCCCGGTCAGGCTCGCCTACGCCCCGCTTGGTGGTCTTTATCTGGTCCTGGGGCTTGTGCTTCTCGCGTCGGCGGTCGCCGGAATCGTCTATTCCCGGCTTCATTTGCGGAGAATCGTGCGGGGGTTCAATTCACTCGAAGCCGGAACCCGGCGGCTCGCCGACGGCGAGTTCGCCGAGCTCGTGGGATTCGGTGAAGAATTTGTCGAGCTGGAAAAACTCGGCGAAAGCTTCAACGTGATGGTCGCGAGACTTCAAAAAAGAGATGCGCACCTACGGGAACAGGAAGAGCAGTTGTCCGCGTCGCTTCGGGAGAAAGAGGTCCTGCTGAAGGAAGTGCATCACCGAGTCAAGAACAATCTCCAGCTGATCTCGAGCTTCCTCTCGCTTGAGGCCATGAAACGGGACTATACCGGCGCCGACAGTCCGTTCCTGCAGGCCCAGCAGCGAGTCCGTTCTCTGGCGTTGATTCACGAGTCTCTCTACGATTCAGATCTGTTTGACCGGGTGGACTTCGGCTTGTACGCAGCGCGTCTCGCGCGCGAGATTTTTGCACAGTCCCTCGATGGCGAGGTGTCTATTGTCACGAGACTCAGCGACGTGACCCTTACTATGGAGAAGGCAATACCCTGCGGAATGATACTCAACGAGGCGTTGACGAATACGGCGAAGCACGCGTTCCCGCCGGGATGGGATGGTCCGCGCGAAATCGACCTCCGGATCGATCGGCTGGACTCGGGTAGTGCGCGGGTTGTTCTAAAAGACTCCGGTGCAGGGCTTCCCGGCGGCTACGATCCGTCGGCGGCTCATTCACTCGGTCACACCATAATGCAGCTGCTCACGAAACAGCTCGGGGGTACGCTCTCTATTAGATCGGACGCAGGAACGACGGTGACGTTGACTTTCGAGGGATAGTGCACGCAAGGCAGGGGTAAAGTCCTGCCTCCGGTTCTGTCTGCCCCGGAGGCTTGGGTTTTCGTTCGGGGTGAATCGAAACGAAATCGACAATTCCCAATCCGGACGATGTATCCTCGCCAACCGAATACCCTTGCCGCAAAGCCGAACGAATGTCGCCCGCAGTGTTTATCGTTGTGTTCCTGCATACTAATTCCCATCGAACGCGAACACCTCTTTTGCCCATTCCCGCGACCAATCGCCGAATGGGTGAATCAGTTTTATGAGTTTCTTGCCTCGAACGGTTAATTCGTAGCCGTTCAGAGTTCTCTCTGCAATTTCGGCTTTTCTCAAGTCCTTGATGCGACTGTTCAGTATCGAAGGAGAGATGGATTCGCACCTCTCCTGTAGTTCTCTGAATGTGTGGGGACCATTTTGCATCTGCCACATGACCCCCAACGCCCAGGTTCTTCCGAGCAAATCAAACAGGGCCATGATCGGAACCCCTGTTTTCGAACCCCTGACGGGTTTTCCCGGCATCGGAATTGACATTCAGACTCCTTTGGTTGCTGATAGCAAAATCACCGGACGTACACGCCACGTCCAAAGCAGAACCACTACTTCTGCTGAAAGAACTGAACATTCAGGCCATTTGGATCTTTGATACTGAAGAATCTCGAATTGGGAGTTTCGAAAGGACCGCTTTGAATGGGAATGTTCTGACTTTTCACCGTTTCCAGCATCTCGTCAACAGAATCTACAGCAAAACCGATTGATACGAAATCACCGTAGCTGATATTGGTTTTGGCGCCATCCGCCAGGAGTTCCACCGATGTTTCATTGTTAACGCCGTTGCCCATGAAGGCTATTTCCACTCCCGGTCCCGCCGGAAAACGCTTCAACACGTGAAGCCCCACCAGGCTGGAATAAAACGAGATTGCTTCATCCAGATCCTTTACATAGATTGTCGTCCATAAAAACTTCATTTCGTTCCTCCAAAAATGTCCGGGTACGTGCTTACTATGAGATATGCCACTATCTTATTCGTAGCATGCTACGAAATAAGTAGCACAAACGCTGCTAATTGTCAAGCCAATACTCACCGGCACGGCGCATGTTATGACCATTGTATGCTGCCTTCGAGCAAGCTCGGGCGGTGCGTCATTTTCGCACGCTGACTACTCCGGTGATGTCTTTGACTACCTCATCGAGCGTGAGATCGCGAGTGGGACTGTCCCTGACGACCCGCCCGAGCCTGAGGGACACGACACGGTCGGTCACCTCCATTACGTGGGGCAGCGTGTGCGATATGAAAATCACGGATACTCCGCTCCCCTTGACCTGCCGTATGAGACTAAGTACCTCATCCACTTCCTTGACGCCCAGGTGGTTTGTCGGCTCGTCGAGAAGAATCAACTTGCGTGCCCACGCCACCGCCCGCCCGATGGCTACTGCCTGGCGCTGACCTCCGGACAGGGTCGCCACAGCGACATCGTGGCTTACGTTGGTAATTCCGATTCTCCCAAGTTCCGCCATCGCTTTTGTACGCATCGCGTGGTTGTCGACCAATCCAAGTCTACCGAGGAGGCCTTCTTTATAAATCTCCCTGCCGAGAAAGAGGTTGCCGCTGATAGTGAGGTGGGGCGCAAGCCCTCCGTCCTGATAGAGGGTCTCGATTCCTGCTTCCAGCGCATCGTGGGGTGACGCCCAGTACCGATCCGCGCCGTCAAAGTATATCTCACCCCGGTCCTGCTGCAGCGTACCGGCTACTATTTTTACCAGAGTCGACTTGCCTGCTCCATTGTCGCCAACAAGGCCTACGACCTCCCCAGGGTAAATCACGAGATCCACGCCGTCGAGAGCGGTTACCGCTCCGTAGCGCTTCGCAATTGCGCTCAATCTAAGCAAAGGTTCTGTCGCCATTCCGCCTCCTCGTCGAAGCATCGGTCTATACCGACGCTTTGCGTCCAACCTGTTGAAATGCCACGGCCCCGGCAATGAGAAGCCCGGTGACGACAGTCTGCCAATTCGGTTGAACCCCACCGATTATGAGCCCACCCAACACCATCGAGAGGATGATGGCTCCAAGCATGCTGCCGACCATGGTTCCCACGCCGCCGAACAGGCTGGCTCCACCGATCACAACTGCCGCTATCGCGTTCAGCTCCGAATTGACCCCCTCGAGGGGTGAGCCGGTACCGAGGCGCATCAGGTCGAGAAGTCCGGCAATGGAGGATATCATTCCCGACAAGAGGTAGATGCTGATCAGGTGCTTCTGCGTGGGAATGCCCGCGCCGCGCGCAGCTGCCGCATTCGATCCAAGTGCGTAGGTCCACCTGCCGAACCGCGACTTGTGGAGGTAGATTCCGCCGATCACCGCCGCGAGAATCGTCACAACGATTGGGAGAGTGAAGACGGCCGCGAATACGCTGTTGCCAAGGGTGGCTGCCACCTGGGGAACTCCCTGTACGTCGACACCGTTTGTCAGCACCATGGTCATGCCGGTTGCGATTCCGAGGGTTGCCAACGTGGCGATAAATGGCGTGATCCGGACGCGGACAATCATCAGGCCATTCGCGAGGCCGACCAGCACTCCGACGGCAAGCGCCGCGGCGCACCCGGCGGCAAATGCGCCGATCCCGCCGAGAGAGGCGGTTAGAGCCCCCATTACCATTGCGCTGACGACCCCGGATAGGCCGAGGACTGCACCAACGGACAGGTCGATACCTGCGGTGATGATCACATAGGTTTCGGCGATCGCCAGCATCGCCGTCTCAGTAGCGTCCTGGGCGGTATTGCTCAGATTTGCCGCGCTGAGGAAATTGCTGTTCAGCAGGCCGAACACGACCACGAGCAGCAGAATGATCCCAAGAAGGAGAAGCTCCTGCCGATAGGTACGGGTCCAGACTCGTCCCGTCCTCCGCTTTATCTCCGGGCCTTCGTTCGACGTTTCCACGGCGTCCGCCCCTGCTTGCTGCGCTTGGGTTGCCTGCTGACGGCTCATCTGTTGTGCTCCTTCGAAAATCACAATCTTTATGCAGGCTCCGCGTCTCGGTACTGAGACCGAGACGCGGTGTTGAATTGCGTGAACTTTTACGACTTCGTGCGATAGAAGTACTGGGTCTCACTCTTATAGTTCGCGGCCGTGATAAGCACGTCAGGAATTATCACCGACTTCTGTATGTCGGAGGTCTGGCCCTTCGCGGCGTCGACTGCGTACTGTACTGCCATCTGGCCTTCCTTTGCAGGCTGCTGCGCAACAAGCGCGACCAGCTTGCCCTGCTCGAGAGCCGATACTTCGGCCGGCTCAGCATCGTAGGCCACCACCTTGATCTGGCCGAGTTTGCCCAGGTTCTGGAGTCCCTGGATGACACCGATGGCGCTTTCATCGTCGATGCAGAAGATCCCCTTGAGGTTGGGATAACGCAGAAGTTCGTCCTTGAGTACGGTGGCTGCGTGAGTCGGCTGATCCTGACTGTACTGAAAGCCGACGTCATTGACGCCGGAATTGCCTGCAAGTGCGTCCCTGAAACCCTGCATCCGGAGCTGATCGGTGGTAACTCCCGGCAGACCGTTCATGACGAATACCTGACCACTTCCACCGATCGCTTTCACCAGCAGGTTGGCTGCGAGCTTACCCCCGCCTACGTTGTCACCGGTAATACGGCTGGTGAGCACGCTCGTGTCGGACACCGTCGTGTCGGCTGTGATAACCGGGATCTTATCTCCAATTGCCTGTTTCACTGCAGGCATCAACGCATTTGCGTCGGTCGGCACGAGAACAAAAGAATTCAGTTTGTCTGCGAGGACAGTGTGAACGTATGGTAACTGAGCGGAAGGTGAATAGGTTCCGCTTGCTCCCTGCCAGATAAGCTTCACCCCAAGTTTGTTCGCCTCCTGTTGCGCTCCGTACTGCATGGACAGAAAGAAAGGATCCGATGCAAGACTCGGGACGAAACCGACCGTGATCTTCGACTTCTCCGCCGCGCCGTTTGCGAACACATTCTGCGCGACGAGTACGAGCGAGATTCCCGCGAGAATCACCAGGAACTTTTTGAAACGCATAATACAAATCTCCTTGAATCGTGATTTCAGCGTTGACTGTATCGGCGCAATTCGGGTCACGGCCAGAACCTCCAAAACGCCGCCTGCAACGTCGCAGTCCAAAGAGTCATCTCTTTGGACCAACCTGTAAGAGAACTTGTTTCGAGAAATATGAATCGTCAATAGTTTCCGTATGCAAAGATCAGATAGTTCGTTGTTTTTAGGCTACTTGTATTACAAAAACTATAGTCCGGACTACATTTTTTCGAATCAAAGTGCAGGTTTGTGCGAGTGCCGGCGGAACTGCCGGCGGTCTACAGAAGTCCGAGCTCGCGTGCCCGCAGCGCGGCCTGCGTACGGTCGCGCGCGTCGATCTTGACGAGGATGTCGCTGACGCGATTCTTGACTGTCCCCTCGGCAAGGAAGAGTCGATCCGCGATTTCTCTGTTCGAAAAACCCTCCGCAAGGAGACGGAGAACCTCGAGCTCGCGGCGGGAGTAGGTGACATTCGGCGCTGCCGCCGGTGAACCGTTTGATTCGCGGACGCGGTCGATCAGCATCATCGCGATCCCGGGGCCGAGGGCACCATTTCCAGCGTGCACCTCGCGAACAGCGGCCGCGAGCTCCGCAGCGGAGGCGTCTTTGAGCAGATAACCTCGCGCACCCGCCCGCAGCGCATCGAAGAGCAGGGAGTCGTCAGCAAAGGTTGTGAGCATAAGGATTCGAGCGTTTGCATCGCCGGCGACAATCCTCGCGGTCGCGGTGATACCGTCTACCTCCGGCATGCGGATATCCATGAGGACGACATCCGGCCGTTCCACCGCATAGATTGCCACCGCCTCCTTGCCGTTACGCGCCATTCCGACGACGGTAAATCCGCCTTCGAGGTCGAGGAGCGTACGAATACCTCCGCGCAGAAGCTCCTGATCGTCGACGATGAGCACCCGTATCTCGTCCATCAGCGTCTCCGTGCGGGAAGCGTCACCGCGAGACGCGAGCCCGACTCCACGCGCGTGAAGACTGCCGAGCCACCAAGTGCCTCCGCCCGTTCTCGGAGACTGCGCAGACCGAAACCGCCGGAATTTCCGACAGCCGCAACCGCCGAAGCAGCGCTGACTCCATCAGATATGCCTGATCCATCGTCCTCGAGGAGCAGCTCGATCCGGTCGTTGGCGCCCCGATTCAGCGCGAGGCTCACGCGGGCGTGAGCCGCCGCCGCATGCCGCTGGATGTTCGTGAGCCCCTCCTGAACGCTGCGGAGAAGGACCGTCGCCTGCAACGCATCGACCTCATCGGCACGCGGATCGAGCTCCGTAACGACCTCGATGGCACATCCCTGGCGAAAGTTGTCGACAGTTTCCTCGATACGCCGACGGAGACTTCGCGGTTCGAATTCCGGCGCACCGAGCGAGTTCACCGCCTGGCGGAGTTCGGCGAGGCCGGCACGCACCTGCTCCCGCGAGTCGGCGGCAAGCTCCGCCGCCCTCGCCGGATCGCTCGCGATGAGCCTGCAGACTGCCTCGAGTTGAATGGACGCTACTGTCAGGCGATGCCCGACGGCGTCGTGCATTTCCTGCGCGATCCGCTGGCGCTCCTCGATGAGCGTCACCTCGCGAAGCCGCTCCTGCGCGCTTATCAGTTCGTTCAGAAGCTTCCTGCTCTCCCGGGAGCTTTCGCGCACTGCTCGATAGCTTTCAGTAAAAACGACGATCGCAATGAATCCGGGTGCGATGGAGGCAATTGACGACCATTCCTGCACAAGGTGACCTCCGGAAGCGACTGCGGCGAAGGTTACAAGTGGGGCCGCCAGATAGATTGCGTAGCGCAGCGGGGCACTAAGTCGCGACGAGGCGGGGATCAGGACAAAGAACAGGATTGCCGGCGACCACGGACTCGGGGCGAGGAAGAGGATCAAAACCAGAAGTGCGAAATCGATAGTGATGGTCGCGACGAGGCTTCTCGCGTTTCGTGCCCATGGCTTTGCGCCGATTGGAATGCTCAATCCGAACAGAAGCACCAGCGCCGCAACAACCGTCGTTGACGCGGACAATTGCGGCACCCCGCGTCCATCCAGCATGACACCGACCGCAACTCCGGCGATCGTAAGATATGCTGCGGCGACCATGAACGCAAAGGTCCCTGGTCGCCGTCTGTTTCCCGGGCTCATGCAGACAGTATACATCGTCGGTCTGGAACGGCGAAGTGTGCCTTCATCAAAGGCCGGCTTACCGGGCCGCATTGAGAGCGTTGCGCCCGAAGTATCCGGCAAAAAGCTTCCAGACCCGACCGACCATGATGCCTGTGCTGATGCCCGACAGGGCGAGCGTTGTGGATACGAACCCGATATTGCTCGCCGCCGAAGGATCGATGGCGATGTGAAAGTTGTAGTAGAACTTGGTCGCAAAGATCAGGACGAAAAGAACGAGCGTTATTGGGCTTCCCGCAATCCGCAAGCGGCCGACGCCCGCATCCGAGTCGAGAATGCGCGCCGAAAAAATCGTCGCGCCCGCGATAATCCCGGCAGAAAGACCGACCGCCCACACCGGTGCACTGACCGGGACGGCCCTGATCGATGCGACAAGGGAAGTGAGCGACAGACCGAGAAACACGAGGGGCACGATTGACACCGCTACAAGCGAGACGTTTCGCGCGAACATCGCGCGGATTCCCATGGCAACTCCGTACAGGAGTACCGCAACGACCCATGTCGGCACGTGCGAAAGTATCTGCACTACCATTTCATTTCCTCCTCAGGATTGATCATGTGAAGAGCATACCTGAGCTCGAAGACCGCCGATTAGTGCCGAAAGTCACGAAAAAGTCACTATCGGTTGCCTCGGGTCCCGGTGTGCGGACCTCCCAAAGTTAGAGTTTGGATTGCCCAGAATTTTTGGGAGATCGATAGAACCGGACACCAAAGAGCGCTACCGCACAGAACTCGATGGACATCGCACGTATCTTCTTCAAGGAGGATACCATGAAAAAAGTGCTCATTTTCGGCATTATCGCTTTTGCAGTATCCGTTGCCGCAGTCACCGCCCTGGGAAATGCAGAAATAAGACTCTACCCCGTCGATCAGCACGAGCAACAAAGGCAGGAACAGATTCGTGCGCAGAATCAGCGCGAACAGCAGCAACGCATGGAGGCGCAACGGCGTGAGCAACAGCAACGACAGCAGTACATGCAACAGAAGGAGAGATGGCAGAGAGATCAGTGGAAGAACGAGGAAAACCATCGTAGCCGGCGCCACGAGCCTAAGCAGAGCTATGAATACTGGGTGCAACTGCATTGGCGGGACTATGACAATCAGGACAGAAACCGTCACTAGTGCATCTGCCATTCTGGAACCTACCGGCAGATTCGCGAACATCGGCGCCGGTCGTTGATGCAGAAGGTGGCTGGTTTCGTTCCATCAACCCGTCGGCGCTTTTCATCGCCGGCGGATGTCCTTGAACAGGAGCAGGGCCCTGGTTTCCGACTTGCACGAACCAGGGATTCAAATCTGTCAGATCAATTTCCGGTCAATCACCTCATTGAAAAAATTGATTGCGCTATAGTATTTCTGTTCTGTTCCTTTTGGTATTTCCAACTGCGTAAGAACCAATCTGAATTGTTCATTCGATTCGCTGATGTCCTCCTCAGAATCATCGCCTTTCAGAAAAGCATTTGGCCAATTCACTACGTATTGTTCAATACGTCGGTCGCCTTTCAACATCAACGACGTTTTGACAATTGAGCGCCAGATATCCCGATGCAGTCTCAGGTAATCGACTATTGTTGAAGCGTGCGGTGTCAATATGATTCCGGTTGAATCGAATGCCTTGTACCAGGCTACGGCATCATTTATTGCCGGTCCCAAAATCGAATTTGATTTCTTATCTATAATGTATTCTCCGGCGGTCAATGCTCCACGAAACACAATTCCTTTCATCAATGCATCGCGCAGTAGATCTCCCAGGATGGATGATAATCGTTCCATCCACATCCCGTAAAACAATGCATCGGATTCTTCTGAATCTGTAGGGAACGAGACCTTTCCACTTTCGCTCGAAAATTCCAATAATTCAACCGCAATGATCAGTGTTCCCACAAATGAATGAAAGTAGATATTTGTCTTGGATTCATTTCTTGTTTCAGCGGCCGAACCACTGGCAATGGGCCATCGCTGAAATGATTTCTTAACCAGTTCGTTTCGTGCTTGAAGAAAGTGGTCGTAGACCTCCAACGTTGCATTCGTCATTCCAAGAGCATCAATAACCGCGACAACGCCGTGCCGTCTCTTGTACCCCATGAAGAACCTCCATTTTCCATCTATGAAAAAATTGGGCAGATGGCGATGTGATCCGGTCCCGGTGCGGTTTCCCACCGCACCCCCAGGGGCTTCTCCGGCGAAAGTCAGCTAATCTGCATCGAGCCCGGAGACGATACTGATGTCGATCGACTGTTCAATCAGAAGAGTTTGTATCGATGAAGATCTCAGCCACGACGCATTTTCTCGCGAGACCGTTTCTCGTCTCCCGACCACGCATTTGCTTTGTCCGTCAGGGCGATATTCTTCATGCACGTTCCCTGTTTAGATAATATGCGCGCACATGAGACATGTCAAACTTGTCAGTTCAGTTGCGTCGCCGAATCAAACCCATGTTTCGTGCGGAAGACGGCTACGTCGCGGTTCTCGCGGTGCGAATCATCGCAAGGAGATTCGCAGCCGGCGCAGCGGGCGGTACCTCGCACCCGGAGCCAAGGATGAAGCGCCCCCGATCGGACCCCGCAGCGGAAATTGCAGTGACGCACGCAGCGCTAACGCTGTCCGGGTCTCCCATCAGCAGCTCCCCGACCGGATCGATGTTGCCCATCAGGCAGACCTCCGGTCCCAGGATTCGCCGTGCCATTGAAAGGTCGACGTTGGTATCGACTTCGAGGATATCCGCACCGGTAGCGGCCATGAGCGGTAGAATGCGCGTTGTATCGCCGCAGATGTGCAGGAGCGTTACTGCGCCCTTTTCATGGGCGATGGGGTTGATTGACTCAAACACTTTCTTCTCGAAAGGCCACACGTACTTTTCGTACATCATCGGAGAGATCATGGAAAGCGAGGCGAGCGAGTCCCCCGCCTGGAGAAAGTCGCTGCCCGCTTCAAGCAGCGCGCGGAGAAAGGCGATCAGCGCGTCCGAGGCGAGGCCCATCAGTCGCATGATCTTTTTCTCACGTTGAGGATTCTCCTCCGCCTCTACCAGCGCAAGTTCGGTCAGAAAGCTTTCGGTGCCGCCGGCAATATAGCTCGCGAGAGAGAACGGCCCTGTGCCCGGACCGCGTACTGCGACTTCGTTTCCAAAGTGTGCGCGAAGCGTGCCGACTGCCTCCAGATAGACCGGCATCCTCCCGTCCGAGTAGGGATCGGGAACCCGGAGCCGATCGATCTGGTCAAGATCAGACACTGCAGGTTTCACCAGATGGGGCGTGGAATTCTGCGGCTGTTCGATAACGCAACCGAACCCTTCAGCAATATAATAGTTGTCTGACTGCGCCACCACGGCGTCCTGGCGAAACAGCTCCCAGGCACGGATCTGGGCTTCGGCCATACGTTTTCCGTCATGGTTGTAGATTCCGATGGGAATTTCCGCCTGCGCCGCGCCGAAGTTTCCCATGTAGGGTGCGACAGGGACGTAGTCGGTCGGCCTTCCGTGAACCGCTGAAAGGATTCGCTCGCGGGATGTCATTTCGGTTCGCTTGATTCAGGAGGCGGTGAGGCCGCCGTCAACCGGAAGAGCAACACCGGTCAGGAAAGACGCCTCGTCCGAGGCAAGATAGACTACGGCGTCCGCCACATCGTCGATTGTCGCAAGTCTTGCCAACGGGATCTCTCCAAATCGTTGAGCACGTTTTTCCGGGTCCTTGAGGAAGGTTTCCACGAGCGGTGTAAGAACCGTGCTGGGATGAATTGAGTTGCAGCGAATCTTATCTTTGGCGTGCCTCACGGCAACGGCCTTGGTCATCAGCGTAAGAGCTCCCTTGGTAACGCTGTACGCTTCCGTTGTGTATTGATGTCCGACGAGGCCACAAATCGAGGACATGTTTATGATGCAGCCACCACCCTGTTTGCGCATGAGCGGAAGGGCATGTTTGATGCCGACGAACGGGCCGCGGACATTCACGGCCAGCATCGTATCGAGATTTTTCACGCTCATTTCTTCGATCGGCTCGCGTATGTTGATTCCGGCGTTGTTAACAAGCACATCGATGCGTCCGGACGTCTCGATAATGCGCGCGTACGCATTCCTCCAGCTCTCTTCATCGGCGACATCGAGACTGAGAAAGGAAGCGGTGTGGCCGGCATTCAGAAGTCGGCTGACGAGGGCGTCACCCTCGTCCTGCTTCAGATCCGCGATGAAAACAATCGCCCCTTCTTCACAGAATCGCGTTACTATGCCTGCGCCGATACCCTGGGCGCCGCCGGTAACGAGCGCAACCTTGTTCTTCAAACGCATATAGGGTTCCTTTTCCGACTGTGGACCGCACACGTCGGACTGTTGAAGTCAAAAATGATCTGCTCATCCGAACCGCCTCAGTTGCGCGCACGTCGAGCATGACGGGCAGGGCGACGAGAACGAGCAGGTCTGCCTGCACCATGGGAATTCTTCCCGCGGTGCGGGGCAGACACTGGACAACCACACCGGGCCGGCGCGCCTCGTTACGCATCTTTAAGCGCGCCGGCGAACCTTGGTACCGGCGAGTCTTTCGTAGTACTGAATCAACCCGCCGTGATCGTCCTTCGCCTTGCCGTCAACTTTCCGCGCCTGCATGATCTCCATAACACCGGCGGTAAGCGGCACCGGAACTCCCACTTCATGCGCCGTGTCGAGAGCATTTTGCAGGTCTTTGATGTGAAGCTCCATCCGAAAACCGGGCTTGTAATTGCCCTCGAGAACCATGGGCGCCTTGGCGTTGAGCACGGTGCTTCCGGCAAGCCCGCCCTTGATGGCGTCAAAAACCTTTTGCGGGTCCACACCGGCTTTCGTCGCGAGTACGAGAGCCTCGGACATGGCTGCGATATTCAATCCGACAATGATCTGGTTCGCGAGTTTGGTCACGTTGCCGGCACCGATATCGCCGCAGAGGACTGCCGATGAACCCATCACGAGCAGAATTTCGCGGTAGCGATCGAAGATCTCCTGCTTCCCGCCCACCATGATGGCCAGCGTACCGTCGACGGCTTTCGGCTCGCCCCCGGAGACAGGAGCGTCCAGCATCTCGACTCCCTTTGCCGACACAGCCTTTGCCACCTCCTGTGAAACCAGAGGAGCGATGCTGCTCATGTCTATGATGACGCTCCCCTTCTTCGCGCCCTCGATCACTCCGTCGGTGCCGAGGACCGCCGTCTTTACATGGGGCGAGTTCGGAAGCATGGTGATAACGAGCTCTGCAGTCTCGGCGACGTTCCTGCACGATGTCGCACGTGTAGCGCCGGCAGCAACAAGTTCTTCCACCGCGGACGAAACAACGTCGTAGACTACGAGACTGTGTCCAGCTTTAATCAGATTCTTCGCCATGGGTTTTCCCATGATCCCCAAACCGATAAACCCAATGCGCATAGATCTCCTCCTCGAATGCGGTATACCGCGTATGCGTGTGAATAATCTGTAAAGAAATCCCGCTCTAACGCGAGACGACCTTTTCCCTGCCGTTTCCGGCCGGAGTTCTGCCATCAAGCAGCTCCCTCGCGGCACCGATTATGGCCGCGGCAGTGAGCCCGAAATGGTCAAGCAGAATCTCATAGTTCTCGGCAGACAGTCCGAAGCTATCCTCTATCCCCACAAACTGAACCGGCGCGTGAGTAACCGATCGCAGCGCTTCCACAACTGCTGATCCCAATCCGCCGATTATGGTGTGTTCTTCCGCGACGACAATCGCTTTCACGCCCCGGGACAACTCGATCGCTGTGTCAACGTCAAACGGTTTCACTGTGCTCGCGTTGATAACCCGCACGGATACTCCCTCGGCAGCGAGCGCTTTGGCCGCTTCGATCCCGCGCGAAACCATTACCCCGCACGCGAAGATTGCAACGTCGGTGCCTTCATGCACTGTTGTCATCTTCCCGATGTGGTAGGGTTCGTCTTCGGGAGTAACGAAAGGGAGCTCATTGCGATTGACGCGAAAATAGATCGGGCCGTCCCAGTCGACGGAGGCCTCCATCATCTTCGTCATCTCAATCCCGTCTGCCGGGCACAGAACCGTCATATTCGGGAGTGCCCGCATTATGGACATATCCTCGATCGCCTGATGGGTCTTTCCGTCACCATAGTCGGAGAGTCCCGCCGATGAACCGCAAATTCGGACTTTGAGTCTGGGGACGCAGATGCTGTTGCGGAGCTGGTCGTAAGCCCGCCCGGCGCAGAAAACCGCAAATGAGTGCACGAAAGGAATCTTTCCTGCGAGGGCAAGCCCGGCCGCCGTCGAGGTCATGTTCTGTTCGGCGATACCCATTTCGAAATAACGATCCGGGAATTCATTGTAGAACAGCACCGACCGTGTCGAGTTGCGGAGATCGGCCTCCAGCGCCACGACGTTCCGGTCTTTCCTGCCGAGCTCAACAAGAGCCTGTCCGTAGGCCTCTCTCAAGTTTTTCGCTGCTGTCATTTCCGTACCTCCGTACCGTTGGCAAGCGCGAGAGACACCGAGTCGACGTCCGACAGCGCCTTTTCGTATAGTTCCTTCGTGAGAATGCCGTTGTGAAAGGCGGCGGTGTTTTCGGCGAATGACACCCCTTTTCCTTTTACCGTGTTCGCGATGATGAGACTCGGTTTTCCCTTGACCTTTTCCGCCGAGTCAAGGGCGGAAAGGATTTCCGTTGGATTGTGACCGTCGATCAGGATGACGTTCCATCCAAATGCGATCCACTTCTCCTCGATCGCAGGGATCTCGAAGATGTCCTTGACCGGCCCTGTGGCCTGTATCGAGTTCCGGTCGAGAAACGCTGTAAGGTTGTCCACCTTGAACCGTGCCGCCGCCATGGCCGATTCCCAGAGCTGCCCTTCGGCGAGTTCACCGTCACCCATGATGACGTATACCCGCGAAGACCGGCCGTCGAGTCTCAAGCCCAGCGCCATTCCAACGCCTATCGACAATCCCTGCCCGAGAGACCCTGTCACCGCCTCAATTCCCGGCGTCTTCGCCATATCCGGGTGGCCTTGAAGGATTCCGGCGAGCGTCTTGACCTTGGGGACCTCGTCCCGGGAAATAACGCCCAGTTCGACCAGGGCCGAATACTGAATCAGTACCGCGTGGCCTTTGCTCAGCAGGAACCGGTCGCGGTCCGGATCATGAATGTTCTTCGGATCGAAGCGCATCCTGCTGAAATAGAGGGTCGCCACGATTTCCGCCAGGGAATTGGAACCACCAAGGTGGCCGGCCTTCCCGACGCCGATCATCTCCAGCACGTTCCTTCGGAGACGATAGGCGAGAGCTGATAGCTCAGACGCCGTTTTCGCACTTTGCATTTCACTGCTCCCATGATTGGATGTGCGCATTGAGCTCGGCAGCTTCTTCCATCGTCGGGACGACGATATGAAGGAAGAGTCCTCGCGCGGGCAGCCGCGACTCAATCTGCGCCAGTTCTTCAGGCGTGAGATCCCCCCAGATAATGAGCGCCTTTTTCTGAAGCACCTTCTCGAAAACGGGCATCATTTCCGCGATGGAGGGCCCACCGATATCTTTGTTCACTTCGACCGACTTCAGTTCCGGAAGCGACAGCAGATCGTCCAGAACATGGAAGGAGGAGGAGTGAAGGTGAACAGCGGTATACTCGTAAGCTGAGCATATTGACCGCGCGGCCGGGAGAAAGAACTCCCGGTACAGGTCAGGGGAAAGCAGAGCGGACAAATCGTCCTGGAACCATATTGAGCGACCGGGCGCCCACACGTGATAGAAACCGAGCGAAGAACCCCCCTCGAATGTCGGCACGAGTGCCTGCTGCAGGGAGATCGTACGCAGAAAAACGCTGGTAACCGCCTCTACGAGCCGATGCATTGTCTGTGGATCGTCAATCAGGGCGTAGACCATATCCTGTTGGCCGAGGAGCGCTGCCACCATGTCCGTGGGACCCCGCATAATAGGCTGAGCCACAGGAAACCGCCCCCCGGAGATGGAAACCAGCATCCGGGTGAACTCCAGATAGAGATCGAGCCAGCGGTTCGGTGGTTCGGCGGAGTCGTCACCACCGGCGAGGAGAGCCTCAATCGCATCGGTCGCCTCAGCCGCGGAATTGTAGGGATGAGTGGTGGAGAATGAAGCTTCCGCGCCGATGATGTCGCACCCAAGAATTGCTTCCATCCACGGAATCCCGGTGAACGGCTCGGCGGTCCAGAACCCGTCCTGCTGCAGTGACTCAGACTCCGCGAACATCCGTTCATAGTCATGAATGTAGGCGTCAACCGCAATCATTTCCGGGTAAACATGCGCTTTCGGGACCAGCAGCGGATGAGCCGCTTCGAAATGGCGAGAGAAGAAGAAATCACCTATTCGGAACGCCGCGAGCGGCCGTTCCTGCGGGCGGCGTTGCCAGAACGCGCGGTGCTGGTCAAGGCGGTCAGCGAGCGTGAGGCGCTCATTCATCCTCAGGCTCCAATTCCAGCTTGAGTCGCTGGATGGTCCGAAGGATATGTTCCTCCATGACGGCCTCGGCAGTGGCGGCATCGCGCATCTTTATCGCATCGAGGATCCGCCGGTGATACGAGAGTCCGTCAGCCACGCCGAGATTTGTGACGATGCTGTCCATGGAAACGCTGAGGATGCTGTGAATAATGTCGTTCACCTTGACGATGATAGGATTCTTCGTGGCGATTGCGAGAGCCAGATGGAAATCCAGATCGGCCTTGGCAAAGGCGTGGACATCGTTCCTGCAGCGAACCATTTCGGTATAGTGTCGTTCGAGATCTTCGAACTCTGCCGCACTCGCCTTCTCAGCCACCAGAGAGACGGTCCCTTTTTCCACCACTCGCCGGTATTCGAGTACGTGAAAAATTCCCGCGCCCTGCAAGGCGAGCATGGGAAGAAGCTCAGCCATGTAGATCTCACCCTGATACGTTCGAACGAACGTACCCTCGCCGTGGCGCGTTTCAAGAAGTCCGAGGGAGACGAGTTGTTGGATTCCTTCGCGGATTGACACCCGGCTCACGCCAAGTGCTTCGCGCAGTTCGTTCTCTGACGGCAGCTTTGTCCCCGGGGTCCATATTCCCCGAAGGATTTTGTCGCGAAGCTGCTCGAAAACCTGAACACGCACACTCTTGCG
>DATKUF010000250.1:0-11924 GCA_035530755.1 Spirochaetia bacterium | reverse complement strand
CGGCTTTTGCGGCAGCTACCGTGCCGCGTGCCCACTCTGTATGACGGATTCAGCGTGCCGCTTCTGCGGCACGCTACCGTCCTGACCGTTCATCACCGCAACGACTTCGGCGATGATCGACAGCGCGATCTGTTCCGGCGTTGAGCTCCCGATTTCAAGGCCCACCGGGCCGTGTATCCGTGCCAGGGCCTTATCTTCGAATCCGAACCCACCGAGTCGTTTCCGCCGCTTCTCCTGAGTTTTGACGCTGCCAAGAGCGCCGATGTAGAACGCGTCGCTGGAAAGCGCTGCTTCGAGCGCGGGATCGTCGAGTTTCGGATCATGAGTGAGCACTACTATTGCCGTGTCCTCGGTTATTGGAAACCGTTCAAACGCCTCCTGCGGCCAGTCGGACAGAAGGAGATCGACATCGGGAAATCGTTCCGCCGTGCTGAAAGTCTTTCTCGGATCGACGACAACCGTCCGAAAACCGAGGATGCGCGCCATCCTCACCAGCGCCATCGCGGTGTGAACTCCGCCAACAGCGACAAGAGTGGGCACCGGTGCAAAGATGTCGACGAACACTTCAGTTTCTTTCGAAAGCATATAGCGGCCGTTTTGCCGGGCCGATGACGCGAGCTTGAGCGCGGCATCGCGAAGTTCCGGCGGGAAACTGCCCGAAGACTTCCCGGATGCAGCTACCGACAGTTTTCCCTTCAATCCGGATTCTTCGCCGATTAAAGTGAGTGTCACCGCACGTTCGTTCCGTTCGATGAGACTCCGAATGAAATTGAATGTGTCTATATCAATTGGCTCGACGAGCACATCAATGCTCCCACCGCAAGGAAGCCCCACGTCCCACGCGTCGTCGTCACTCGTGTCGAAATGTATGATTCTTGGGGTCCGGGAACGGATGACCGCCGATGCTTCCTCGATAATCGCCGACTCTACACACCCGCCGCTGATCGAGCCGCTCAGTCGCCCGGCGACGGCAGCTTCAGCATCCGTCTCGGAGTTGTCGTCCGGCAAAAACGCGAGCTTCGCCCCCTCTTTCCTCGGAGCCGAACCAAAAGTCTTAAGCACCGTCGCAATCGCAATACCGGTTTCGCCGCCGGACAGCCACTGCGCGACATCCTGGAAAATCTCTCTCATGGCATCGCCTCAATCACGTCTACAATTGTATACGTAGCGCGGACTGGCGGCAATACCGGCGGCACGCGACTCTACTGCTTCTTCTTGCGGTGCGTGAGAAAATCGAGCGAGACGGCGATAAGCAGGATAAGCCCGGTGACGAGCTGCTGCCAGTAAACTGAGACATCCATGAGGATCAGCGAACCCTGAATGACGGCGAGAAGCGCGATTCCGAGAATGGATCCGAAAATGGTTCCCTCGCCGCCGTTGAGACTCGCTCCGCCAATCACGCAGGCGGAAATCAAAATCATCTCGACACCGTCGGCGTAGTAGGGTGTCGCTGAATTGAATCGGGATATGGAGAATACCCCGGCAATCGCACCGAGGACACCGGCAAGAATGTAGACACCCATTCGCAGACGGGTGACGTTTATTCCCGAAAAACGGGCGGCCTTCTCACTGCTTCCGACGTAGTAGATCCGCCGGATGATAGTCGATCGCCGCGAGAGAAAGTCGAACGCGATGACGACGATGGCGAACAGAAGTATGAGAAAAGGTATTCCGGTGCCGCCAATCATCCCGCGGCCGATATACTTGAAGTCCGGTGGAAGGCTCTGCAGCGGCAGCGGCATCCCCCTTGAAATCACGTAGGACGCGCCACGCGCGATGTTTCCCATGGCGAGCGTCGCAATGAAGGGAGACAACCCCACCCGGGTTACAAAGAATCCGTTGAGCGTTCCGATCACCACGCCAATTCCCACTCCTGCGAAAGCCGCAATCCAGATATTCACCTTCGCAAGAAAAAGTGAGCCGGTGATGACCCCAACAAGCGCCATGACCGCGCCAACCGAAAGATCAATCCCGCCGCTGATCAGTACGACCGTCATTGCGATTACTACCAGCCCGTTTATCGAAAAGCTGAGAACGGTTGTTCTGATGTTATTTGCAGTCATGAAGTAGGGAGAAATGATGCTCATCACAACGCAGATGAGAATCATGATCACCAGTGTCGTTGCTTCGCGGAACCCGCCAAGTATTCGCAGCCGCTTCCCGATACTCATTCTCGCCCCGCCCGTCGAGGCGGAGGTATCTGGTGCCGTATGTTCCGGCGGAACCTCGACCTTCGCCATTGTGCTATCCTCCAGTCAACTTCAGTTTTCGTCGAGGCAGGCCATGCGAATGATCGCCTGCTCGTTTATTTCGTCGCCGGCGAGGACGCCGCGGATGGTCCCCTCGTACATGACCGCCACCCGGTCACAGACTCCGATGATCTCGGGGAGCTCGGAAGATATCATGACCACCCCTACCCCTTCGGAGGCGAGGCGACGCAGAAGATGGTAAATCTGCGTCTTGGCGCCAATGTCGATCCCTCGGGTGGGCTCATCCATGAGCACGACTCGCGGTTTCACATTCAGCAGTTTCGAAATCAGTACCTTCTGCTGGTTTCCGCCGGAAAGCGCACGCACCTTGCTCGCAACTCCTGCAACCTTGATGCCCATTTCTTTCACGAAACGGCTGGCAAGTCCGTGTTCTCTTGATCGGTCGATGAGCTTGTACCGTGAGACTGCGTCGAGATCGATCACCGAGATATTCGACGCCACGCTCATCTCGAGGAACAGTCCCTCGGCTTTCCGGTCCTCAGTGAGGTAGACAATCCCCGAAGAAATTGCGTCCCGGTAATCGTGGAAGTCGATCAATTTTCCGTCGAGCCTGGTCTCACCGGCCGATCTGCGGTACAGTCCGCATATCGTGCGTGCCACTTCGGTTCTACCCGAACCGACCAACCCCGCAAATCCGAGGATCTCGCCGTGATAGAGGCTGAATGAAACGTCGGAATACACTCCGTCGAGTGTCAGACCGGTCACTTCGAGCACCGGAGATTTTTCGTCGCTTCGTTCGTTCTTTGCCGGATAAACGTCCGTCAGCTCCCGTCCGACCATTTTATGCACCAGACTCACCTGGTCGATTCCGGAAACCAGTTCGGTGTCGATGAGCCGACCATCACGAAGAACCGACACGCGATCACAGATTCGATATATCTCGGACATCCGATGGCTGATGTAGATGACGCACAGCCCTTTTGCCTTAAGAGTTTCGATAATCCTGAAGAGTGTCTCTGTTTCCGTCTGGGTGAGCGCCGCGGTGGGCTCGTCAAAGATGAGCACCCGGCAATTCTTCGATATTGCCTTTACGATTTCGACGACCTGCTGCTGACTCACACTGAGCTCGGAGACCTTCTGCCGCGGATTCACTTCCGAACCGAAGCTCGCAAGAAGGCGTTCAGTCTCCCTGTAGAGGTGAGCGAAATCAATCAGGCGGATCCCCGCGCCGAGCTCCACCATGAACACATTCTCTGCAACCGAAAGGTGCCGGCACAGCGCCAGCTCCTGGTGCACGAATCCTATGCCGAGCATGAGCGCATCGTGAGGGGATTTCAGATCGAGTCGCGCTCCCTCGAGCAGCACTTCCCCGCTGTCCGGCGCGTGTATACCGCCGACTATGTTCATCAGCGTCGATTTGCCCGCTCCGTTTTCCCCGATCAGGGCGTGGACCTCCCCCGCATTGAAGGCAATCGTCACGTCGTCGAGGGCCTGCGTAGCGGTGAACCGCTTGCTGATATGTCGTGCCTCAAGGACCGGCGTCTGCATGTTCGTCCTCCGCGCCGAAAACCGCCGTGCGTGACACGGACGCCTTAGCCAGGCGTCCACGGTCACGCATGAACTCACCTACTTCCAGGCCTCGAAAGCTTTGCTCCCTCGCTTCTCGAGCCACTTGTCCGTGTAGAAATACTGGGCGTTATCCTTGCTGATGAGGTCGAGTCCGTTGTCAACATAGGGCAGCAAGAGGTCCCACTCGCCCCGTTCCTTCCACCCGTTGAGTGGATCGAGCATCTGATGCTTGGCAAGGTAAAGGAACATCATGGTCAGGTACCCTTGCGTATATGCGTTGGGCTGGATCGACCCGAACATCTTCCCTTCCTGTATCATCTGAAGAATCGCCGCATCCATGTCGCAGGTCAGTACCTTGATTTTTCCGCCGAGCTCAACTGCCGCCTGAGCGGCACCACGTCCTGACGGCCCTTCCGGGCAGAAAACGGCACCGAGGTCCGGGTGCTTCTGCGCGACCGTCTGAACAGCGGTATAGGACTTGTTCGTGTCCTGCTGCGTCAGAACATCGGCTACAACCTGGATGTCCGGGAACTCCTTCTTTATGGTCTCGACGAATACGTTGGTTCGGATCTGATGATTCGACTGAGTATTTCGCGTAACCATTACCTTGCCCTTCCCGCCAAGAGCCTTCCCGATCGTGCGAGCCGCGAACTGTCCCTCTTTCACGTTGTCGGAGGTCACAAACGCGATTTTTTTTGTCGACGTGTCGCTCGCGAAGGTAACGATCGGAATCTTCTTGTCCATCGCAGCCTTCACCGGCTCAACGAATCCCGCGTCATCGATTGGACTCAGAGAAACACCTGAAGGTTCCTTTGCAATGACCTGCTCGAATACGGTGACCTGCTGGTTGAGGTCGTACTTGTCTGCCCCCGAATAGACGGCCTTCACGCCAAGCTGACGGGCGGCGTCCTTGAATCCTTCGAAGGCGGCGACCCAGTATTCGACCCCGGAAACGAATGTGACCATATAATAGGTCTCGTCCGCACTTCCCTGAAACGGCGACTTCGCCGCTTCGGTCTGGGACGGTGCAGCGGCCGCTTTGGGCTGGCTGCACCCGGTGACAGTCATCGACATCGCGGCAAGAGCGGCGACGATGACAACCAGAACGGTAGTTCTTCTCAGCATTTCCATCCTCCTCGTAGTTGTTGACCCGCGTATTGAATGTGTTCTGAATTATTCCTTGACGTTTGTCACCATAACATATGTCTTAACATATGTCAAATTATTTGTGCGAGTTTTATCGATTCGCGACGGGTGGCGCAAATGACTGCCGACGATTCTTCTTCATTTCATGACAAACGCGGGTATCACCATCGTCGTTACGCTCCACCGCGCCCGAGGCGGCGCCTTGACGCGGGCGGGAGAAATTATTACCCATTTACTCGGAGTTACGCCATGAACCTGGAAATCTGGTCCGACGTCGTGTGTCCCTGGTGCTACATCGGAAAGAGACGCCTCGAGTCGGCGCTCGCGAACTTCGAGTACGCAGACGCGGTTTCGGTGACCTGGAGGAGTTTCGAGCTCGATCCGCAGGCACCGCGCGAGGACGCCGCGCCGCTTGACGAAGTTCTGTCGAGAAAATACGGCATGACGATCGATCAGGCGCGCGCAGCAAACGCCAGGGTGAGCGCGCTCGCGGCTGTCGAAGGGCTCGAGTACCATCTCGACCGCGCGCGTCGGGCGAACAGCTTCGACGCTCACAGGCTCATCCACCTCGCGGCCGAAAAAGGGCTTCAGGACGAAATGAAAGAACGACTCATGCTCGCTCACTTCACCGAGACTGCTGCCATCGGTGATCCCGCGGTGCTCATCCGGATAGCCGCCGAAATCGGTCTCGAAGAGACGGAGGCACGGGACGTTCTCCAGACAGACAGATTTGCCGAAGAGGTCAGGAGTGACGAGGCGGAAGCCCGATCGATCGGGATTTCCGGGGTTCCTTTCTTTGTCATCGAACGCAAGTGGGGGATTTCCGGAGCGCAACCGGTCGAAGTGTTCTCCGAGGCGCTGGCCACGGCGTGGGCAACGCTTCGCGCCGAAACCGCGACGGGCTAAGTCGACCGATACGGATGCGCGCGATATGAGATCTTAGCGGACACTGATGGCAGGTTACGAGTCCAGCACACGTCTCACGCGTTCGGTGAGAAACTGCGGGGTAAAGGGCTTGTGAATCATTTCGCCATCGGGGGGTGGTGAATGGCGCGATTCGTCGGTGTCGGAGGTATGGCCACTCATGAAAATGACTTTGACAGCGGGCCTGTTTCGCTCGATCTCCCGGTACGCAACGCGACCGTCGAGACTCGGCATGGAGACGTCCAGCAGCACAAGGTCTATCTCATCCCGGTGGAGTGTGAACTGTGCAACGGCGTCGCTGCCGTCCACAGCTTCGAGGACTTTGTACCCTGCCGATTCGAGCACACTGCATATCAGGCGTCGTAACATCTCTTCGTCCTCGGCCACCAGGATGGTTTCGCCGGCCTGAACTGCCGGACGTTCACCTACCGAGGCTGAGTACCCAACCGGGCCTTCCACCATAGGGAGATAGACGTGAAAAGTGGTGCCCTTCTGCAGCTCGGTATCTACGGTGATGAATCCGCGGTGCTCATCCACGATCCCCCACACAATCGACAGCCCGAGTCCCGATCCTTTTCCTATCGCTTTCGTCGTGAAGAACGGTTCGAAGATCTTCTCCCGGGTTTGCGGGTCCATTCCCGCACCATTATCCGAGATCGCAAGATGTGCGTACCGACCCGGCAGTGCGCGAACCGACTCCGTTGCGGCCGCCGCGTCGACGGCCTCGCAGGTAATTCGAATATGGATCTGCCCGCCGTTGGGCATTGAATCGCGCGCGTTCGCCACAAGATTCACGAGAACCTGTCCGAGCTGCGTCCTGTCCGCTCCGATCAGTACCGGTTCCGGCCAGTAACTGAATTGCAGATCCAGCTCCTCGCCAACTGCTCGCCGCAGAAACTCCTCGTTTTGCCCTACGACGCCGTTCAGATCAACGGCGACAAGACTTGCCGCCCCCTTCCTGCTGAAGATCAGAAGGCCCTCAGTAACGTGCGCGGCCCGGCGCGCCGCTTTCATGATCGAGTCGACGAGCGAGAGATTTTCAGGATTGTCTTCGATCTGGGTACGCAGGATGCTGCAGTATCCCATAATTGCGGTGAGAATGTTGTTGAAGTCGTGGGCGACACCCCCGGCAAGCTGACCGATCGCCTCGAGTTTCTGTGACTGGTGAAGCTGGTTCTCGAGATGCCGCAGTGTTTCGCGCGTGTTTCGCACCTCGGTAATATCATGCGCAATTGCGCCGACCTGGTACCCGTCCCGGGTACGGATCGGAAAATAGAAGTGTTCAAAATGACGGATGGACCCGTCCGGACGACGCAGGGAGGATGCAAGCGCCTTGTCGAGAAAATTCGCCTTGCCGGTTTTCAGCGCTTCCCGGATCTGCGCCTCAATTCCCCGCTCCATCTCGTCGCTCCACCGGCCCGGCATCATCACGCTTCCCATAAGGCGCCACACGGGCAACCCGAGCGCTTCTTCGCGGGATATTCCGGTGAGCTCTTCGGCGCTCGGATTAAACTCGACAATCGTGCCTTCTTCGCCCGCTACCCACATCGCCTCGGTCGATTGGTCGAGAAACGCCCTCAACTTTTCCTCGGTCTCACGACGCGCGGTAATGTCCTTCCCGACACCCACGATGCCGACGATCCTGCCATTCTGGTCCCGCAACGGCACCTTCGTAGTGAGCGCCCACCGGAATATCTTTGCATCCGGCCGGCTCGTTTCGGCCTTGTCGATCAAAGGAATTCCCGTCGCGATGATGCGATCTTCGTCCTCCGCAAATCGCGCGGCCTCTTCGGGCAGATAGAAATCATAGTCCGTCTTTCCCAGCAACCCGGAGGGGTCCTTAAATCCGAGCGGCTCAGCATGGGCTCTGTTTGTCAGTGTAAAGCGGTGCTCCGTGTCCTTCATGTAGATGAAATCCGGAATGTTGTTTATGAGCGTGAGCAGAACGAACCGTTCCTTTTCCACCGATCTTTCCAATTGCCTACTGTCCGCGCTCTCGACAAGTTCGGCGATCAAATGCGCATTCGGTTCGGATTCCGGCGGGATGTGAGCGGTGACCGACACGTGAAGCCGTTTTCCGGCTGGTGTGACCGCGACCGACTCGCACGTCGAAACCGAATCCCCTCCCGCTATCGCGAGTATCTCCGCCTTCATGCCGGCGATGGCAGCTTCATGCGTGAGGTCCAGCGTCCGTGCCAGAGGTCCAAGCAGATCGGATTTGTCGGATACCCCGAACAGCTGAAGCGTCGCCTCGTTTACGTCGATCACCTCGATAAGCGACGCCGCTCGAATTACGAACTCCGGATTTGTTTTTATATAGTGTTGGAGCCTGTTTCCGTGAATGGCACGCAGAGCTCGTAGCTCACCGCGAAGTTGAGCGATATCTTCGATCCAGAGTGAGGCATCGACCTTTTCAAATGCTCTGCGGTAAGTCCCGAGTTCCATAATCCTTATAATCCCGCAGAGGTCTGCGGCGAGCGCCACTGCTCCTGGCGCAACTCAATAAAATCCATCACCGCCTGATGCTCGTCGCGCCCTCGCCCGTTGACCGTGATAGGATCGCCGAATTCAAAATGGATAGTCCGCTCCGGCCATATCCGGCCGAATCCTCGAAGAAGCGCTTTTTCGCTCCAGAAGTCGGTTTTCACCGCGACCGGGACGACGGGGACTCCGGCGCGGGCGGCAAGCTTTATGCCCAGCGAGTTGAATCCCTCGCGGGAAAAGACGGGGGTCCGCGTACTCTGAGGGAAAACCACTATCGAAACTCCGTTCGAGAGCAACTCTTTCCCGTTCGTCAGCACGGTTTCGAGGTCCTCGCGGGGATTTTTTCTGCCGACCGCGATCGGATCACGTGAACGCATCACCGGTCCAAAGATGAGATTTGTTGTCAGTCCCTTTTTCACTACGAAGGTAACCCGCATGAAGGGCGCAATCAGACAGGGAAGAACCTGAGTCTCCAGCGTACTCATGTGATTGCTGATGAAAACATACGGTGCCCCCGAAGAAATTTCCCGAAGCCTGTTGATGCCCACAATGTCAAACCTGCCGCGATTGCGCTCTATCGCCCGAAGAACGCGGTAGGAACTTTCGACCCACGCAGAGTCATCGTATTTCCCCTGCACGGCCTGTCGGCGCGCTTCGAAGACCACTCCCGCATATTCAAAATACAGGGACCAGCGCCATCCGCAGGTCAGCCGATTGAACAGCGAGATGTGCGTTTCTTCCGCCGTCTCATAGCGGTCGTCTGGAAAGTGTGCGATCATTGCTTCAGTATGACACAGGATTTACCCGCCCGTCACTCCTTCCCTGCGGATGAATGCTAACAATTATAACACTGCAGAGGGAAGCGTCGGACTCCGCGTCGACACGGGACTCGCCGGGGCATTGCGGTTGACAGCACAAATCATTCGCGCTTACAATGCGTTGATAACTGAAATCAAAATACGAAACGGTCCGAGATTTCGTAGCTTCTGATGACGCCAAACAAGCAGACAGGAGGAGCAGATGAAGAAAGCGTTGTTGTTTCTTTGCTTTTTCGTTGCGATCACGGGGCTCGCAGTTGCGGGCGGCACGTCCGAAAAGCCAGCCGCAAACGCCCAGGCCCCGGCAGAATTCACTTTCGGGCTGCTTATGGTTGGTCCCTACAACGACCATGGGTGGAGCCAGGCGAACTATGACGGGGCGCAGTATGTGGTCTCTCATACGCCCGGTGTGAAAATGGTCTACCTGGACAAAGTGAACCCCGCCGACCGGCCGGGAACAACTGCATCGCAGCTCGCGGAGAGCCTGGTCGCCCAGGGTGCGAAACTGGTGATTTTCAGCTCCGACGACATGAGCGACGAGGCCGTCAAATTCGCTGAAGCACACAAGGATATCTTTGTGATTATGACCTCCGGCGACCAGGTCTGGAAAGACGGCAAGAACTACAAAGATCTGCCGAACATGGTCAACATCATGGGACGGATGGTCTACGGCAAGATGATGGCCGGTGTGGCCGCCGCGTTGACCACCAAGACCGGACAGATCGGATATCTCGGGCCGCTCATCAACTCCGAGACGCGACGTCTCGCCTCTTCCGTTTACCTCGGTGCGCGGTACGCGTGGGTGAATTACCTTCACAAGGATCCGGCACAACTGAAATTCAAGGTGACCTGGATCGGCTTCTGGTTCAACATTCCCGGAGTCACCTCCGATCCGACACAGGTAGCCGATGATTTCTTCAATAGCGGGTACGACGTGGTCGTTTCGGGAATCGATACAACCGAAGCACTGACAGAAGCCGCAAAGTACGCCGGCGAGGGCAAGACCGTCTGGGCAATTCCTTATGATTACGCGAAAGCCAACGACGAAGGGGCGAAGGTCTCCCTCGGCGTTCCCTATTTCAACTGGGGCCCCGCGTACCTCAAGAACATCAAAACGGCGATGGACGGAACCTGGAAAGCCCACTTCGAGTGGAATGCTCCTGACTGGTCGAACATAAACAATCCTGACAGTTCGGCTGTTGGTTTCAACAAGGGACAGGCGCTCGCGTCAGACTCCGCCGCAACGCTCGACAAGTTCATTGGAGAGCTCAAGGGTGGTCTCAAACTGTGGAAAGGTCCTCTCAACCTGCAGGATGGTACTCCCTACCTCAAGGCCGGAGAGACTGCCACCGACCAGCAAATCTGGTATCTTCCCCAGCTCTTACAGGGGATGCAGGGCCAGAGCGTTTCGAAGTAGTCCGAATCTCTAAAGTCTAATCGGGGGCCGTGACACGGGGTGTCCGTGCCCCCATTTTTCTATGCGAGGAGATTCCGATGCGTGTAGAACTGCAGGATATACATAAGAGCTTCGGAAACGTCCACGCGAATGCCGGTATCTGTCTTGCTATTCCGTCGGGGACCATCCAGGGGATTCTTGGGGAGAATGGCGCCGGGAAGAGCACGTTGATGAAGATCCTGTCCGGTTTCATCCGCCCGGACAGCGGGCTTATTGCACTGGACGGCAACCCGGTGACGGTCCGCTCCCCGGCTGACGCAATCCATCGTGGAGTGGGGATGCTTCACCAGGATCCACTCGACTTTCCGCCTCTGACCCTGATCGACAATTTCATCCTGGGAAGAACTGCAGGCTTCTTTCCCGACCGACGTTCGGCGATTCGGGAGTTCCGTGAACTCACCGTCAGGTTCGAGTTTCATCTGGAACCGGATGCCCATGTAGACGATCTGACGGTGGGTGAGCGGCAGCAGCTGGAGATTCTGCGGCTGATGTCCCTTGGCGCCCGGGTCCTCATCCTTGACGAGCCGACCACCGGCATCAGCCTGCCGCAAAAGTTGAAGTTGTTTGCCACCCTCCGGAAACTCGCCGTCGACGGGGTTACGATTATCTTCGTTTCTCACAAGCTCGAAGACGTCGAATCCCTCTGTTCTCAGGCCGCGGTGCTCCGTCACGGTGAGCTTGCCGGCACGGCAGCTCCTCCGTTCGACACCGACGCGCTGGTAGCCATGATGTTCGGGAAAGAGATTTCGTTCGGGGGGCGTTCCGCCACAGTCGCGGGCGACCCCGTGATCTGTCTGGATCGCATCTCCCTCGAGGATTCGCGGCTGGAGATCCGAGACGTGAACTTCGAGGCGCGGGCCGGAGAAGTTATCGGTCTTGCCGGCATGGAGGGATCGGGCCAGGCGCTCCTTCTCAGTGCCTGCGCGGGCCTGTTCCGGACGGTTGCCGGCCGCGTGACAGTTGGCCGCCACGACATGACCGGCCGCTCCTACCATGCCTTTCGCCGAAAAGGCGTCGTCTATCTTCCCGCGGCACGGCTCGAACAGGGCCTTGTTCCGACTCTTACTCTCACCGATCACTTCATACTATCCGAAGGCCTTTCCGGGCTGTTTATTGATCGAAATCGGACAACGGACCTTGCCTGGGAAAAGATCACCACATATAACATAAAAGGAACCCCCGAAACCCCGGCGGAATCGCTGTCGGGAGGCAATCAGCAGCGCCTGCTTCTCGCCATGCTGCGAACCCCGTTGTCGCTCATCCTGCTCGAGCATCCGAGCCGTGGTCTGGATATCGAGTCGACGATGTATATCTGGA
>DATKUF010000249.1:0-5142 GCA_035530755.1 Spirochaetia bacterium | reverse complement strand
CCTTTTGGGAGTGAGAAAAAAATACTTTCCTACTCCCAGTAGCAGCTTCCGGCCCCCAAACCGGCCGATTGCATAGCCGGTGTTATCGCCGAGCACGGCCGCTACCCAGGCGATACTCATCACCCAGACGATATTCAGCGTACCACCTGGAGCAACAAGCGAGGCCGCTATCAGCATCGTTTCCCCCGGCAGGGGAACGCCGAAATCCTCGAGGAATATCGCGACAAAAACCGCCAGATAGCCATACTGGTGAAGATAGGGCTGAATTGCGTGTATAAGGTGTTCCAGACGGCGCCTTCCTTGCAGCGGGATCGTTTGCACCTCAGAAGATGACACCCCCGACGGCATACCGTCAAATGCCGGTTTTTTCCAGACCAATCTTCCAGGAACACGAAATCGCCTCTGCATTCCGGCTGTGTACATGTAGTGAGACCGCGAAAGGGGTACCGTCGCGTGAAGAGTTGTCGGTTCAGAGTTTCGACGTCGATTGTTGGGGTGGCCGCCGTCCTGATTGCCGCTGCCGTGCCTGCATTCCTTCTGTGGAATCTTTACGAGGAAAACAGGCAATCCGCTTTGCTCGACGCCGGACGAACCGACCAGCTGAGCCGGATGTCGCAGACTATCGGAGAACTGCTGGTTCTTACCGACGAGCGGCGCGAGCAACTTGATTACCTTGTCCGGTCTATCCTGGATTATGCTCCCCGAATCGAGAGTATCTCACGAAGTGTGCAGGCTATGCGGCAGGAGCTTCGGGTGATCGATGCGCGCTTCCCTGTCCGGGATTCCGCACAAACGACTTCCGTGAGCACGGATATCCTCTCGCAATCCGAGCGCAAGCGTCTGCTCAATGACGCACGGCGGCTCATCGGTGCCGGCGACCGTCCTCAGGCCGAACGGACGCTCGAGCTTCTGCTCGAACGCTGGCCTGCGGAACCTTCTGCGAGTGTGATGCTCGCCCAGCTGACTCTCTCACGGAACCCTGAGGACCCTGCGTCGTTGAAGCGTGTCGCCCTGCTCGCCGGAAGCGCATTGTCCGATCCGGCGCTTGCCGCGGGTGCCCATGCACTTCTTGGAGAAGCAGCCCGAAATCGCGGAGACACCGCAACGGCCGAGACGGAATACCGCCGTGCAGTGAGTCTTGCACCGGGAATTACGGCATACAACAGGGCCCTCGCGTTTATTCTGTGCGGCGACAACCGATGGAACGATGCGGTTCAACAGTTCGAGCTGGTGATGCAGTCGTCGAACGGTGGTGACGAGGAGGTGAGATACCGGCACGCGCTGGCGCTTGCGAAGATCGGCGAGTCACAGAAAGCGGCCGACGCATTTGCGACTCTCGCCGCAGAAAGCCCGAACTTCTCAGGTGCCGCCGAGAAGGCGGGAGAAATCTTCTCCGCGTTGGGGGAACACGCGGAGTCGGCCCGCTGGTATCGCAAAGCGGCTGCCACCCGTGCATCGTGGCAGCTTTTGCAGTCGAGCGGCCGGGAAGAACTGGCCGCCGGTAATGAGGTCGCGGCGGTAGAGGTGCTCGAGCGTGCGACTAGACTGCTCGCCGATTCGAAAACACGCAGCAGAGTCGAGGAAGAAGGCGTCCTTCACGACCTGCTGGTCGCATACAGCCGCGCCGGTGACAAGCCGTCTGCCGCCCGGGTGGAAAGACGTCTTCGTGAACTTCAACCCGAAGGTGAGGTCGAGGCGACGACCCTGCGATGAAGATTTCGATAGTGACCGTTTACGCAGCGGTTTCGTGGCTGATGGCAATTCGGAATGTCTGGCCGGTCGACATCGCAGTAGCTCCGTTTGCTCTGGTTGCAGCCGAATCAGCTGTCGAAGTCGGCACCGAAGAGACTCGCTTTACCGAGGCCTTCGTTCGACGGGCGAGAGAACAGGACAGCGACGGCCTGCTCAGTTTTGTGTCGGTCCCGACCGAGCCGGGAAAGCGGACCGTCTCCACCGCCGCGGAAGCCGATCGGGTCGCCTCTCTATACGGATACGAGCATGTGCTCTACGGGCGGGTAGCAGTTGGGGCAAGCTATGTGGAATCGGAGCTCGCACTCTACAGCCGGGAATCGCAGCAGGTGCAGAAGAGGTTCTTCTCGAAGGTCGCCCGAGGGGAGCTTTCGGATGCGGAGTCGGATCTCGCCGCCCATCTTGTCCGGTACGCCTATGATGCGTTCGGCATCTCAAAACACATCAGAGAGTATCGCACGGATTTCGGTGGGATCATCCTGCTTGCAGGAATCGGAAGCTGGACTGCACTGGGAACCTGGCAGAGCGCGGTGAGCGGAATCGCAGAGAGCTTTATCGGCGTTCGGGTTGTCCCGGTTGCGCCATTCCGCAGAGGCGCCGACTGGATGAGCTATTTTCGATTCGGTTGTGAGCTTCGATATGGTTTCGGCATGAACGCGCCATCGGTGGTCATCTCGCGGGTGAACGGGTTCGATCTTTTGCTTCCGGTCGAACTCTGCCTGGAACCTGATCGGCACAGACTCGTGAGCTTCGGCATCTCACCCGCACTCTGCCTCCTCCATGTCTATCAACAGACGCTCTACGCCCAGCCAACGGCCGGGCTCTCGGGGGCATTCGGGATATGCGGTATTGCGGGGTACGAATACTGGTTTCGCGGCCGGTCCCAATTTGCTCTCGGCACGCGGGTAGCGATCAGCGCCGTTCTGTTTCATCCAACATTTCTTCATTTGTCTCTCGACGTCTACGGGTCGATTCGGATTGGGGTAGCCAATGGGGGTAACGATGCAGGAAAGAATCCGTAGCTGCCGAACGATCACCGTCTGGAAGTTGTTGCAGCTTCTCGGGGCGGGAACTGCCCTGTGTGCGACTCTCTCCTGCTCGAACGGTCTGTTGACCCTGCTGTCGCGAACCATGAGTGATCCGGCGATCTCGCGCCCCGCGGTCGATTCTCTGGCCGTGGAGGGCAGGATCTGCATCTCCTGGGACATCGATCCCGGAGCCGATTCCTACAGACTCTATCGTGAGTGCTCGCCGGAAGGAGCGGGTCGGATGCTGGTCTACACAGGGAGAGGCTCCCGTTTTGAAGACCGGGCGCCTGGCATGGACATCATCTACTACTACCGGCTCGCCAAGGTCCGCGGGGAGCGGGAGTTCGAGATGTCCGACTACGTTCCCGGAGTGGCGAGCGGGGTTGCGAAAGATTCCGAGGACAATGACCGCCGGGAGAATGCGACGTTGGTCACGTTCGTCACACCCGCAACTATCCATTACTTCCGGGACGGCATAGGCAACGAAATCGAAGACCGCGACTGGTACGCGATGATCGTGCCTCCTCGATCATTTATAACGGTCGCAGTGACCGATACCGCGAACACCTCGATCGGCGAACTCTACTTTCAGGTGGCAGGCCGTGATCCGGCGCTTCTGGCGTCTACCGGTGGCGAACGGTCATTGCACAACTACGAACTGACGGCGCAGCCGGTCTATTTTCAAATCTACGTGAGCAAGGATGATTTTGTCGGTGTAACCGGCGCCCCGGGAGGAAAGATCGCAAGTTATCAGGTGGAGTACGTACTTACCACGGCCATACGGTAGGCAGGGTAGAACCGCCATGAGGGCGCCGGTATTTCCGGGATTCTGCTACTTCGCGTTATTTGGTGTGCTATCAGTTGCCGGGCTGACCTCCTGTACGCCGCCGGCCTCCTGGAACAGTACAAACGGCGATCGCCATCCGACTGATCCCGGCTACACGAGCTTCTTCGATCCCTACCCGGAAACCGCGCTCGGAAGCTCCGGCATCGCGGTCAGATTCTACAGCGCCGATTCCTCTTTCGAGGGTATAGCCGGGTACTCGTTCTGGATGTTCGGCACCGCATCCGGCTGCGCGGCGGATGCCGGCGGTCTTGTCATGGCCGCGGACGTGGACAAAGTGATCGGTTACAGCGCGGCCGGATTTGGAATTGTTTTTGCCGTACAGGCCGGCGGCGCGGATTTCTACGCGTTGCTCATCGATATCGCGGGGAATTGGGAGATTGGTAAGGTTGTCAATCGAGTCTATAACGCCATGGGGCCCGGATGGAGATCAAGCGGCGGTGTGCTCCATTGCGGATACAACCAGATCAATAGGATCGGGGCCGCCGTGACCGAAACAGCCAACGGGGTCGAGATTGCCGTCACATTGAATGGAACTGTGTTCGCGTCGATACAGGACACCGACTCGACAGTCTATTCGGACGGCGCATTCGGATTTGTGGTTACAACCGCGCCGGGCGAACCGTCGATCACCAACCCCGTTGACGTGCGCTTCGGGCCGATAGTTCCGGCAGATCTGGGATTGTGAATGAAAAGAGCCGAGGCGAGAACGGTTCGATCCTCAACGACCGCGTTCCTCACGCTTCTGATCTTCATCTGCACTCAGGCCGCCGCGCCAACCTTCGCAGACAATAGCGCGAAAGACCGGACTGCGGGACTGGCCCCGGTAAAGGGAGACAAACCGGGTCCGAACGGAGCACTACCGCGAGAGTCGGTCGGCGCGCGCTGCAGCAAAGAGGCACTTCCCGATTCAGTTACGGTCCTCACCTGCAACGGCGTAAACCTCGAAGTTCCGGCCGGCGCGGTGAAAGAGGCGGTCGAGATATCGATCGAGCCGCTTTCGAGTGTAGCAGCTCTCGACCCTGGAATGGAGAACGTGACATCGTCTGTGGCCGGATTCCGGCTCCTGCCCCGGGGAATGAAGTTCGAGCAGCCGGTCATCCTGCGGGTGCCCTACCAGAGGGGAACGCTATCCGGCGCCGAGCTTTCGAATCTTTACACCTGGTATTATGACGAAACCGCCAAAGGGTGGCGTAGACTCGAGCGAATCGACGTTGACCGGCAGAACTGCGTGGTGGTGAGTCTCACCGACCACTTCACCGACTTCATCAATTCGGTTCTCACGCTGCCGCAGAGCCCCAACCCGCTTCAGTTTAACCCCACCTCGATCAAGGACATCAAGGCTGCAGATCCTGCCGCAGGCATTCCCGATCCGAAATGGCCTGAAGCTTCGGCCTTCGGCGCCGCGCAGTTCAGCATATCGCTTGACCTGCCGCCGGGGCGCCAGGGAATGGCCCCGAGACTTGCGCTGAGTTACAACTCCGACGACTCAAGCGGCGTGGTCGGCCGCGGGTTCGACAT
>DATKUF010000248.1:0-4461 GCA_035530755.1 Spirochaetia bacterium | reverse complement strand
TGGAAAATCCTTCTGAACGTTCCAGACATATGCGATTCCGCCGCTCATTCCGGCTGCAAAATTGCGCCCGGCCGGGCCCAGAATCACGACTCGTCCCCCCGTCATGTATTCGCAGCCGTGGTCGCCAACTCCCTCGATTACTACGTTTGCGCCGGAGTTGCGGACGCAGAATCTTTCGGCCGCCCGACCACGGAAATAGCCGGAACCCGAAATAGCACCATAGAGCGCCACGTTTCCGATAATGATGTTTTCTTCCGGAACAAATGTGGATTTCGCGGGAGGATAGACCACTATGGTTCCACCTGACAATCCCTTTCCGGCGTAGTCGTTCGCGTCTCCTTCGAGCTCCAGAGTTACTCCGGGTGCGAGCCACGCGCCAAAACTCTGACCTGCGCTTCCCGTCAGCTTGATATGCAGCGTACCTTGCGGTAGCCCCTCTGCACCCCACCGCGAAGTGATGTGATGGCTCAGCATCGTGCCGACCGCCCGGTCGGTATTTCGGATTGGGAGATCCAGTCGCAGAGGTTCGCGGTGGAGAAGCACCCGCTCGGCAAGACTGATGAATCTTCGATCGAGCACTTTTTCAATTCCGTGCTCCTGGGGAATGCAGCAGATCACACGGGTATCGCTGTTCTTTTTCTGCGCAGTCATCAACATCGCCGACAGGTCGACATTCATCGACTTCCAGTTCCGCGCTCCCGAATCGATCTGAAGCATGTCTGCACGCCCGACCATTTCCTCGAAGCGACGGAACCCCAGATCGGCCATGATGGACCTCACATCTTCAGCCACAAAAGTGAGAAAGTTGATGACGTATTCCGGCTTTCCGGCGAACTTCGCGCGCAACGCGGGATCCTGCGTCGCCACGCCGACCGGGCAGGTGTTCTTATGACAAACCCGCATCATGATGCATCCGGTGGTGATGAGCGCGCTTGTTGCGAATCCGCATTCTTCGGCTCCGAGCATTGCCGCGATTACCACATCCCGACCGGTCTTGATCTGGCCGTCTGTCTGCAGAACTACCCGGCTTCGCAGATCGTTCATCACCAGGGTCTGGTGCGCCTCGGCGAGACCGAGTTCCCACGGAAGTCCGGCATTCTTGATTCCGGTGAGCGGACTTGCGCCGGTGCCGCCGTCGTGCCCGGATATCAGAATGTGGTCTGCATGCGCCTTCGCGACGCCGGCAGCAACAGTTCCTACTCCCACCTCCGACACGAGTTTTACGCTGATTCTGGCGCGTGGATTCGCGTTCTTCAGGTCAAATATGAGCTGCGCAAGGTCTTCGATGGAATAGATGTCATGATGCGGCGGCGGGCTTATCAAACCAACCCCCGGAGTAGAAAATCGCGTCCGGGCTATAACTTCGAACACTTTGTGCCCGGGCAGTTCGCCGCCCTCGCCGGGCTTGGCACCCTGTGCCATTTTGATCTGGATTTCGTCGGCGTTCGTGAGGTAGTCGATGTTCACGCCAAAACGGCCTGAGGCTATCTGTTTGATAGCTGAACGTTTCGAATCACCGTTCGCCAGAGGTTTGTAGCGTGCGGGTAATTCCCCGCCTTCGCCGGTGTTCGACTTACCGCCAATTCGATTCATGGCGATGGCGAGTGTCTCGTGCGCCTCCTGGCTTATCGAGCCAAAACTCATAGCCCCCGTCGCGAAACGCCGAAGAATGTTCTCGGCGGGCTCGACTTCGGTGATGGGAATTGGTTTGCCGGGTTTGAGTGCCAGCAGGCCGCGCAGTGTGGCCTGCGTCGGCGAACGCTGATTCTGACGCTCGGCGAATCTGCGATATGCGTCGACATCGTTCTGGGTCGCGGCCTGCTGAAGGAGCGCAATGGATTCCGGGTCCCACATGTGCTTCTCGCCATTGAAGCGATACTGGTAGTCGCCGGGATTGGAATCTTCGAAGCCGACCGGAATATTTCCGTCCGGGTATGCAGCTTCGTGCCGCTGAAGTGCCTCATCGGCCAGGATTTCGAAACCAACCCCCTGAATCCTGCTGGCAGTTCCGGCGAAACAGCGATCGATCACCTCCAGCGATATTCCGACCGCCTCGAATATCTGCGCCCCCTTGTAGCTCTCGAGGGTGCTGATTCCCATCTTTCCCATAACCTTTCGTATCCCTGCTTCCAGGGCATGAATGTAGTTGGCCAGGATCTGCTCGTCGGAGAGCTCCGCGAGGATCCGGCCCTCCCGTGCCATCTGCCACATGGCCTCGTAGGCGAGATAGGGATTGATTGCATCTGCACCATAGGCGACCAGCATACAGAAATGGTGTATTTCGCGCGGCTCGCCGGTTTCGACAATTATTCCAATCTGGGTCCGCTTGGCATTGCGAACCAGATGGTGGTGAACCGCACCAGTGGCCAGGAGCGCGCTGACCGGAACCCGCTCGCGGTCGGCCGCGCGGTCGGTAAGGATCACCATCCCGTACCCACCCGCTATCGCCTCTTCGGCTTCGAGGCAGATTCTATCGAGACAGGCCCGCAGTCCGGCAACCCCTTTGTTCACCGGGTAAGTGATATCGATGTCGAGTGTCCGCCAACCTCGGTGATCCATTTCCCGAAGCTGCGCGAGCTCACGGTTGGTGAGGATCGGCTGCTCGAGCCGTACCCGGTGCGCATGCTCCGGGCTCACCTCGAGGATATTACGTTCAGGTCCGATATAGGTTGCGAGACTCATCACGATATCCTCGCGTATCGAGTCGATCGGGGGGTTCGTGACCTGCGCGAAAAGCTGTTTGAAGTAGTCGTACAAAAGTCGCGGCCGTTCGGAAAGGCAGGCGAGCGAC
Source organism: Spirochaetia bacterium (assembly GCA_035530755.1). Lineage (GTDB taxonomy): Bacteria > Spirochaetota > Spirochaetia > DSM-27196 > DATKUC01 > DATKUC01. The sequence continues at coordinate 1,670 of DATKUF010000248.1, read as the reverse complement.
GCGTCGTTTCCCATTGACCCGAGGGGTTCCTTCCCCATCTCCGCCATAGGTTTGAGGATCAGAGACCGGTGTTCGAGCGTGTACCCGAAGGATAGCTGCCTCGCAACCACCGTGCTCGAATCGAGTCCGGGAACGTTCCGGGGAGCCGGAAGATGTGACAGCTCGATCCGCTGATCTTCGAGCCATTTTCGATAGGGGCGACCCAGGGCAAAACTGTCTTTGAGCTCCACATCATCGACGATCCGGCCCTGTTCAAAGTCCACAAGGAACATGCGGCCGGGCTGAAGACGCCCCTTTATCTTGATTCGATCCGCTTCCACGTCGATCACGCCGACTTCGCTGGCCATTACGACGATATCGTCGTCGGTGACATAGTATCGACTGGGTCGAAGACCATTCCGATCGAGGACGGCACCGATCACCTTGCCATCGGAAAAGGTGACCGACGCGGGCCCATCCCACGGTTCCATCATAGTGCTCATGTATTCGTACATTGCAGCGCCATGATCGGGCATGTGCTTGTGTTCCTGCCATGCCTCGGGAATCATCATCATCACCGCTTCGGGCAGCTCACGACCGGCCAGCAGCAAGAGCTCCAACACATTGTCGAGCGTTCCGGAATCTGATAGATCAGGTTCGATAATCGGCATCGCCCGCTGCAGGTCTTCGCCAAATAGGTCACTCTTGAGCGTACCCTGACGCGAGCGCATTTTGTTGACGTTGCCCTGCAGGGTGTTGATTTCACCGTTGTGCGCCATAAATCGCATAGGTTGCGCGCGATCCCAGCTCGGGAACGTATTCGTGGAAAATCGCGAGTGAACCATGCACAGGTGGCTCTTATAGGAAGGTTCGCTCAGATCGGGAAAATACCGGAACAACTGTTCCGGCATCAGCATCCCCTTGTAAACCATGACGCGCGTCGAAAGACTGCAGATGTAGAAGGAGTCATGGGGGTCAAGCGTTCCACCACGAATCAGGTGTGTTGCTCTCTTTCGAATTACGTACAGCTTCCGGTCGAAGGCCGCCTCCTCGATGCCGGATTCGGAGGCGATAAACGCCTGCTCCATCACCGGCTCGGATGCAAGCGCGGTCGGCCCGATCATTGCGTTGTCGCGCGGGACTATTCGCCATCCGACGAGCCGCTGCCCCTCCTCAGCGATGATCCTCTCGAATGCCTCTCGGCACCCTTCCCGTTCCGCGTTATCAGATGGGAGAAAAACAATTCCGGCGGCGTAGGTTCCGCGTTCCGGCAGATCGAGCTCGAGCTCCTCCTTCGCGACCTCTTCGAGGAACTCCCACGGCAGCGCAGTCAATACACCGGCACCGTCACCGGTGTTCTTTTCACTCCCGACGGCGCCGCGATGCGTCATGTTCAGCAGCACTTCTTTCGCTTTTTCTATGATATCGTGACTTCGTTTTCCTTTGATGTGCGCCACAAAACCGACACCACAACTCTCATGTTCGTAGCTCGGGTCGTAGAGTCCGTATTGTTTCGGGCGCGCTTGTTGGCTCATAGCCGCTCCTTCCCCTGAGGTGAGTCACACAGTAAGCACAATAAATTAGCAAACACCGTGCCATTGCGGAAGTCACCGAACAAATATAAGTTGCATAAATATTTAGTCGTGTTACATATTCTTGCAACTTCAAGGTAAGCTACCAAATTGTAACCT
>DATKUF010000247.1:0-6150 GCA_035530755.1 Spirochaetia bacterium | reverse complement strand
TACCGGAAGGCCGACTTCGCGGTCCCAGCTGAGGAGCTGCTGGTGGACAGGGCGCAGCTGCTGACTCTGAGCGCACCCGAAATGACTGTTCTCCTGGGTGGCCTGCGCGTTCTCAACACCAACTTCGAAGGATCCGGGCATGGTGTCTTCACGACGCAGCCGGGGAGTCTCACCAATGACTTCTTCAGGAATCTGCTCGACATGAGCACGGAGTGGAAAGCCACGACGGAAAACGGGAGTCTGTTTGAAGGCCGAGATCGCGCGACAGGCGCACGTAAGTGGACCGCCACACGCGTGGACCTTGTCTTCGGTTCCAACTCACAGCTCAGAGCGATAGCGGAAGTCTATGCGTGCGAGGACTCCCAGGAGAAATTCCTGCGCGACTTCGCAGCCGCGTGGAACAAGGTCATGAATCTCGACCGTTTCGACCTCTCCTGACCGGAGCAAAATCGACAGGCCGATTCGGCAGCATCCGGGCATCGCCTTCTACATGCGAAGTTGACTCTGCGAGATCGGTACTCTACCCTTAGTGCATGAGCACAAAAGTTTCAGCTGCCCGGCTCGACCGGGCATTCAACGAGGCGATTTCGTTCCAGGCCTTCCTCGACACCATGAAGGTCAACCGAAAGGAGATTGAGGAGAACTTCGCGGCGCAGCAGCTGAGTGGCGCGGAGATGGAAACGGTGAGACGCCCTGATGCGCCGATCCGCATCCTCGCGCTTGTCCACGACTGGTGCCTCGATGTCGTCGCGAACCTGCCGATTCTCGCGCGATTCGAGGAGGCGGGCCTTATCAAGCTGTCCATTCTCGAGAAGAATCCGAACAACACCGACATCGGTGATCTCTACCCTCACTGGAGCGGCGAGATCCACATCCCTATCTACATCGCATTCGACAGCGACGGCAACGAGCTGGGTCACTTCATCGAACGGACCCGGGCGATGGACCGGAAGCTTGGTGCGTGGGTCAGGGCGTTCTGGTCCACGAAAGAGGGACATCCGGAGTTCAAAAAGCCCTACGGCGAGCTTTCCGACGGGATGCAGAACGAGCTCCACACCTGGATCGCCCGCGAACGGGAGAAGGAACGCGACGAGGAGCGCAGGGAGTTCATCGAGTGGTTCAATTCGCTGCAGAAATGATCGAGTGGCAGAAGGCGTGCGGTCATTTGAGCCGCAGGGATCCGGTGCTGAGAAAGATCATTCGCAGCTTTCCCGGCGAGCGGCTGATCCCGAAGCGGAACGCGTTCCTGACGCTCGCCCGCGCGATCATCGGGCAGCAGATATCGGTCAAAGCGGCCGACAGCATCTTCTCGCGCGTTGCGGCTCTGACCGGCGGAGTGACGCCGCTATCGGTTACAGGTACCGGGCCGGAGGGTCTTCGTTCCTGCGGTCTCTCGGTCAGGAAGGTGGAGTACCTGACCAGGCTCGCGACCGCATTTCAGGAAAGAAGCATCAGACCTGCCGCCTGGCGCCGCCGGAGCGACGGAGAGATCCGTGCGGAGCTCGAAGCGATGCACGGCATCGGTCGCTGGACTGCCGAGATGTTCCTGATCTTCCACCTTCAGCGCCCCGACGTCCTCCCGATCGGCGACGTGGGCCTCCTGCGGTCCTGCGTAATCAACTACGGATGGGAGCCCGAATCGGTAGTCCGGGAGCTCAAGGCTCATTCGGAGCGATGGGCACCCTATCGCACCGTCGCGGTCTGGTACCTGTGGAGGTCACTCGACCCTGTCCCGGTCGCATACTGATTGCCTGAGGATCTGCGAATGCGCACGGATGGCCGAGGCGCCGTCTTGCCGGACGTCCCGGCAGGCGTTACATTCTCCTTCTCGGTGACCGGATCTCCTGAGAGACCTCACGCTGAAGAGGAGGGCGGCAGGTGTCAAAAGCGATAATAGCGGTTGTGCTCACAGCGACCGTGCTTTTCGGGTGTGCGACGACCACCGGCGTACAGCTTGCGAACTCGGATTCGGATTCAGCCGCGAAGCAGTTCAAGCCACCGGCAGGAAAGGCAAATCTCTACCTGGCCATGAGCGAGGGCTCTTCTTCGGCGCCGGCTGAGATCTTCGTCGACGGGAAGGACGCGGGACAGGTCGGGCCGGGTACCTTCCTTCTGCTTGCGCTCGACCCGGGCGGACACACGATGTCAGCCGGTTCAAACGACACGTCCGCGCGCACGGACTTCGACCTGGAAGCCGGCCGCAACTATTTCTATACAGTGAACGTGTCCTCTACCTTCCTGACCATGAAGGCGAGCATCACCATCGTCCTGCTCGAGCCAATGGGCAAACTTATGATCCGCCAGAGCAAACGGGCGCAGGGTACCGCACAATAGACTCAATCGCGGTTGCGGCGAACGACCGCATCCGCGCGATCTTGTTCATCCGCGGTCGCCCGAGCTCCCCGCCCCTGTGCGAGTTCTGCGATCTGCTGCCGCGTAAGCTCGATCCCGGCGCGGTGGTACTCGACGAGAAACTCGAGCTGCTCTGTCGTGTAGGTTTCATGCAGGCGAACGAAGGCTTCTCCTATCGACTCATAGTAGTTTGGCCCGCCGGCAAGTGAAGCCGTATTCACCTCGACCATCACTTTTCTCCGGTCATCGGGATCCTGCGCCCTGTGGACGAACCCTCGCTTCTCCAGGCGGTCAATCACGCTTGTCACCGCGCCGGTGGTAAGTGCAAGCCGCGCGGCGATCTTTCCTGCCGCCATCGGCCCTTCGCCGAGGAGGATGCTCAGCGCCTTCATGTCGGTCAGCCCGAGCGAGTACTTTTCGGCCACCCGCTGGTGGAAGAGTGCACCATCGGTACTCGCCACTTCGCCCAGTTTCGCGAGGTCGGAAATGAGCTGCGCGCGAAGAGACTTCTCTGACGTTGATTTCCCGTTCGTTTCTGTTGACTTCATTTCGTTTAATCATTAAGATAACTATACGTTAAGATATTTACGCATAAAGCTATTATACCGATAGCATCAGTGCGTGACAAGGGAGCGATTATGACAGAACAGAAGGCGGGAGTCCCGGCAAAGAGCGCCTCGACGATGCGGTGGTGGAGAAGGAAGAAGGACGTCGCCATCACGGGATGGAACGCAGTGATGTATGACCGCCAGGGGCGGCGATACCGGCAGGAGGAGTTCGGCGAGCTTGCCCGGCAGCTTGCTCAACGCATAACGTCCGAGCAGCGCATACTCGAAATTGCCTCGGGTTCCGGGTATCTCGCAATCGAGCTTGCCCGTCTCGGGCGAACTCGACTTGTGGGAAGCGACATCTCGGCAGACCAGGTGGCGATAGCGACCGAAAACGCAAGGAGAGCCTCAACGCCGGTCGAGTTTGTCGTCGCGGGAGTGCAGAAGCTTCCCTTCGCGGATTCGAGTTTCGACTTTGCGCTCTGTTTTGCCGCCTTCAAGAACTTCAGGGATCCGGCCGGCGCGCTCAAGGAGATGAAAAGGGTCCTTGCTCCGGGTGGCAGCGTCATCATCGGCGACATGTGCAGCGACATTCCCGACGGCGCGATAGAGGATTATCTGGACGGTCAAAGGATTCGTGGACTGAACCGGATCATACTGGGGCGGACGTTCCGCTTTCTGCGGAAGGGCGCCTACTCCCATGCCGAGCTTCAGGCTCTTATCGACGGCGCGGGCTATTCATCCTACCGGATGGAAGAGGGAGGCATCGGCTTTTCGCTCACCCTGACGAAGTAGAGGGACGCGACCTGGTCGCACCTCGTCCGCGGACGAGGCGACCTGGCCCTACCCGTTTACCGTTATGCGAAGGTGATACGGGACCGACGCATCGCCGCCAGGCGGAACCACCGACATGATGCAACGCCCGTCGGAAGGGAGAACGACGCCGTAGGTGTCTTTGTCCAACTTCGTTGACTTAAAGACCGGTCCGAAAGGATCATAGCCGGTTATCTGGAGCGTATCCTTGTCGCCTTCCGAAGTAAGGTCGATGGTGATGACGACTCCCGGCTGGCCCTGAATGAAGTAATCGACCGGCAGTCCGCCGGGTGTCGGTCCGTTCCTCTCGACTGTGTTCTGGCCCTCGGGGAACTGTATCCGCGCGGGAGCTTCGACCGACAGCGAGAATGAACCGCCGTCGAAGCTGTGCCCCATGGCCTGACCTGCCACCGCGGTCACGTCGATTTCGAAGTCTCCTGTTGTCTTGACGATCGTCTGGTAGTGGTCACCGCCTGAGGCAGGGCCGTCGTACGAAACATCGTTTGAACGCACCGACATCGAAACGGATCCCGGCCGCGAACCCAGGTCGATCATGAGCGGCTGGCCCGCGTACGGGCTTACGATATAGCGTATGACGCCCGAAGGATCGACTGACCCGTCAAGGACTACTCGCGTCGACCCGATCGGGAAATCGACATGAATCGGCTTCGATTGTGCGAACGCGCCGGCGGCAGTAGCGGCGGCAAGCACGAGCATGGTGCCTGCACGCAGGGTCGTTCGCAACCAGTAAAGTCTAGAAGATTGCATAGCTCCTCCCTGACCCATCGGGCGTGAAATGAATTATGAGTTTCGCAGTAAGCTTTGTCAAGCTTCCGAAGCGGAGACACTCTATGCGCGCAGGCAGCTCCGGATGCGCGCTATGCGAACGAGATCGAGTGCGGCGTCAGCGTCGAGCAGCCGTGGTCGGTGATGAGATAGTTGCGTTCGATACGGGCGCCGTATTGTTTCGCCCGGCTGTATGCCCCGGGTTCGAGCGTCACTACATCGCCTGCCTGGATCGTTTCACCACTTCTCGGGAGAAAGAACGGAGCTTCAGGATGGTCGAGTCCGAGCCCGTGGCCGGCGTGGTGCGGGAATCCTTCGCTGAAGCCCCGTTTCTCGAGCTCGGAGTAGACCGAGCGATACACATCGCGTGCGGCAGTCCCCGGTCTGAGAATAGCTTCGCCGGCCTCCAGTGCTGCGACCAGCGCGGCCTCGAGTTTCTTCTGCGCGTTCGTGGGCTTGCCATTCACGGCAAGGGTTGCCGTGAAATCGCCCTTGTACCCGTTCACAAGCGGAAAGATGTCAAGAATCATGAGCTCCCCCGGCCGGAGAATGCGACTGGTCGGAGGACCCCCACCCTCGAACGCGCGTTCCCCGCTTGCAAAATCGCCCATGGGCAACACGCCGTCGCCTGCCTCCTTGACGATGGCCGACATGACGGCATTGTAGATCTCCAGCTCTGTGAGTCCCGGTCGGATGGTCGCGCGCGCTGCCTTGTGGCCGGCCAGGATAGCGCCAATCGCGGCACGGATCAGCTCGAGCTCGTCTTCGTCCTTTTTCCTGCGCAATTCGAGAAGAAGGGGCGTGAGGTCGACACCGTCGCCTATTCGCGTCCCCAACGGCAGCAGGCCGGCCTCATAGCCCGCGCTTTTGAATCTTCTGCCCCCTAGATTTTCGTTGAGTATCTCGAGACCGCGCGCGAATCTCGGCGCCGCTCCTGGAACCTCGAGTGAGTAGGCGTCCCAGACGACCAAATCGTCGACGTGAATGGCGCCTTCGCCTCTTTTCACGAAGCTGTGAAGAATCAGCGTAGTCTTTCCTGACGCGGTGTCTATCAACAGGTAGTTCGACCCGCGGCCGCCGAGTCCGAGCGGCGAAATGTAGAGGCCGGTGAGGTACTGGATATGCGGCGGGTCCGCAATGACGATCAAGTCGACGCCCGCTTTCGCAATGAGACGTTCGCGCCGCTTACGACACCCGCTTTCCGACAGATTTTTCATTCGTTTTCTCCGTTACCCTGAGCCCGGATTCTTGCCAAATGTACGCATTTCCTGCCGGTTTCGGGTAGCGCGGGTACAGGGATTGGATGATGTCGTCGGCATCGCATTTCGCATTCGTCCAAATCCGGCGGACCGGGAACCTCGTCAGCGTCCACGGATGGGGATAGGGTGGGAAAAATCTATAATAATGACCAAATTAGTCCAAAGATGTCTATACAAAATGCGAGAGGTCGTGTTATACTAATCCTGACGGAATCAGTGAGGAACTTGCCAACAACGCGTCGGCGTCATCGATTCCGCCAAAAGTCAGCTTTGGCGAGGAGGAGTGTATGGCGAATTCAAGCCCTACTGGCGCGAACAAGCCGGCTTCCAAGACTCGACCTGCGAGTGCTCCGAGCAGCACCGGCAGCAAGTCGGGAAAGGGAAGCGGCAAG
>DATKUF010000246.1:0-20607 GCA_035530755.1 Spirochaetia bacterium | reverse complement strand
TCGACCGATCGCGTGGGGTTGCCCTGCAGTTCGGTGACACGCGGGCGGATGACCAGCGGTCAATGGATCATTCCAGAAGCGGAGGATCGAAGACCGGGACATCCATTACTGCTCTTATTGGACAGACGCGCCGGCTCATCGAAAATGGAACAGAATCATTCCAGCGTATGCATGCACGGGACGAAGAGCTGTTCTCGGCGCTTGACGAAGGGTTCAAGAAACTCTCGTCCCTCGACGAAGTGATCGGCCGAATCAAGGAGGACTCCATCGAAATGGAGCTCATTTCCTTGAATGCAATGACGGTTGCGTTGAAAGCGGGAAGCGCAGGACGTGCTTTTTCTTACATCACCGAGGAACTAAAACGTCTCTCCTCCCGCACAATTTCGCTCACCGAAGAGATTACCGGCCGGGGTGAACAGCTGCTTCGGATCTTCCACGACTTTCGTACTTCGCTTTCAGAGATCAAGGAGTTTCAGGACAATCTATTCGGAGACCTTCAAGGGAAACTCGAAATGAGTCTGCTTAGCATACAGAAAGAGATCGGCAGAACCGCGAACGCTCTCGGCTCGATCAGCTCGCGATCTGCCGAGATTCGCGCACCGCTGAATGCCGCAATGGAAGAAATCCAACTTCACGAAGTCATCAAACAATCGGTTGACCCGCTCATCATATCGCTTCGCGAGCTTTCGGAGGCGTCCGTCTCTGAGACTCCCGACGAGCGACTGGACGAACTCTCATTCTTTCAGCAGCTCCCTGACCTCTGTCATGCGCTGCTGGAAGATGTCGCACAGAAGATTCAGAACAGCATAACGGTGTTCGGCAAAGAGATAGGGGCCGCGCGCGGAGTCATCGCCGAAGTTGAGCGCGAGCGCGACCTATTTGTCAACGGCACACTGGTAAAGACGATGCGCCGCAGTGACGCCGCACGCCCCGGTTCCGGCACGGCGCAGTCGGAAGAATCACTGGAGGTGCTGTTCGAGCGCTCCACTAACGTCCTTCGGGGGCTGCTCGCAGATCTCGCTCGCTCCATGTCGATGAAGGAACAACTGACCGAACGATCGCGTGGTCTGGTGAGTGAAATATTCAAACTCGAAGAAGGATTTAAGTCCTTCGCGATCGTCATCAATCGGTTTCACAGCATCGACGTCGCCTCGCGGATCGAGGTGGTCAAACAGGCGGTGCTTCAGAAGATGTCGGGAACTGTCGACGAAATGACCCTGTTGACCGAACGAATCGAGCGCGACGTAAATGAATCGCTTGATTCGATCAAAGCGTTCATCAAGACGATAAACCAGACCATCTCCGAGCTCAGGAAGGTCTTTCAGGAAGAAGAAACCTTTGTAACGCAATTTGAGAAAAGCATGCGTGCAGGCTATGATCAACTCCTGGAAGAGAAGGACACCATCGCAGCCACTCTCAGCGGGTTTTCGCTCTTCACCCGCAATTTCCTGTCGATGTTCGACAGTACGACGCAGGATCTCACGCGTTTGGAGGTCCTGCTGACGGATATCGCGCAGATCCGCACCAAGCTCGACGAAACGAAACGTCTGACGCGCAGCGAGATGGAACCACTTCTCCAGCAAAAGGGCGTGACCGCGTGGAAGATCGGCAATCATCGGCTTCAACAGATCATCGCGCGATTCGCTAACTTGACGCACCAGTAAGTGACGAGCACCGACTCTTCTATGGCGTTGCGGCCGCCTCGATGTCACGAAGCCTTTCGAGAGGCAGGCCGCCCTGACGTTTGACAAAGAGTTTGGACACATAACGTACCGTGCGCAGCCTTTCGGTGATCTGTGGGCGGTCGTTCTCGACGCGCCGGAAGAATTCCTGGGCCGAAAATCCGGGAAGATCGTTCCAACGGACGACCGTCAGGTAGTATCGCCTCATGGCGAGAATCCGGTAGTAAAGGCGCGAGAAGACATAGTCGACCCTTCGCAGATGGAGAAGACCGCCTTCGATCTGACGACTTTCGTTCAACATCTGCGCGCGACTTGCGACACGCTGCTGCCGGTCCTCCTGAAACCACCGGTCGAGTACGTCCCGCTTTGCCATCAGCAATTCGTAGGCGCGATCAAAACGGGTTCGGAGCAGATCGTATCGGACCGAATACCTTCGGAGAATCTGTGGCGCGTTGTTTCGAAAAGCGGTTATCCGACTTTCCATCCATGCTCGTCTGAACTCGATGGTCTTTCCGGCTGAAACCGGCAACGTGTGAAAATCTCCGTCTACCACGCTCTCCACAGCGCGCTCGGGTTCGGCGTAGAGAGTTTCGCCCGTCGTATCCTGACATTCCACCCGGCCTTCGCTCACGGTCACAAGCAGATCACCGGAGACCGCGGTAGCGACATCAAATTCCGTTCCGCGAATCCCCATGACCGCATTGGCGCTACGAACCTCGAACTGCGCGGAGTCTGCAAGCTTCTGAACCTTCAGCCCGACCGATCCGGCCATGAGCTCCAACGCCCCGGTCTTACCGGTGTCCGATTCTCCAAGATTGAGGTTGAAAGTAGTGTCGGGTTGCACCGTGATGGTCGCATCGAACCCTGTTGCCGGATCAAGAGTGAGCTGCGCGACCCCGTCCGAACCGGTAGTGATCTGATCGAAATTCTCCAGAGAAAAGCCGAAGTCTACGTCGGAGGTATGCGTCTGATCGCCCCGAACAACCTCAACGCTTCCCTGGAGATAGCTCACCTGTCCAATGGAGTCTGCAACCACATCGGCTGTAAACCACGCAAAGATGAGGAGGATCCCAACGGTCGACTTTGCCAGCATGCTCTTCGTCACTTTGTGCCTCCTGTCGATTCCTATGAGGAACTCCCGGTTTTTTGTAGTCGCGGGTGGTTGCCGATACCCGAAAGGCGGGTGAAGAGGGGCCCGGCGACCGGCGGAGCGTCAAACAGCGTTGTCCAGACCGCCGCGCTCTCCATGCACAGGTACACCGGGGCATCTGTGACCGTACGCAGGAGATCTCGAAGACGACGATAAAGTGCGATCCGTTCTTTCTGAAGATACCGGAATTTGCCGTCTCTGCACGGGACGAACTCGTCGTACATGTAGGGTCGGTCGGAAATCGATTCCTGCAGACTCGCCGGAAAACGAACCGTACCCATGCTTATCCAGGCAACGCGGTATGCCCCAAGAGCGCGCAGTTTGGCGACGAGTGCGTCGATCTCGATCGACCAGGTTTCGGATTGTATAATAGGATCGAAATGGAAAGCCAGCGCATAGCCGGCGCGCGCGGCGCGACCAGCAGCGGATATCCGATCATCGATCGAGCTCGAAAACCCATCCTCCTGTTGCGCCACGGATGGAACGCTCAGGGAGAATCCGATGACCGCGTTGCCCTTCGGATCGACATCAAGAAGGTGATCGACCAGGTCCGTCTTGGTCTTCATTTCGAACGTAACGTTGTCGATGCCCGCGAACGCGCGAACAAATTCCTCCGAGAGACGAAATAGCGGATCGAGCAGAAGGCTGTCCCCCACCTCGCCGGTGCCGACCCGCACCTGTCGGCCCGGATTTGACTCGGCGGCCCGGACTACCGCGTCGATTCCTGGCTGCGCATCCACGTAGACGGTGACGGGGGCAAAGTTGAGATAGGTACGCATGATGCAATAGCTGCATCCGAGGGTACACCCGAGATAGAGATCCAGCGTGTTGTAGTTGCAGCACACGTGTCCGCTGGTGCCCGGGCAGCGCCCGAATACCTCTCCACGCGGCCGACACAGAAACAGCGTGGAGCTTCGCAGATGCTCCGCCGGAATGTCCCGGCGCTCTTCGACAAGCGTAAACCGCGATCCCGGCATACCATCCCTGCAGCGTTCCACCGCCGGAAGCCGCGACGCTGCCCTTTCAACATAAACCTCGTTGAACAGCTCACTGTAGGAGCGAAAATAGCTCATCGCAGTATCCCTCAATCTTGCGCGCCCGGTCGAGCCGCTCCACGAGCTCCTCTCTGCTGCTGAACGGAATCTCTAGCCGGTATGATGCCCCCTCGAAGTATTCCGGCGCGCGAATCCGAAGGCCCGAGCCGCGTTCGATCTGAGTGCGGGACCGGTCGAACCGGTTTGTATATTCGGTAAGCCGCGGATACCTTCGTTCGGTCAGATATTTCTCGGGCGACTCGGATTCCAGCGCGGCATCGACGATCTGTGCAAGCCGTTCCGGTTCGCGAATTGCGATCTCGGCCATCAACCCGAAAAACTGACGACGACGGCTGAAGCTGAGGGCACGAAATGCGGTGGCGGCGAGTGCGCGCTCGACTACCCCCGGTGGCACTGCAGCAACCCGCTCGGCGCTTTTGAGATCGATGAGCCGGTCGCAAACGACCCTCTTCAGCGTCGGTTCGAGCGCCGCGAACCGACGCGTAACCGAAACGACCGGGCCGTCGGACACGATGTGCGGACCGAGAACACGCTCGAACGTCTCCTCCGCAATTTGATCAGCTACGGCCGCGTTCAGAAGCAGTTCGCGTTCCCGAAAGCTAAACCGGTCGGTCCGTGCTTCGAGCCGAAGCGCAATCGCATACTCGTCCTCGCGGGATCCCTCGAAGTAGGCCACGGGCAGCTCTTCGAGCCCCAGTTTCTCGGCGACGCGAATGACCGACCATCCCCAGAGCACCAGCTCATCGGAGGCCCTCACCAGTACCGGTGGGTGGTAACCCCCGGCCAGGAGCTCCGAATCGGGCATCGGCGCGTCCGGGAACAAATCCCGGTCACGGCGGCCGGACGCGAGAATATCGACGGGAAGTACAATCACGTTGCTACAATACTACAGCACTCGTGCCGAATCCAGATGGTCGTGGCGGAGTGCGTACTGCGTGTGCTACACTTGCGAGCGTGGTCCGCACAGCGTGCGTAGTCGTACCTCCGATAACTGATTTCTATTTCACTCCGCACCGGTTTTCCGCGCTCGGTGCCCGCATCGCCGCGGAGATTCTTCGCCGCGCCGGCTGGGATGTCACTCTGCTCATCTTCCCGACAATGGGAAGATTCGTGCGCGGAAAACCGTTACCGTTACCACCATGGCTCACCTACCTGGATGAAGTTCTTCTTCCGGGCGAGAGAGGCCCCCTTTCGTTTTTTACCCATCTCAAGCGTTTCGGCCCGCCGATGGAATATTGCGCCGACATGATTCTGTCGATGTCGCCGTCGGTGGTATTTGTGTCGTTGTTCGCGTTTGCGTACGCGGATTCGGCAAAGGAGCTTGCGGCAACACTGAAGCGGAAAAATCCCGGCCAGCACATTGTCATTGGCGGCGCAGGTGCGACGGTCGCCCCGTGGTACTTCCGGGAGGACGGAAGCGCCATAGACGAGATTATCGGCGGCGAGGCCGAGTTGTCACTCCGGGAGTGGACGGGTTCCGACCGCGATACCAGAGAATCGCGCAATCCGGAAATCGCGCTCGCCGTGGTCGGCGGCAGAGGCCGGAGCTCCGATTTTTCCCAACCGACCGGAGTCGGGTCGGCGGACACAGCAGCGGAGCGTGCGGGCACAATCGCCGTCACGACGGTGTTGAGCCGTGGTTGCCCGAAGCAATGTGCCTTCTGCGCTAACCATCTGTGCCACGGCCGGGAGTTTCGGCTTGTGCCCGCCGACGGGATCGTTGCTGCGTTCGATCAGTTGCCGTCCGGGAGCAGGATCACGATCAATTTCGAAGACGACAATATTCTCTTTGCACGCGGCTACTTTCTCGAAATCCTCGGTCGACTCAAACACCGATTCGGCACGCCCCGATTTTCTGCGGAAAACGGCCTCGATTACACACTTCTGGATGTTCGAACTGTCAAAGCCCTTGTTGATCTGGGTTTTGAGCAGTTCAACCTCTCACTCGGCAGCGCTGATCCGATTCTCCTGGAGAAAAACCGACGTCCGCACCAGATCGACAGGCTTCGCGAGACGCTGCTGGAAATTTCCCGACTCGGGAAGTCCGCGATCACCTACTTCATCTGCGGCCTGCCTGGAGACACCACGGGATCGGTTGTCGAGAGTCTTCAACTGATTTGCGGATTGCCGACGCGCTCGGGTATCTCGCTTTTCTATCCGGTTCCGGGGCTTCCCGGTTTCGAGGATCCGGACGTATTCGGCTCGATGCCCGCAGGCCTGTGCGCGGGGTCGTCGGCATTTCCATGGACCGGCGCTCTAACGACATCCCAAATGGTCACCGCATTCCGTTTGTCGCGGCTGGTCAATATGCTTCATGACGAGAAGGAGGGCAAACTGCCGCAGACAGCACCCGAAAACGAACTGCTCGAGGCGGTCCGCGGCCAGAAGCGACTTCTTACGGTGGAGCGCAGTTCGCACGGAGTCCGGACGATTGTACCGCCCGGAATTGATCGCGAAATGGAGAAGCTTTTTTTTGAAGGTGCCGAAGACCTTTTCAACTCATCCGGCCGTCGAGCAGCTACCGGACCTTCATGAAGACACCGAAGAGCACAATGGTGATGAGAATCTGGACCAGCGCAAATCGGACAAGCACCTGGGCGTTCGACCATTTTCGTGTAAGACGAAAGTGATCATGTAGTGGAAAGCGGATGGTGTGAAATATGCGGATCTTGAAGAAGCGCAGCAGCGCAACCTTCATCAGTCCGGCTCCGCCGTTGACAAGTATCACCGTGCCGACGATGAGGATTGCGAAGGGGTTGCCGGTGTTCATGACCATCACCCCGATGAAAAAACCCAGGGCGCGGGAACCCGCGTCACCCATCAGTACCTCGCTCGGGTGTGCGTTATACCAAAGGTAACCGGCAAGGCTCCCGACCATAACGAATGCCATGATCGCCCATCGCGGAGAGTCCTCATAGTGCGGCAAAAGCAGGTAGGCGGAGATGTCGGCGTGCCCGATGATGAAATAGTGGAAAACCCCAAGACTTATGAGAGCGAGAAGCACAAGTGTACTCGACAGACCGTCCACTCCGTCGGTGCAGTTGGTCGAGTTAATGGAAAACCAGATTATTACGGTAGAAACGGGAACGAACAGCCAGGGGCTCAGGTGAAAAATCGCATCGGTAAACGGAAGCCACATCCGAGTGCCCGTACTCAAAAGGACGAACGATGCGAGCACGGCGATGATGAGATCCATCAATCCCTTTTTGTATTCGCTCCAGGACTTGTCGCTTCGGTCGTCGGCAAACCCCGAAACCATCGCCAGATAGGTCAGGATGAGGATTGCGACCTGCTGCCAGCCCAGAGGAACCGCAAAAAAAGACACGACCGTGAAAATGGTTATGAATACGATACCGGCGCCGGTGGGTTTGCCCTTGGCCACCTGGCCCTCGGCGGCAAACTCACGCCCCCGATCCTGCGGGAGACGGTCGAAAAAGCGTGGAAGAAGTATGAGCGTCAGGAGAAAGCTCACGGAAGTTCCAGCGATAATCAGAAACAGGTGGGAGGAAAGTAGCCTGAACGGTCCAAATAGTCTCTGTAGAATGAATCCAAGCTCAAAAAGCATGTATCATACCCCTGCGAGCACCGGCCGCAGCCTCAATGATTGGTTCGGTGGGAGATTCAACGCAAACTATAGCGAAGTTTCCCCGGCGATGCAACAGCGGTTCGCCGAGGTCCCTGCACAAACGAACTGGTCCTATGCGCCGAGAACGATAGGCGGAATCTCACGCAGCTCACGAATGTCGTAGTCGGGTCCTCCGACTGCCGGGAGAGCGTCGATCGGCGCGGAAACGCCTTCGGGATTGTACCAGCATGTGGCAAGTCCGTACGTGATTCCGCCGGCGATATCGGAACTGAGACTGTCGCCGACCATGAGCACTTTCGAAAGCGGAACATCCGGATAGGCGCTAAGGGCCACATCGAATATCTCCCTCTCCGGTTTTCGTGCCCCGACCTCCTCGGAAATAACGATACCGTCGAAATAGCGTGAAAGTGCACTCCTCGAGAACCGTGAGTTCTGAACCCTGGAAAGACCGTTGGTGACGACGGACATTCGGCAACTTCCGGCGAGAGCTCGAAGCATCTCGTCTGCGCCGGGGATCAGGAAGTCACCCTCGGCGAGGTAGGTAACGTAAGCCTCACTGAGCTTACCCGGATCTGCGTCCAGATCGAGCGCGGTCAGATAGCGGACAAACCGCTCGCGTCCGAGCTTCGCGCTCGATATTGCCCCCTCTTCGAACTCGAGCCATATCTGTCTGTTGATGGATTTGTAGGGGGGCAGGTGCCGCGCCTCTGCGTAATCGATACCGACAAACTCGAAGGTGCGTCTGAGCGCCTCTCGCTCCGCACGTTCGAAATCCATGAGCGTTCCATCGGCATCGAAGAGCACTACCTCGTATTTCATAGTCGGCATAGTCTAACGGCCCGGCTTGACAGCGTAAAGAGGGATTCTTAGGATGTTCGCCATGGGTAGATGCACGGTAGCCGTTATCGGGTGTGGAACCGTGGGGGGCGCCACCTCCCGCACTCTCCTCGATGACCGAGATTACTTGAAACTGCGAACGGGCGTCGACATCGAGCTGCGCTACGTTGTCGACCGCGATTTCACCAATGCTCGCAGGCTCGCGATCCCGGCCGACCTCTGCACCGAGCAGCTCGACAAAGCGCTGGACGATCCGGATGTTCAGGTGGTGATCGAACTCGTGGGCGGGACGACTATTGCCCGGGACTTTATCAAGCGTGCGATCGCCTCGGGTAAGCATGTGGTCACAGCGAACAAGGCGCTGCTCGCCCATTACGGGACTGAGCTCTTTGCGCTTGCCAGGCAGAAGGGCGTGGCGATAGCATTTGAAGCGAGCTGCGGCGGCGGCATACCGATCATTCGGGCAATCACGGACGGTCTGGTGGCGAACCGGATCGACGCGGTATTCGGAATAGTCAACGGCACCTGCAACTACATCCTCACCGAGATGATCGAGCGAGGCGTCGACTACGACGCAGCCCTCGCCGACGCGCAGAAGGCAGGCCTCGCCGAAGCGGATCCAACCCTCGATGTGAGCGGGGGCGACTCCGCCCACAAGATTGCCATCCTCGCATCACTGGCTTTTGGTCGGCGATTCGATTTGCAGAAGATTCCCGTCGAAGGGATAGACAAACTCCGCCTCGAGGACGTCATCTACGGAAACAGTCTTGGCTACATCATCAAGCTTCTCGCCATTGCTCAGCGGGTCGACGACGGATACTGCGTGCGCGTGCGCCCGGTATTCATTTCCCACGATCATCCCCTTTCGTGGGTGTCAGGACCGTTCAACGCAATCAGCATCTACGGCCATACAACCGGCCACACAATGTACTACGGCCGCGGCGCCGGCGGGCCACCGACCGCTTCGGCCGTGGTGACAGACGTTGTAGCGCTCGCAACGGGAGCGTGGCAGCAGATCTTCGCCTATCCGGGCATGTGGCCGGATGTTGCACCCGAAGGTCGCATGGTGCTTCCCGAAGAGTTAGTAAACCGATTCTACCTGCGGCTTCTCGTGGACGATTCTCCCGGGGTTCTTGCGCGAATTGCGTCAATACTCGGTGACCACGGTATCAGCATCTCCTCGGTGCTGCAGAACGCGGCACCGGCCGATGCCGGGCGGATCCCGGAGGACCGCGTACCGGTCGTGATCACCGTGCATCCGGCGCTCGAGCGCGATCTTCTGGCGGCAATGAAGAAGATCGACGCGCTGCCTGCGGTGGCCGCCGGAAGCTCCATCATCAGCATCATCGACGAGCATGAGGAGCAAATTCCCTCTCATTGACAGCTGCTCCATCCCTCAGTATCGTCTAGGTTGCGATATTGCAGAGGAGCAGGGACATGAAAGTACTCACGTTTTCCGTCCAGCCGAACATTCCGGAACAGCTCAAGCCGCTCGAAGAGCTCGCCCACAATATGTGGATCAGCTGGAACTTCGACGCGGTGCGGCTCTTCATCCGGCTCGACTATGACGCGTGGCTCCAGTGCAATCAGAATCCCGCACGCCTTCTGGGCATGGTTTCGCAGGAACGATATGAGGAGGTGGTGAACGACGACTCATTTCTCTCCTCTCTCAACACCGTCTATGAAAAATTCCAGAGATATCTCAAAGGCGAGCGATGGTACAAGGGGGAGATTGGAAAAAAGGTGATCGCCTACTTCTCCATGGAGTACGGAATGGACGTCAGCCTCCCTATCTATTCGGGTGGATTGGGCATGCTTTCCGGCGACCATCTGAAGTCGTCCTCCGACCTGGGCCTGCCGCTGGTCGGCGTCGGGCTCCTATACCAGCAGGGGTACTTCAAGCAGTATCTGAACGCTGACGGGTTCCAGCAGGAATCCTACCCGGTCAACGATTGGTACAACATGCCGGTGCGACAGTGCAAATCCGACAAAGGAGAAACACTGAAGATCTCGCTCCAGATGGCCGACGCGTCGGTTACCGCACAGCTGTGGGAGGTCAGGATCGGCCGAGGATCGCTATTCCTGCTCGACACCAATATTCCGGAAAACAATGAGGAGATGCGACAGATCACCGCGGCGCTCTACGGGGGAAACAAGGAAACGCGCATTCGCCAGGAGCTGCTCCTCGGAATCGGCGGTATTCGCGCGCTTCGCGCGCTGGGCTACGATCCCGCGGTTACGCACATGAACGAGGGCCACTCGGCGTTTCTTTGCCTCGAACGAATCCGGGAATCAGTAGCAGAAGACGGACTCACGACGCCCGAAGCGATCCAGGCGTTGTGGCCCACGAACATTTTCACCACGCACACACCGGTTCCCGCCGGAAACGAGCGCTTCTCCATGGACCTCATCCAGAAGTACTTCACCAGTCTCACTGCGGGCACGGGGCTCAACTTCCAGGAGTTTCTCACGCTCGGCCGGGAGTATCCGGAAGACTCGCAGGAGCAGTTCTGCATGACGGTTCTCGCCCTGAAGCTGTCCGCCTACAGCAATGGGGTGAGCGAGCTGCACGGCGCCGTATCCCGCAAGATGTGGCAGGCGATCTGGTCGGGCGTTCCGGAATCGGAGATTCCGATCACCCATATCACAAACGGCGTTCACTGTCGTCACTGGATTTCTCACGATATGCTGGACCTCATGGACCGCTATTTCGGTCCGCGATTCGCCGACGATCCTACCTATCTCGACATCTGGAACCGAGTGGACCGCATATCCGACGAGGAGCTGTGGCGAACGCACGAGCGACGGAAAGAGCGCCTCGTGGCATTCGCCCGTGACCGGATGAAACAGCAGCTCGAATCCCGTGGTGTAACCGGAAATCAGCTCGCGCACGCGAGTGAAGCGCTTTCCCCCTATACCCTCACCATCGCTTTCGCACGAAGATTTGCGACCTACAAACGGGCGAGACTCCTGTTTCGGGATCCTGAAAGGCTCAAGAAGCTTCTCACGAGCAGTGAGCGACCTGTACAGATCATTTTTGCAGGTAAGGCGCATCCGCACGATATGCCGGGGAAGAATCTCATCAAGGACATCGTGCACTTCGCGAGCCAGCCCGATATTCGAAGTAAGATCGTGTTTCTCGAGAACTATGACATAACCATGGCGAAGTACCTCGTGTCCGGAAGCGATCTTTGGCTGAATACGCCGAAGCGGCCCCTGGAGGCAAGCGGCACAAGCGGAATGAAAGCAGGAATCAACGGCGTTCTCAATTGCTCGGTACCCGACGGCTGGTGGGCCGAGGCGTTTCGACCCGAGATTGGATGGTCGATCGGCAATGGCGAGGAGTATGATGACGACGAGGTCCAGGACGACGTCGAATGCAAGGCGCTGTTCGATCTGCTCGAGCGCGAGATAATACCCACCTATTACGATCGGGGCGATGACGGGCTCCCTCGCGAATGGATCAAACGAATGAAGAGCTCGGTGCAGTACGTCGGAAAGACCTTTTCCAGCCATCGGATGGTCCTCGAATATGCGCAGATGTTCTACGAACCGGCTCTGGCCAACAGTGAAGCATTTCGCAAGGATAAGTATCAGAAAGCGCGGATTACCGCCGCCTACGTCGAAAAACTCCGTAGTTCATGGGGGCGGGTCGACATCCAGAACATACATTCCGGGGACGCGCAAACACAGCTTCTGAAGGTGGGCGACAAGCTCACCATGGAAGCGACGGTGAGTCTTGGCAAACTCACGCCACAGGATGTCGCAGTGGAACTCTACTTTGGCAGAGTTAACTCCAAGGGCGAGTTCGAAGCACCCGAACGGGCCCAAATGGGGGCGGTGGAAGGACCGGGAATAAACCAGCCCGCAGCACCGGAGGGGGACTCAAATACGTATCGGTACTCGCTGACCGTACCGTGCAGCTCGACCGGGCGCCAGGGCTATGCGGTGCGCGTTCTGCCGAAACATCAGAACCTCGTACACGCGCTGTTACCCGGCTTCATGAAGTGGGGCTCTTGACCCGGTGCAATTTCTGTATCTCAGAAGTGAATTCCGCCGAAGAGCGGATCCACGGCCACAAACAGGAGTATGACGAGCAGGCTCGGCACAAAGTTCGCGGTTTTGATGGTTTTGAGCTCGAGCAGATTGATCCCGATCATGATCACGAGGGCTCCGCCGACCCCGTTCAGTTCAGAGATGACGAGTGGCGTGACAAGAGGTGCAATCAGTCCGGCGAGAAGCGTGAGACCGCCCTGGTAAATCAGTATTGTAAGAAACGAAAATGCCACACCGATTCCCATGGCAGCCGAAAGCATGATCGACATGAATCCGTCCATCACCGATTTGGTGAACAGCAGCTCGTAGTTGCCCTCGGTACCTGCCTGGAAGGCACCAACGATGGTCATCGCGCCCACGCAGAAGAGAACTGAAGCAGTAAGAAACGCAAAGGCAAAGTCATGTTCATGGTTTCCGCGGCTGAATCGGCGGCGCAGGAATTCACCAAGCTTGAGTATGCCGCCTTCCACGTTCCACCAGTTTCCGATGACGCCACCGATCACGAGTGAAAGTGCCAGATAGATGATCTTCGTCGCTTTGAGAGTCATCGAAATACCGATGATCAGCGAAACCACGCCTATGGCGTTGTAGACAACGTGCTTGAAGTCGTCCTTTATTCGCGTATTGAAAAATACGCCAATAAGGGAACCGACAACAACTGCTGCGGCGTTGACGATCGTGGCAATCATGGCCATGAGTGTACCGAAATCGACGTCGGTCTGGAAGGTGGGAACGGTGCGGAAACCTTAAACTATTGACCGTAAAATTACGATCATGGTAGTATGCGTGCTGCACAATCCAAGGAGAAACCCATGTTTGGGAGCCAGGCCGTCCGTTCCGCCGATGAGGATCAGGACGGGTATCATCGCGCGAAGATCTATTGTGCGAATTGTGTGCACTGCAAGGTTGTTCCCGAACAGCTCGACGAAAGCGGGCGCTACTTCCTTCGCGTACGCTGTGATGCCGGCAAATGGCGCAAAAAACTGGGTGACGAGAAATTCTACAAATACTTCACCGTGGCCCGCAGAGCAATGGATGATTGCGATACCTACGAGCCGATGGGTGACGACAGAGACTTCCTGCGTGAACTCCGCAAATCACTTCCGATCCGAGACGAAGTCTACGGTTAACCTCCGACTGGACAGACGCACTCCGCATTAAGTATAGTCTAAGCAAGACCGAATGCTTGGGGAATCACACACATGAATCAATCGCTTCGCCCGTATGGAATTACACTCGCCTTCGCGCTTGTTGTCGTTTTCGCCGGCCTGTTTCTTGCCGGGTGTGAATCGGTACCGACAAGTGCGCCTCCCGGCCTTACCCAGGCGGAGTTCTTCCAGCGCGCACAAGAGGCCGCAGACGGTAACAACTGGCGGACCTCGCTCTTCTATTACGAAACCTTCATCGATCGCTACCCGAGTGATCGCGCAAACATCGCGGCCGCCCGCTATGAAATCGCCTTTATTCATTACAAACTCGGGAATTATTCGCAGGCGAAAAGCGGGTTCGATACGCTTCTGAGTGAATACAAGGGACCAAACGCGGATCAGCTCCCGGAGTGGCCGAAGGTGCTCGCTCAGAAGATTCTCGCGGAAGTCGATCAGCACCTGGGAATTACCCCCGATGCGAAGGTCTCCGGAACCGGTAACGCCGCGGCGGCCCCGGTCAGCGCGGCAAAATAAGCGCGTCCAGGATAATTCCCGCGTCTCTTGCGTCGCGGTAGACATCGGTCGTTGTTACGGATCCTCGCGCGACAGAATGCGGCGGAAGATTGCCCGCGACTATTATGCGCTTCGTTGCGTCGGGACTCCAATTGAATTTGTGAATTCCAGCCCACAACGCTTCATAAACTGCATCGGACTCACCACGGCCGCCTGAAGTCCGCGCTTCGGTGAGCGATTCTTCTACTCCCGTCAGATTCTCCGTGAAAGGGACGATTTTCGTCAGGTAATCCTCCAGATAGTCCCGGTAGTAGACGATTCCGACTCGGGTACGGACAGCCCGATTCCTATTCGATTCCAGTGTCGAGGCAAGCGCGCTTGTGAGCCACCCGATGTTTGGCGCCATCGCGGATGTTGTGTCGATACAGAGCACAAGATCGGTCGGTTTATCCCGCGACGCTAAGAGAAACTCCGAAAGCGCCGCCGTCACCTCGGCGGGACCGCTTACATGAATTGCGACACCGTTCCCCTGTGAAGCTATTTCCTCGAAGGAGGATGCTGCCGGCCCGTTTGGCGTTCTCGCTTCCTGAGACTGCGCTAGCGGCCCCTCGCCGTCGGTCTGCGTCGCGCCGTTCGACGATGCAGCCTTCTCACGCGGTACCGCCGCGTCACGCGGTACCGCCGCGTCGGGCACCACGAACGGATTGTCCTGAAATCTTCCGCTGTAGTCGGCAAATGGTTTTTCGAATGCACGAATATTGATTGCCGTCCCCGCGGTAATTCGAATCTCGCCATGCCGTCCCGGAGAGTACCCGTAGGAGACGGTGTCCGGGACAAATACTGTGAACTCTTCGGGAAATGGCCCACCCGGGGCGACAGAAGAGTCGACAAGAGATCGAACTCGCGCCGGGTCGAGGAAAGTGCCGTTAAGAATCCGCTTTTCGGTAGAGTTTGTTGGATTCGGTGAAGGGTCGCGCAGTGAATAGACCGGAGCTCCTGCGGGGACGGACCGGATGGATTCGGTAAGCAGGATGGACCCGATGTCGGACTTTTTGTGCACGTGCAGGAGGTAGCCCCCCGCAGCGACTCGTTCGACGCGTACGTCGGACGGTACAATCGACAGATCAATGGCTCCGCAGACCGGGGCGATAACCAGGGAGAGCAACAGCCCGGCACACGTACGGGAAAAGGGGTTCATACCAGGAATATCGGCGTGTTGGTCACTACAGGTTGAGTATTGCCGGAAAGGGAATTTCCCGGGTAGTGGCGTAGGACTGTTCCTGGTACAGCGAGTCGTAGAAATAGACGAACCGATTGATGAATGTGGAAACGAATGGACAGTCGTCTCCCATCGCCGCCGGAAACTCGAAGAACAGGGACCATTTTGATGAATTGCTGAAGTAAAGGACGGTCCGGGCCACCACCTCCGCACTGCCGCCGGGTACCGCGCCGGCGACGGTTTGGCCGGCGGACGGCTTCGAAACCGGGAGCACCTTACTCAATACCTTTCCGTCGCACTCATGTGGCGTCCATGCCGGATTTGCGATGATACTCTGCGAAGTGAAGTACACCGAGACGGTGAAGTCCGCGACCTGGTAGCGCCCCACCCAGTAGCTCAGAGCGTTGGGCTTCAGAAATGGAATTCCGCTTCCCGGGAAGGGACCCTCGAGAAGAACCGCACGCACGCTTTTCGACGCAGCCGGAACGGCTGTAATGACTCCACCCGCGGTGCTCTCCCGCACTGCGGACGGCACTGCGGACGGTTCAGGGCGCGCGGGCGCAACGATCGGCCGTCGCTCAACGGGTGACGGCGCAAACCGGTCACAGGATCCCGCCAGAATCGCGGCGAGCACCCCTGCGGCAAGCGTGGCGGCCGCGCGGCTGTGAACAGTCACGCTGTTGCGTGTAAACCGCCGGGGGGCCATACTTTACTCCACGGTGACGCTTTTTGCGAGATTTCGCGGCTGATCGACGTCCCGCCCAAGTTCAAGTGCGCAGTAGTAGGCAAGCAGCTGGAGCGGCACGACCATGAGAAAGGGATAGACTTGCTCATCCGCGCGCGGGACCGTGAAGATGTCGTCTGCGATGGATGCGACCTCCTTGTCCCCCTCGACTGCGAGCGCGATCACCTTTCCCTTGCGCGCCTTCACTTCTTTCATGTTGCTGATCACTTTTTCGCGCAGCCCGTCCTCGGGGACAAGAAAGAGACTCGGTGTCTTTTCGTTGATCAGGGCGATTGGTCCGTGTTTGATTTCGGCAGCGCTGTAGCCTTCGGCGTGGATATAGGAGATCTCCTTCAATTTCAGCGCGCCTTCGAGCGCGACCGGATAGTTGAGCCCTCTTCCGAGAAAGAGGAAGTCCTGCACCCCGGCATACTTCTTCGCGAGTGCCTGAAGTTCCGCGGATTTCTCGAGCGTCGCCGCCACCAGGTCCGGAACTGCCTCGAGGTTCCTGATAAACGCAGTACCCTGCTCGATCGACATGTGGTGCATTCTTCCCATGAGAAGCGTAAGAAGGTAGAACGCGGTCAACTGGCTGGTAAAGGCCTTTGTGGAGGCGACCGCGATCTCAGGACCGGAGTGGATGTAAACACCACCGTTGGATTCGCGCGGTATCGTCGAGCCGACTACGTTGCAAATGCCGAGAACGCGAGCACCCTTGCGTTGGAGCTCGCGCATGGCATACAGAGTGTCCGCGGTTTCGCCGGACTGGCTGACTGCAAAGTATAGAGTATTCCGTTCCACTATGGGGTTGCGGTAACGAAGTTCAGATGCGAGCTCGGCGCTGCAGGGTATTCGAGCGACATTTTCGAGAAGATAGGACGCCAGGATTCCAGCGTGGAACGAAGTTCCGGCGGCAACGATTTTTACCCGCTCAACGTTTTGCAGCTCCTGCCCGGTCATGTTTAATCCGCCAAGCTTTGCCGTTCCGTACTCATAGTCCAGGCGGCCCTGCATGGCCCGCAGGATCGATTGCGGTTGCTCGAAAATCTCCTTCTGCATGAAGTGGTCATAGTCTTCCTTTTCGATCTCCTGCAATTCCCAGCTGATGAAATCCACCTTCTTGTCGATCGGACGATCTTTCAAGTCAGACGTCTCGTACGCGTTCGCGCGCAGCGCTACCACTTCCCCGTCTTCCAGGTAGACCACCTGTTTGGTATGGGCGACGATGGCGGTGACGTCGCTTGCGAGGAACATTTCCCCGTCGCCGATTCCCAGCACCAAGGGAGACCCGTTCCGCGCTCCCACAAGCAGATCCGGCTCGCTGCGATGCATACATACGATCCCGTACGTTCCTTTGAGCAGCTGCACGGCCTGCTTGACGGCGCGCTCCAGATCGCCCTCATACAAGTTCGCGATAAGATAAGCAATGACTTCGGAATCGGTTTCGGTGTGGAATACGTGACCATCTTCAGTAAGTCTTTCCTTTAAGCTGGCGTAGTTCTCGATAATCCCGTTGTGAACAATTGCGATATCATGCTTTTCGTCTGTGTGCGGATGCGCGTTCAGGTCGTTAACCTCGCCGTGGGTGGCCCAGCGCGTGTGACCGATACCGACTGTCCCGGTTGTTCCTGCGGGGACCGACTTGCGCAGTTCGACGATCTTTCCCTTCTTCTTGAACACCCGCAGCGCGCCGCCTTCGTGAATGCAGATTCCGGCCGAGTCGTATCCGCGGTATTCGAGCCGTCGGAGCCCCTCGACGAGAATCGGCGCGGCCGGTTTCGGCCCGCAGTATCCGATAATTCCACACATTTTTTGTCCTCTATTCTCTCTATCGACGCTACTTACTTAAAGTATCACAAATCGAGTCGGTTTCCGCACTTGCGGCAGGTCTCATCGCGCGGCCGAATGGGGTGGGATATTGGAACGGTGGCTCTGAGGCCGAAAATATCAACGCTTTGTCGGGAGCGTTTCCGCGAGCCCGGTGAGCTTGGTTCTGTCACGGAGACGAATGGCGTTCCCATGGATGGCAATGACTTCGGCTTCAGCGAGCGCGGTAAGCTGGGGCATCACGGCACCTTCGTCCATGTCCATAGTCTTTGCCAGATCCTGAATGGTCTTGTCCAGTGCGAGGAACGGCTCGTCGCCGCCCTTTTCCATGAAGCGAATGTAGAGGCTCATGGCAATCAAGCTTCGTTCGTTCCGCTGGAAAAGGAGTTCAATCTGATGATTGGCGTGCTGCAGGCGCCTGCAGAGCTTGTCGATTATGTTCAGTCCGATCCGGGAGTTCTTCTCGATCATGCCCTGGAAGCCCGCGCGATCAAACGAAAGAAGCTGCACGCTTCCGACCGCCGTAGCGGTGGCGGTACGGCGCACGCGAGTGACAATGGCCATCTCGCCGAAGAAATCACCTTTCTGCAGTTCAGCAAGAACATGCTCCTTGCCGTCTATTGTCTTGCCTATCCGAACGACTCCGTCCTGGATGATGTACATCTGCTTGCCCTCTTCGTTTTCACGAAAGATGACACGGCCGTTCTCTATGGTCTGTCCATACTTTTCAAACAGGATATTTTCCGGCATCTGCAGTCCTCAATGAAGAATAGTAAGAAATTATATAACGTTTCCAGTTGTGCGGTAAAGCGGCGGAATGAGCTGAATCACGAGGAAAACCGTGCAGTTATTCGACGTGGAGGTACTCCATGAGGTGCACGGTAAGAGGGTTCGCATGCGCGACGGTGGCGTTGATCGCGGTCGCTCCCGGGCTGTTCGACTCCTGCAGCGCGTTTGCCACGGTCGAAGAAATTGCTGCACCGGATCTGCGACCGCCGCAGCTTATGAATATCCGTGCAGTCTCTCCGAACAGTTTCGAACTTCTTTTTGACGAGCCGGCGCAGATCGCAGCCGATCAGTCGCTCCTTGAGCCGACACGCGGTGTACTGACTTGCTCGAACGGGACGACGATCGTCACAGTTACGTGCGAACGGTCAATGGAACCCGGCGCCTGTTACCTCTTCGAGGCGACTGCGGCCGATGCCGGCGGCAATTGTCTCAGCTTCATGGCGCACGTCTACGGACTGAACGCCAACCCGGCGGAAGTACGCATCAACGAGTTCATTACGAATGGAACCACCACCCACCCCGACCTTGTGGAGCTTGCCGTGACGTCGGACGGCAGCCTTGCCGGTGTCTGCCTCGCACTCGGCACGCCGGATGACTGGGACGCACGCATCGTGCTTCCCGACGTCGCTGTTACGGCGGGCGAGTTCGTTCTGGTTCACTGCAAGTCATCCGGCGATGCCGCGGAGGTGGACGAGATTTCCGATCGTGCCGCATCCGGAGGACTCGACGCTTCGCCGGACGCGTGGGATTACTGGATGCCCGAAGGCACAGGCCTTTCGGCAAATAACGGCGTGATGACTCTTGCTGTCTCGCCGGACGGCGAGACTATCGACGCAGTGATCTACAGCAACCGTACATCCGAATCTGATGATCGCTACCGGGGCTTCGGGAGCACCAGGATGCTGGATTGGGTCGATAGTGTCGTCGCAGACGGGGCGTGGCGGATTGACGGGGAGCTCGCGAGGCCCGAGGACGCAGTTAACCCGGCGGACTCGACTTCGACCCGCTCCATATGCCGCGCCTCCAACTCTGCAGACACCGACTCGCGAAGCGACTGGCACATCGTGCCCACCCGGGGAGCGACTTTTGGCGGGGTGAATATCGATGACGTCTATGTCCCGTAGATTCACCGGAACCGTCGCTGTCAGACCGCGACGAATTCCTTGAACAGACCCTCGAGCGCCGGTTTCGGCGCGGCACCGACGTGCTGCTTCACGATTTCGCCGCCGTTGAACACGAGCAGCGTCGGGATGCTCACAATGTTGTAGCGGGAAGCGAGATCGGTCTCTTCGTCGACGTTGACCATGCCGATCTTCACCTTTCCCGCGTATGTTCCCGCGAGCTCATCGAGTGCCGGGGCGATCATTTTGCAGGGCATGCACCACTCGGCCCAGAAATCTATAAGAACAGGCACGTCCGACTTAACGACCTCCTGCTCGAAATTTGCTTCGGTGATCGTAACTTCCTTGTTCATGTTGTTCTCCCAAGTAGAGTATTATCGTTTGAACTTCCCGCGTCAATGAGGGTCGATGCAAGTCTTCCAACCGCAGCGGCGGCGGCACCGCTGTCGCTTCCGGCCGAGGCAATTTCGCCGACAAAAGCGGAACCCACAACCACCGCGTGAACGTGCGGAGCAAGAAGCGCGACCTGCTGAGGCGACCGGACACCAAACCCCGCGAGAACCATGGGTCCGAACGCAGCTACCTTCCGAAGAAACGCGAAATTCTCTTCACCGATATCGGTGTAGCTTCCGGTGATTCCACTTCGAAGCGCAGCGTAGACATAACGAGGTTGAATCCGCCTGAGCAGATCGAGCCTCGCGTCACTCATCGAAGGGACCACCACCGGTACCACGTCGATTCCAAGCTTCGTCCCGATCGCGTAGAGGCCTTCGTCGCTGTCGATCGGGAGGTCCGGAACAATGAGCCCGGCGACCCCCGCGTTCAGAGCCTCACGGACGAAGGTTTCCATGGGCCGCGCATAAACGAGGCTTGCGTAGCTCATCAGCATGACGGGCGCAG
>DATKUF010000245.1:0-22517 GCA_035530755.1 Spirochaetia bacterium | reverse complement strand
CGGTTGGAGCTCCGCAAAAAGTTCCTCTCACCGGCCTACGAGCTCGAGTAGAAAAGAGGAGAAACAGGAATGACAATTCGCTCACTGAGAATTGCGATAATGATTGCCGCAATCGCGGCTCCCTCGGTTTTCGCCGGGAACGTGCCGGGAACCCACCTCGACAGGACACTGGTGGTTGTAGAGCTCGCGGGCGGAAATGACGGGTTGAACATGGTTGTTCCCTATGCAGATCCTGCCTACTACAAGGCGCGGCCGACGATAGCGGTCCCGGCTGACCGTGTGGTAAAACTCGACCAGGCGCTCGGTCTCAACCCGGCACTCGAATCGCTGAAGAACGCCTGGAACGCCAAAGAACTCGCGTTCGTACTCGGAGTCGGTTACCCACAGCCGAATCGTTCACACTTCCGGTCCATTGCCATCTGGAATACCGCCTCAGACAGCAATCGCTATCTGTCTACCGGCTGGATATCGCGTGTTTTCGCGAAAGATGCCCCTCCGAGCGCCGATCTCGCCGACTCCATAATCATCGGCGAAGATCACGCGGGGCCCCTCTACGGCACGGGAATGCGAAACGTCGCGATAGACTCCATCAAAGGTTTCGTCACGCTCGCCGCTCTCGTCGGTGACCCCGGACCGGATGCAACGGCATCCGGTCCGGTCGGCTATATTCAGGGTGTGGAGGCAGAAATCCGGCGGGCCGCTGAACGACTGCGCGGCATCGAAGGAAACCTGCCGACGCTCAAAACCGAGTTTCCCGACACGCCGTTCGGAAAGCAGCTCAAGCTCGCGTCCCAATTGCTCGGTGCCGGCGTCGAGGTCCCGGTGGTGAAACTCACCCTGCGGGGCTTCGACACCCACGGCAACGAGACCGCCGTTCAGGACAATCTGCTCCGGGAGCTCGCCGACGGACTATCGGCATTTCGCTCTGCGATGATCGAAGAGGGACGCTGGGACAGGATCGCGGTGATGACCTATTCGGAGTTCGGGCGCCGCGTGCACGAGAACGGAAGCGGCGGAACCGATCACGGAACCGCCGCGCCGATGCTCGTTATGGGTGGGCTCGTGCAGGGCGGATTCTTCGGTCAGGAACCAAGCCTCACCGATCTGGACCAGGGGGATCTGAAGTATACTACCGATTTTCGCAGCGTCTACCAGACGATCGTGTCAGGGTTCTGGGGGATCACCGGCGCCGACAAGGTTGAGTCAATATTCGGTCGGTCGTTTCCGCAGCTCGGTCTCTTTCGCGGCGGTCAGTGACGAGGTATTCGCCGCTGCAGCGCACACGCCGCGATCGATGCGGCGTGTGCGGCCGCCGATTCAGCTGCCTGCGTCTGGTCCGCAGGCGATTGCGCAGCGTCCTCTATTCAGTAGTCCGCAGCAACGGCGGGACTTGTCAGCTCCCTGGTGGATAAGAGGCCGCAGGCCGCAAGTATATCCTCACCGCGGGATTTGCGGATCGTGGTGAGAATTCCTTTCGCCTTGAGCCGGTTCTGGAAAATGATCATCTGTTCGTCGGTTGCCGGCAGGAGTGGCGTATCCGGAATAGTATGGAACCGGATGAGATTGACACGGCTGCGGATTCCGGCAAGAAGCCGCGCAATTTCCTTCACATGAGCCGGTGAGTGGTTCAGACCGCCGAAAACTATGTACTCGAAGCTGACGCGCCGCTGCCGCGGCATGTCGCTGCTGCGCAGGAGTTCCAGCACCTCGCGGAGCGGGTAAACGTGTTGTACAGGCATAAGGCGGCGGCGTTCTTCTTCGAAGGGCGAGTGCATGCTGACCGCAAGGTGCGCGCCGCTCTCGGAAAGAAAGCGCTGAATTCCCGGGACGATTCCGATAGTTGATACGGTAATTCGAGCGGGGCTCATCCCGTACCCCCAATCAGCGGAGAGAATTTCCAGGCTTTGCATCACCGGGTCGAGGTTATCCAGCGGTTCGCCCATTCCCATATACACGAGATTTGTCACGGAATTCTTCTCTGGAAGGCTCGCGAACTGGTTGAGGATTTCGGTCGCGCTGAGCTGCCCCTGGAAACCCTGCTTCCCGGTCATGCAGAACAGGCAACCCATCTTGCACCCGATCTGGGTCGACAGACAGAGCGTGCTGCGGTTTGCTTCGGGTATATACGCAGCTTCGACGAAACGCGAACCGCCGGGGTTTCCAGCAGATCCTGCGCGGTACAGATACTTGCGTGTACCATCGGTCGAAGCACTTACTTTGGCCGGATCCTCGAGTCCCATTACGTAGTCGGAGGCAAGTCGATCCCGTGACGCCAGGGACAGATTCGTCATCGCGTCGATTGATCGAACATTTTTCCTGTAGAGCCAGTTCGCAATCTGCCGGGCCGTAAACGGAGGCAGTCCCATGCTTTCTGCAATTTCCTCGAGCTGGGGAAGGGTAGTTCCAAACAGTGGCAATTTCATGACGTTTTTCTTGGGTCGTCCGCGGACAACAATAGTATACCAAAATCAGCGGAATTGATCAAAAGTAGATTTCGGACAGAATCCGGTCGAAAGGTATCCCTGCCGCAATGAGCATATCTCTGACGTTGACTACCATGCCGGCCGACCCGCACAGCAGAAAACGCGACCCTTCTTCGAAGATGCGCGCAGCCAGCGCTTGCGTGAGCCAGACGGTGAGCCGGCCACGATAGAGGCCTGCCTCGGGCAGCTTGATCGGGTCAAACTCGTCGCGGCCGGTCGAACCTGCGGGCAGCAGCGACGGCTCACACTGGGAGCAACATCGGAGAAACCTATCCGGCATCCGTCGCGTAAGCTCCTGGCCAAAATAGAACCGATCGTTCGTGCGGCCCCCGTGAATCAGCCATTTCCGGGACCGCAGGATATCGCCCGCAAGGGAGCGGGCGCGTGATAGAAAGGGCGCCACGCCGGTCCCGGTCGCGATCCACACCGCCGGCCCCTCGTCGTCCACGAAAGTCCCAAACGGGTCTGACAACCATACGCTTTCGCCGGACCGAAGGCGTGACAGGTGTGGCGTCAACGCACCGCCGGGAACAAGATCGTAGAGAATTCCGATTTCGGTGTCCGCTGGATCGCTCGCGAGGCTGTAGTATCTTGCCGGACTGATCTGCGACATCGCCATTGCGATGCACTGCCCCGGCAGGAAATCGAACGGTCTTTCCACTCGCAGATAGTAGACGCCGTCCGAGATCTGTTCCTGTTCCACAATTCGGACATGGTGGCGACGCGTACGGTCGGATTCATGGCCGGGCGTGCTCATGGGCCGTCCACCGCGAAAGGCTCAAAGAATGGTCAGGATATTCGAATAGTCGTGCTCGACTTCCATCTCGTCCAGGAT
The DNA here is from genome assembly GCA_035530755.1 of Spirochaetia bacterium. Taxonomy (GTDB): domain Bacteria; phylum Spirochaetota; class Spirochaetia; order DSM-27196; family DATKUC01; genus DATKUC01. Next base: position 19,199 of record DATKUF010000245.1, on the reverse strand, counting down.
TTCTGATATCTGTCCCCGATGGTGTGTCTGGTGATTGAACAGGTGATCGATCGTCTGCCACACAATATACTGTCGCGCTTCACCGGCGGTGTTTGTATACCGGAGAATCTCTTCGTACCGGGTTTCCGGAAGCTCGGCGATCCAGGCGGAGAGGATGTTGTCGACCTCCTTGCGTCCCGTGCGAAGTTCCGCGAATTGTTCGTACATGTCCCGACCCCACGCAAGGTTCGCGTGATCAACACGCTCGTCGTCCAGGACGACGCTGTCGGTGTGCCACGCGTGGTAACGCCTCAGCCAGGTCAGGTCTGACACTATGAGGTGATTGAGAATCCCGTGAATCGAGCGGAAGTAGGCCCCGGTTTCCTTCTTTCGCTTTTCGTCGGAAAGTTCCCCAAGAATGTCGTACATCTTGCCGTTCACCGCGCCGTTGTATCGCGCGAGCAGAATAAAGTGATCCTTCAGGGTCATGGCGTTCTCCTTCGCGCATTATTGCACGGGCACAATCGGGTGTCCACCTTGAAGGTTTTGGGTGCGTGGCGATGCGTTCACGCCGAACTAAACGTGTCGACGAAACTGATTTGCGATGCCGAGTACCTCCAGACGGGAACGCAATTTGCGTTCACCGATTCCCAGACGTCGGGCGGCCGCACTCTGATTTCCGCTGCACTCTTTCAGAGCATTCTCGAGCAGATTGCGCTCGAACTCCCGAAGCGCGTCGTCGAATCCACCTGCGGGCAGCGCCGGTTCCTCTTCTGAAGGTCTCGACGATACCGGAGCGTCGCGGCGAGGCTGACCGGCAGAAATCATCCGGATTGCATCCGGCAGATCTCGTTCCTGGATTACCGGTCCGCGTGCGAGTATGATCGCCCGCTCAATGGTGTTTTCGAGCTCCCGTACGTTTCCCGGGTAGTCGTACTTCAGCAAATGGGCCATCGCCTCGTGGCTCACGCTCTTCACTTCTTTGTGGTTCTTCCGGCCGAAACGCCTGATGAAATGAGTGACCAGAGGAGGAATGTCGGCTCTGCGGTCGCGAAGTGCGGGCACATTCAGCGGAATGACGTTCAGGCGATAGTAGAGGTCGACTCGAAACCGGTTGTCCTTCATCATCTGTTCGAGCGACCGGTTGGTCGCGGCAATAATCCGAACATCGAGACTGATTGGTTGGTTGTCGCCGACCCGACGGATCTGGCCGGATTGCATCGCACGCAGAAGTTCTACCTGGATTGCAGGCGTAACGTCGCCGATCTCATCGATGAAAAGGGTGCCGCCGTTTGCCGCTTCGAAGCAGCCTGTGCGATCTTCGGTCGCGCCGGTGAATGAGCCCTTGCGGTGTCCGAAGAGTTCGGTCTCGACAAGCGTCTCAGGAAATGCCGCCACGTTGACGGTCACAAAGGGTCCCTCTTTGCGGTCACTCGCATAGTGGATAAGTTGCGCTATGAGCTCTTTACCGGTGCCGCTTTCTCCACGAATCAGAACCGTCGCGGAACTTCCGGCGCTTCGCGCCGCCACGTTCAACAGGTCGGTCATCTCGCGCGACTCGAAGATCAGGAAGTCTGTCTTGAAAAGTATCTCGATCTCTTCACGAAGCTCTGCATTCTCCCGGACAAGCGCAAGCCTCTCTGCGGTGCGAACCATGATGTGCTCGATGTCCACGTGTCTGATTGGCTTGATGAGGTAATCGTCTCCGCCGTTCCTGATTACCTCAAGCGCATCCTGAGTAGATTCGAACGCCGTTACCACCACCACTGCGATGAGAGGATTTGTCTTTTTTACGCGCCGGAGCACATCCAGGCCGGTTAACCCGGCGAGTCGGTGGTCGGTTACGACAAGGTCGATCGGTTCGGTTTCGACGATACGGAATCCATCTTCGGCTCGTTCGACTGTGGTCAGATCGACCGCCGGATCGGCAATCGTCGAACAAATTACGCGGAACAGCTCCAGTTGAGTCGGATCGTCGTCGATCGCGAGGACTTTGATACTTTTTCCCATTCTTTATTGCAACTCATTCTTTTTTTACTTCGACAATTATCCTTCCTTTTGCCGCCGTTGTAAAGCGAGACCCGCTGGTCGCCACTCCGGTGCGGCAGCATTGACGTGTCACTCCGGCGTGTGTATCGTTCTCCCTTATGGGCCGAAATGCGGTATGCGCCGTTACACTGGCGTTGTTCCTGGTCGCGTTTTCCGGCGCCTGCCGGAACGGAGCGTGCGTAGCGAGCGCCGTGCGGAATCAGGAGATCCCGGCACAGAACGTAAATGCATTGTCTATCATATCCGGTCCCGGCGATCTTGAAGTGCGCGGCGGAGCGGGTCGAGTTCTCGCGGTAGGGCACGTATGCGCGCCAGATCAAGCGACTGCCGACAAAATCGTCCTGTACGGAGGCTCTCAGGGAGACAACACCACCATTGAGGCACGTTTTCCCTTCACGGTCGCGGCTACGGAAGCGACGATGAACCTTTCGATCAAAATCCCGACGCGTGTCGATGTCTCGGTCATTAACCGCTCCGGTGACGTGAAGATCAGCCGGGTCAACGCGGTGACACTTTCGGATCTGGGGGGTGACGTGCGGATTCAGAAGATCACCGGCGGAGTGACCATCACGCGCAACGCCACCGGTGATGTCCTGCTCGAAGACATCGGGGGCACGGCCGCGGTGCAGCAGGATCTCGGGGGAAATCTCGAACTACGGCGAGTTGGCGGCAATGTGGTGATACAACGCAGCGAAACGCTGCGAATTCTTGTGAAGGACGTCCGAGGCGATGTCGTGATCTGGAATGATGGGCCGGGTGACATCGAAATCGAAAACGTACAGGGAGACCTTTTTATTCAGTCCGACCACGGGGGCAAAGTCGTCTACCATCGTATCCACGGTTCGATTCACCTGCCCGAGCATTTCGGGTTGTAGCGCGGGGTCCATGGCAGATCGTTTGTCACGCAGTTTCCCTCTGTGATATAATCCGCCCAAAGTAGAATTTGATGAATTTCACGATCGAAGGGTAATCCATGAGTGACAATCTCAACGCTCAGTCCGTACCGGATTCGGCATCCGGGCTGGACTTCATTCGCACACGCGTAATAGAAGACAACAAATCCGGGCGGTTCGGTGGTCGCGTCCATACTCGCTTTCCGCCCGAACCGAACGGCTACCTTCACATCGGGCACGCCAAATCAATCGTTCTGAACTTTGGTATTGCCGAGGACTTCGGGGGACTCTGCAATCTGCGCTACGACGACACAAACCCGTCGAAGGAGAGCGTCGAATACGTTGATTCGATCGAGCAGGACGTACGGTGGCTCGGCTATGACTGGAGCGACAGGAAGTTCTACGCTTCCGACTACTTCCAGAAGCTGTACGACTACGCGATTGACCTGACAAAAAAGGGTCGAGCCTACGTCGACAGCCTTTCGGCCGACGAGATAGCCGAGTACCGCGGAACGCCCACGCAGCCGGGTCGGGAAAGCCCGTTTCGCAACAGATCCGTCGCAGAAAATCTCGATCTGTTTGAACGGATGAGGAAGGGCGAGTTCCCCGACGGAATGCACGTGTTGCGCGCAAAGATCGATATGGCTCATCCGAACATTATCATGCGAGACCCCCCGATGTACCGCATCCGCCATGTTTCGCACCATCGCACCGGTGACAACTGGTGCATTTACCCGATGTATGACTGGGCGCACGGTTTGTGCGATTCAATCGAGGGGATAACACACTCGATCTGTACCCTGGAGTTCGAAGTTCATCGGCCGCTGTACGACTGGTTTCTCGAAGCGCTCGGCGTCTACCGGCCGCAGCAGATAGAGTTTGCACGACTCAATCTCACCCATACGGTTATGAGCAAACGCAAGCTTCTCGAACTCGTGCAGGAACACCGAGTCAGCGGTTGGAACGACCCACGTATGCCGACGATTTCCGGCCTGCGTCGCCGAGGGTACACACCGGAAGCTATTCGCACGTTCTGCCGGCGCATCGGGATTTCGAAGACGAACAGTATAGTGGACCTTTCGATGCTCGAGTTCTTTATCCGGGAGGATCTCAACAAAAAGGCGCAACGAACGATGACGGTGTTGCGGCCACTGAAGGTTGTCATCGACAACTACCCTTCCGACAAGGTTGAGTTTTTCGATGCCGACAACAATCCCGAGGACTCGGCTGCGGGCACGCGCAAGGTTCCGTTCGCCAATGTGATCTACATCGAGGAGGACGATTTCCGCGAGGATCCTCCGAAGAAGTTCTTCCGGCTTTCCCCGGGCCGGGAAGTGCGACTAAAGCACGCCTACTACATTACCTGCGATCGCGTCGTAAAAGATCCTTCGACGGGCGCGGTCACCGAGTTGCACTGCAGCTACGATCCGGAGTCGCGGGGTGGGGACACGCCGGACGGACGAAAGGTGAAGGGAACGCTTCACTGGGTATCGGCCGCTCACGCCGTCGACGCCGAAGTGAGACTCTATGATCACCTTTTTACGGTACAGGACCTGTCGGAAATCGGAGAGGAAGAGGATTACCACAGTTACATCAACCCCGGCTCCCTCGAAGTGCTGAAAGGCTGCAAAGTTGAACCCGAGCTCGCCAAGGCGAAGCCCGGCGAGAAGTTCCAATTCCTGCGACAGGGGTACTTCTGCGTGGACACGGTCGATTCGAAACCGGGTGCGCCGGTCTTCATTAGGACTGTCGGACTGAAGGACAGTTGGGCGAAGATTGAAAAAGCGGCCGACAATCAGGCTTAACCGCCGGGTCTCAGCTACTTGAGGTGGTATCCGGCTCCGACAAGCTCTCTCGCGCGAATCTGCTCGTAGGCTTCAAGCGCGTACGGGAAGTCCCAGCAGCCGCGCCGGTGCACCGCGCGGCCTCCGAATCCTGTCTTGAATCGATATAGCCCATACATCGGGTGTGCCGGATCGTCCGAGGGAGGAACCCCGAAGAGGTCGTATTCGGAACAGCCCAGCGAACGGGCAATTTTCATCGCTTCCCACTGAAGTGCGTAGGTGGGCATCAACTCGCGCCCGGAATTCGACGAGGCGCCGTAGAGATATGTCGCCCGTTCGCCCGCCACGGCGAGTACCATCGCCGCAAGCGGCCTTCCGTCTCTTTCAGCGAACAGGAGCCTCACATCGGCCGGCACTTCCGGTTTGGCAGCCACCTCGAAGATTTGGAGGAAGTACCGGTAATCGTGGAGTCGGATTCGATTTCGCTCTGCGGTCTCGGCGTACAATCGGTAGAACTGCGAGAGCTCCTGCGCTTCGGCCGACCTGACTCGAACGCCGCGCCTTCCCGCAAGTCTGAGATTGTAACGCGTTTTTGCGCGCATATTTTCGAGCAATGCCTCACTTCCGTGAGAGAGATCGACAATCAATGTGTCGGCGGGTTGGATGTCTGTCCACGCCTTTCTCAGGTTGCGCCGCCGGGTGCCGAAGTTCATGCGTAGTTCACGTATTCTGGGGTCAGGTCTTCGAATAACGTTCGGCTCGCCTTCGTGAACGTCGGTTTCCGCATAGGGAGAACGCCAGGCCAGATCATACCTGATGTAGACGGTGGAATCGGGGAGATACCGGGTGAGCGCGGTTGAGAGGGATTCGAGAAGAATACCCTGTTCGTCATCACCTACATCGATATCCGGTCCGGCCGGTACGTAAGCGTACTGAGAGCCGGGACCGAGCCGCCGGACAAGCGTGAGAATGGATGAGCGTCGAGAGCGCCATTCTATACGGAAGGCCGCCGGATTCCAGCCCAGTTCTGTCTTCAATTCCGCCCACAACCGCCCCTGGAAGAGGTTGTCACCGGGACAAAGCTCTTCGACGTCGATCGGTTCAATTCTGAGGGATTGATTCGTCAGCACTCCGGCAAAAGTATATTTTGGTGGGACAATTCTGTACAGGGGCAGGGGCCACTAATCCGATCGAAGGCATTCCCAGTAGTCGCAGAGGGCGCTTCTGACGCGTGATTCAACCCGTTCGATATAGTTGGAATCCGGCGCTGCGCAGGAATCCTCGGGACCTGAAGCCGTGGACTCGTTGTGGGAAGCGAGCGTTCGGAGCACGGCGGAAACACCGGATGCCAATGCGGCAAGATTGTACCCACCCTCGAGAATAAAGAGGAGAGGAACCGGATTGCCGACGGCGACCGCCGTCGAGGCCGAAGTGCACAGGAGTGCCCTCGTCATGTCGCTGTAGGATGCAGCTGAAAGTCGCATTCCGGCAAGTGGATCGTCCTCGTGTGCGTCAAAACCGGCCGAAACCAGAACGAGTTGAGGCGCAAACTCGGCGAGGACCGGACAGACCAGATGCGCGAAAAGCTGTGCGTACTCGAAGTCACCCTGACCGGATTGCAGCGGGACATTCATGGTGTATCCGACGCCGGCACCGCCTCCGATCTCTTCGATTGTGCCGGTCCCGGGATAGTGCGGGTACTGGTGGAGAGATATGTAGAGTACTTCCGCCGAGTCGTAGAATGTTCGTTGGGTGCCGTTTCCGTGATGTACATCCCAGTCCACAATAGCGACTCTCGTGAGCCCTTTTCCCAGCGCGCTCCTCGCGGCAATGGCTATGTTGTTGAATATGCAGAATCCCATGGCGTGATCGGCCTCTGCATGATGGCCCGGGGGCCTCGTCATCGCGAAGGCGGAGGGTACGCGCCGGTCGAGCACCGCTTCGAGCCCCGAGAGGGCCATGCCGGCCGAGCGGACCGCCGCACTCCAGGTATGAGCGTTTGCACCGGTGTCCGCGTCGAGATGGGTATGTGATCGCGACGCGGTTTGTCGAATCGTCTCGACATACTTCCGAGTGTGAACGCTCTCCAGCTCGGCATCCAGCGCGTCACGGGAGGCTATCTCGATGAAATACCCGGCGTCGGGAGAACTCCCGATCATCCTGTCGATCGCCTGCAGACGTTCCGGGCGCTCCGGATGCACGGGCGCATTCTTGTGCTTTTCACAGAGGCGGTCTCGAACGATCCCGATCTTCATGAGTGATCCTCACTGCTCCATGGGTTCACGCAAAATGTAATGAATTCAGGTTGCGGGAGTACAGGGAAATGGAGGTAACTCCTGTTCTTCCACTCCGCTGACAGGCAACCGGATTTTCGGTTAAACTGGCATCGATAGCTATGGCGCGTTTACGGGATCAACAGAAACGGAGGACCATCCTCGAAACCTCGAAGATGCTCTTTTCGCAGAAGGGCTTCTTCAATACGTCTGTTTCCGACATCGTACACGAAACCGGATTCCCGGTCGGCACGATATACACCTATTTCCGCAACAAGGAAGAGATCATACAGGTGATCGTGTCCGAGGGCTGGTACGAGTTCCGGGAAAGCCTGGTGCAGACCCTCGCGATGCAGTCCTCTCCCGAAGGCCGCCTCCGGACGGTCATCGATCTATTCCTCCCGCGCCTATTGAATGATCTGGATTTCATTAACATCCTGCTTTCGGAGGCAATTCAGTATACGCGGATTGAGGAAAAGATCGAGGATCTCACGTCGATAGTTGCCGGCATCATTCCTTCCGCGGAGAATGGGAACAGTGCTGATACGCCGCCGATCGAGCTGACCCGGCGGCAGCTTGAGACTGCGTTGATGGTTTACTTTCTCGGCATTATGGACGCGGCGCGCATTTCGCGGTCGGCATCAGTCGGTATTACAGTCCCGGACCTGCTCGATTTTGTGCGTATCTCGGTGCATCGATCCCTGGGAGTTCCACTGGGAGAGAACGCCATTCATCCATGAGTGTGGATCTGTTGCGGTCCGCCGTCCGCGGCGCAGATGCCAATTCACTCGTCGAGAATGCGTCTCTCACCCTGAAGGGCGCGCAACTCGGTTGCGTCCTGAGTAATCTCGACTGTTCCGAGGTAGCTCCCGTCGGCGTTTCTCACCGGAAAATAGTCTATCTTGATGAAACGACCCTGCAAGTTGATCCAGAACGCTGCGTCGTCCCGGGTTCCGCTTTTGAAACCGTCGAGGATTGCGTTCACCTTGTCGAGGCTCTGTGGCGGGTGGCAGTTCTGCACCTTTCGACCAATATCCATTTTCGTTCTCGGAAAGACCCTGCCGCTTTTCGGGTTGTTGAAGTAGGTTACCCGGTCGTTTGAGTCCACAAAGGATATGTCCACATTGACGGCATCCAGCAGCGCTTCGATTGCCGGTATATCCATTTCTTTCAAATTCATGTCAGTTGTCTCCTGTAGAATCGGTGAAGTAGCCGAGATTGTCGCATTCTTCCTTGATGTCCTGCCATTCTGCCTCGCTGAAAAGTTCGAGCGACGCCGGATAGAGGATGCGTGTCTCTTTCTGCGTATGCGCGGCAAATTTCTCGGTAAACACAATGGCGGCGGCGTCGAGCCGATTGAGCATGTCCTCGAGCTCCGCCACCGTCGAAAGGATAGCCGCCATGGTTTTCTTGTCGCGGCGCATATCGGTATGTTCCTGCCACATGATCGCCGGCGGCTGTTCTATTCCGTGCCGTTCAAGTATCGGGAAGAGAGTGTTCTCCTGCCGGACATTGTGGTTCTCCGCTGCGAGCAGCAGGTCCACGCAGCGCTGCATTTCGATCAGCTCGCCCGCGGCTGCCTGGAGACTGTTCCTGCTACGCGCCGAGGCGATCGCCGTACGCAGGTCTGCAAGCGCACGGAGAATGACTCGGTGATCGGTCTCAAAATGGGAGATCGGGTGATCTGCGGGAAGGTTGAACGTCTGCTCACCGGCCGCTTCGCGAAAAAGCTCGAGGTGCGCGTCGCAGGCGGAAGTCAGGTCCGCTTGCGTGAAACCCTCCGACACGAGTTCCTGCTCGGCCTGCGCGATCATCGCAGGGGTGGCGCGTGAAAGCAATTGCTTGATTCGAATGTGCTGCACCGATGCGGAGCCTCTATCGTTCGACGACTTGACTTCGTTCGAAGTGCGCACTTCGCGAAGGACCTGCTTGATCTGGTCTTTCAAGCCGCCCACTGCGGCCCGATTGTCTCTTGTCCCGGACATATCCACTCCTTCGGATCAGACAAAATCGGCTATCGTTTTGTTCCGGAAGTAGTCCACGATTTCGGCGTTGACGCGATTGAGCATGCCCCCGAAGATGCACTTCGAGAACGGGCAGACCCCGCGATGCAGCGGGCAGGCCCCGGTAGACACTCTTCCCTCGATCGCCTCGTAGATTTCCAGAAAAGTAAGTTCACTCTTCGGCTTTGCGAGTGCAAACCCACCGTGCGGTCCCCGGACCGAGCGCAGTATTCCGCTTTTTACGAGGCGCTGGAGAACCTTTGCGATGTGGTTCCCCGACGCTCCCGAGCTCGCGGCGATCTGCCCGGCGGTGAACCAGTCCTCGGGTGCGCGTGCCATGAAGGCGACGCTGTGAAGCGCAATTGAAGCTGCTTCCGATAACTGTATCATCTGTCCCATAGTTATTGTATAAAGGTATTCTAATACCTAAATACCCTTATGTCAAGACAGGTGCCCGATTTTCTTGACCGCGTTGCGGTCAGTCGATATGATTACCGGGAAAACACCGAGAAGGAGCTCGCATGCGTTATATACCAGCAGAAGGTCGATACAAGAACATCACTTACAGGCGGAGTGGGCGAAGCGGGCTGAGGCTTCCGGCAATCTCGCTCGGTCTGTGGCACAATTTCGGCGGCGTGACGACACAGGAAAACGGACGAGAAATGATCCACCGCGCTTTTGACCTGGGGATCACTCATTTCGACCTCGCCAATAACTACGGACCCCCGCCGGGTTCCGCCGAGGAAAACTTCGGAAAAATCCTTCGGCAGGACCTTTCGGCCCATCGCGATGAGCTCATCATATCGACAAAGGCCGGCTATTTCATGTGGCCGGGACCCTACGGTGAATGGGGATCGCGCAAGTATCTGCTTGCCAGTCTCGATCAGAGCCTGAAGCGAATGGGCATCGACTACGTGGACATTTTCTACTCGCACCGCCTGGATCCGGAAACTCCGCTCGAGGAGACCATGAGCGCCCTCGACAGCGCAGTGCGTCAGGGGAAGGCGTTGTATGCAGGAATTTCGTCCTATTCCGGCAGGAAGACGCGGGAAGCGGCGAAAATCATGAATCAGCTCGGTACGCCGATCGTCATCCACCAGCCCTCATACTCAATGCTGAACCGCTGGATCGAAGACGATCTGCTTCCGGTCCTTGGGGAGGAGGGTATCGGCTGTATCGCCTTTTCGCCTCTTGCGCAGGGTATGCTCTCCGACAAATACCTGAACGGCGTGCCCGAGGGATCCCGCGCCGGCACACCCGGCACTTTCCTGAGTAAGAAACTGATAACTCCTCAGAACGTCGAGCATATCAAGGCGCTGAACGAGATTGCAAAACGGCGGGGACAGACTCTCGCGCAGATGGCGCTTGCCTGGTGTCTTCGCAACGAGCCGGTGACGTCGGTTCTGATCGGCGCGAGCAGTCCGGCTCAGATCGAAGAAAACGTCGGAGCGCTCAAGCGGCTTGATTTCAGTGCAGACGAGCTCAAAGAGATAGACAAGCACGCAGTCGAAGGTGGGATCAACCTCTGGGCGCAGTCGAGCAGCGCCGGTTGAACAGTTCAGGCGCAGCGACGGTGTATGCCGCGCAGACGGCGCACAGGCACTCTCAGCGCACTACGTAGCCCGCCGACACCCGGGTGCCTCCCTGTTCGCCTGAGATCTCGAAGCTTCCGCGCCGCAAGGGCACCATGACTGCAAGTGGCGACGGACCTTCCTTCATGAACGCACCGTTGACCGAGACCGAGATCGGTTCGTCGGAATCCGAAATCACCTCGACGCGAAGAGCCTGATCTTCGGAGCGTGCAGTTGGGTCAAAATAGAATACCGATCCGTTCGGCGGATGGACGATAGACAGTCCGTCGCCTGCCTTGACCGAGGTCCCGCGGAGACCGGGTTCCTGTGCGGTAGCTGCAAAGTTGTAGTCTCGCCGGCTCGCCCACCGCTGATACAGAGGCGGGTACCACACCGGGAGCCCGGGGCCCCGGTGCCAGTCGCACGGCGGGGGATCGACGCCGTCGGGAAAATACTCCGGAACGGTAGCGGTGCAGTTTGCGGTTGCCTTTTCTCCCGACAGCGCGCAGATCTCCACCCGGTGAACACCTGAGATCGGCGGAAACTCCTCGTGCGGACGGGAGAGAAGGGAGAGCATTTCGACGACCACCGCGGCGGGCAGGGAGCTTCCCGGTTTTCCGATGATCGTCGATCCGGAAAAGTTGCCCATCCAGACGCCGACCGTGTAGCGGCCGGTCGCGCCGACAGCCCAGATGTTGTTGAACTGATTTGAGGTGCCCGTCTTGAACATCGCCTGGAAGGGTGTGTTGAGAACGCTGCGCGTGCCGAACCCGGTGACCCGTCCCACGCGGTCCGAAAGTATATCGCGGATCAACCCCGCCGAGGTAGGCGAGAATACCTGGCGTCCCTCCGGCGGCGGTGCGACCTTTTCTGCATTCGAATTGCTCGCGGACGTCGGGTCGCCGCCGGATTCGCTCTCGAGGATGTCCGGGGTGGCACCTTCGGTCGACCAACGGTAGTTGAGGGTTTTCCCGTCGCGCGGAAACACGGAAAAAGCCCGCACGAGCTCATACAACGTCACCTCCGCATTCCCGAGCGCGAGGCCGCTCCCTACAGTCTGCTGCTGACCGCGCAGCGATACGAAACCGAGCTCCGCGAGTTTTTCAACGAAATTGGCCACACCGACCCTCTGCAGCGTATAGACGGCCGGCACATTCAAAGAGGAGGCGAGCGCGGTGCGCAGTCGCACCGGACCGTTGAAACGTCGGTTGAAGTTCTCGGGTATGTAGACCTCGTCGCTTCCGAACTGGGTGGGAATGTCCGGGAGCACAGTTGCCGGGGTGAAACCCTTGTCGAGCGCGAGCGCATACAGGTAGGGTTTGATGGCAGAGCCGGGCTGGCGACGGATGAGCACGCCGTCGATCTGGCCGGAATGGGCGACGTCAAAAAAATCGGTCGATCCTGCCCACGCGAGGACTTCGCCGGTCCGGTTGTCGATCACAAGACCTGCACCGTTCGAAATCCGGTTTTTTGCCGCGCCGGTGACCCGGGCCGCGAGGGAAGCCTCGAGAGAATGCTGTACCGTGAGATCGATCGTCGTGCGAAGCGGAGTCCCCCGGGCGAGCCGGTCCGCCGCGATCAGAGGCCGTATCTCGGCGACGAAATGGGGTGTTTCGAATGGACGTCGGTAGCTTGCGGCGGCGGTCCGCGCGACCTCCGCGGCGTTCCTGAGCTCCTGTTCGGTCACCGGAATCCGGAGCCTGGCCGCAAGTCTGGAGGCTTCGGCCGCCGCAGCGACGGGATTGTCGATGGGATTGTAGCGTTGCGGGCTGCGCGGGATGACCGCGAGAAGCAGCGCGTCGGCCACGGAAAGTTCGGAAGGCGCAGCACCGAAGTAGGTCTTCGAGGCGCTGACCACTCCGCTCACGTTGGAGCCGAACGGAATGCTGTTCAACCAGAGGTCCAGAATACGGCTCTTGGAGAGGTGAGCCTCGATGCGGAGGGCGTTCAGAGCCTCCTGCAGTTTGCCGGAAATGCCGTGCGCCTGAGCCGATTCTTCCGGCGACACGATTCGTGCGAGTTGCATGGTGATGGTCGAAGCGCCGGAGACGATGTGCCCGCTTGCCACGAACTGAACAACTGCACGCAGCATGGAAACAGGATCCACGCCGGGGTGAATGTAGAATCGCGCGTCCTCGCTGCGAAGGAATATATCTACGAGGTAGGGGGGGAGGGTGAGCGCGGGCTGATATTCCCGGAAAAGCCCGTCGGCCAGCGGAAGCACCTCGAGCGGAACGCCGTTGCGGTCTTCAACCTCGATGCTGAACGGCGTTTCCACAAACCGGTCAAGCGCCCCAAAAGGCAGGTGGAGAAGCATCCAGCCGGCGAAGAGAACCCCCGGCGCGGCGGCAAATCCGGCGAAGACGTAGGCCGCGCCGACCGGCCTGCGTCTTCGAAGAAAGGCAAACGGTGACACGCTGCTATCCGAAGTCTACTTGATCACGTAGAGAGTACCGCCGCTTCTGCCGAACACTTCCGGCTCGTACATGCAGGAAATCATCGCCGGCGGCGTCGGGAAGATCCCCGGCGTAGTCGTTCGGAAGAGGAATTGGATTTCCTGTCTGCCCGCGTAGAATTCGTCGAAGAAATACCGTACTTCGTTGTCGAGAATTCGCTGGATTGGTGCGAAGCTGTCGGCGAAAACACCGAACGGCGTCACAGTGATCGAGCCTTCCTGGTTGAAGGTGGCCTCCTGGCCATAGACGGTTTCCCGGGACCAAGATCGACTGTCCGTTCCACCCGCCTCCTGGTACTGTCCGGTCGTCACAAGCGACGAGTCGAGGATCTCAGCGCCTGATGGCACCGGAACTCGCAGCGCAACCATCGTACGGGCCTTCGCCGTGGACACAATGGCGGAGAACCGGTAGGTCTTGCCCAGCTCAAGATCCCTCTCCTTCACCGGAGTGCCTGATAGATCGGTAATTCTTGTGTAAACGCTGAACCCTTCGTCGCGCGGGAGCACTACTTCCGCCGGAAGCGCATAGCGAATTGTCGCTCCATAGTAGGCAATGCCGGTCCCGTCTTTCGCCAGTCTGAGACTGTACAGTTTGTCGCGCGTGAGCCCTGAGAGCGGCGTGTCGAAGAGCGGAAACTTCTTTGTCACCGGCTGTGTTCCGACGCCGGAAAAGATCGAAGTGAACAGTTGGGTTTTGTTGAGTTCGGCAGTGAAGCGGAAATCGGTTGAAGCGCCGGTCTCTCCGGCGGCGGTCGCCGCATACGCCACGAGCACCCACGCGGTATCCTCCGTGCTCACCCAGTAACCATGTTTCTGACGCGAAAGGAGCGTTTGCACAATTCGTCCAGTCATTTCCGATGCCGGCTCCATCGACTGGTAGAGCATCTGCAGTAGCGCGAGACTCTCGACTTGCGAATCGAAGTAGTCCCGTGCTTCATAGGTCTCGGTGAGGTCGATTGACTGTGTTCCAACGCGCATGAATTTCTTCATGCGGGCAAGCATGTCCGACGCTTCACGATTCATCCCGAGCGCCTTGTAGGCAAGCCCAACCATCCCATAGCCGGTCATGCCGATCGCGTCGCCCTTCTGCTGCATCGCGTTGAGGAACAGCTCCACCCGCTCGCCGAAGAGGGCCTGCACGTAGAGCGAGTAGATCTTTACGTACTGAGAGACTCTCTTGTCGTTGTAGAGGGCGGACAGATATCGCAGCAATCGTTTGGTGTCGACGGTGTTGTCCACCGCGAACCCGTTTTGTCTTGCGAGATAGTACACATGTGCCATTCGCACGCTCATGTAGGGGCTCGAATAGTCAGGCCGATATTCGGGCGAATAGGAAAAACCACCGTCCGAGAGCTGGTATTTAGCCGCCGCAGCAAAGAAGGTTTTTACGAGTCCGGTATCGTAGGCGCCTGCAGTCGTTCCCGCGACTCCGGCGAAAGCGGCAGCGGAATCCTTGAAAAGCACCAGCGGGAGAATGCGGTTGAGCCTGTTGTCGAGAAACTCATCAAAGGGATACCCGGCCAGGTAGCGCATAGCTTCTGCGAAACTGGACAACTGCGTCGAGTTGACCGTTATCGTGAGATCACCGAATCCCGTCGCGATACTCTGCGGTACAATCACGCCCTCCTCGGCAAACGCCTGTCCGGTTGCGGCCCGGTCGAGTGGCAGAGTCGTTCCGGAAGAGGCTCCGCTTTCCGTGCTGCGATCCGTCCGGCCGACGACGGTGAACGCCTCCTCGACGAGCGGTCGCTCTACCGTGATCGAATCTTCAAGCTCCTCCGACAACACCGCGGAGCGAACCGTGAAAACCAGTTTCGCCGTCCATTTCGGTGGGCCGGACGCAGAGATCTGCTCGGCAGCCGCCTGCGAAATCATTGCTTCGAGCGTGAACGGCACCTCCACGCTTTTCCCGGCCGGCACCGTCACGCGCTTTTCCTTTTCGCCGTTGAGGCGCAGAATGCCCGGATCGAGTGCTACCGATACCTCCTGGTCGCTTCCCGAAAGGTTGGTAAGCACAACTCCCGCCTTCGCAGTGTCCCTGAGGCGGAGCCGGCGCGGCAATGCGGTCCGGACATTGAGCGGATTCTGAACCATGATCTCCCGCTCCTGAATGCCGAAGCGGTTTGAGTTGATCACGATCGCCGTGGCCCGGTAGGTCGTCAGCGTGTCGGGGAATTTGAACTTTGCGACCGCAATTCCGTTTGCATCTGTCTTGAGATAGGGTTCGAACACAGCAAGCGGAGTGAAATCCTTGCGGCGACCGAGCTTCCCATCCCCCTCGTCGCCGCCGGGCAGGTCCTTTATCTCATAGGTGACCGGATCGATCAGCAGGGATCGAGAATCGGCGCCGAGTACCCCGAGGGGAAACTTCGAAGGATCGTAGAAGAAGGCAACAGGGTCGGGAACGTGATAGTTGATGAGGTCGAGCACGCCGCGATCGGCCGCGAGAAAGGTCACCTCGGCCCCCGCCACAGGCTGGCCGTTGTCGGTTACCTTGATCTGAACCTCTGCGTCGCTGCCGGGAGCATAGACTGTCTTTCCCGGGATAATCTGCGTGGACAGGTTCCGCGTCTTTGTCGAAACGAGGAGTGTGTGCATGCCGAAATATCCTTTCGGCTTTCCGAGATCGGGGTCAAAGTAGGAAGTCGGCGGGGCTTCGCGCTTGGTGTACGAGCTGACCGCGACATAGAGAACCGGAACGTAGGCGTCGGTGATGGGCACGTCGATGACATTCGCAGATCCTTCCAGGTCGACGAGATGCTCGTCGAGGATTCCTTCGCGCTCGAGGGTGACAAGGTAGCGCCCCTTCGGCAGCGGCGACTGCACCAGGATGTGGGCGGTGTCGCCGACCTCGTAACGGGTCCGGTCCGGAATCAGATTGATTTCGTCGCTGTCTTCAAGGCCCCAACGCACCCAGCCGGCGCCCGTGGCGTAGAACGAGAGCTCGGTGACGATCTTTCGGCCCTGTGCGTCGGCGGTGGAAAAGCTCAACGTGTAGCTGCCCGGGTCTTCGACGGTGAAAGTATATGACCCACGAGAGTTGCGCAGATCAACCTTGTCCGTGCGGACCGTTTCATCGACCTGTTCATAACGGGTGTTTATGTGACCGTAGACTCCGCGCTGCTGGGCAACTTTCCAGTCGTGCCGGATGAGCGTCGCAGTCACCGCCGCCTCAGTGCCGCCCGCAGCCGGATGCAGATTCCCGTCGATGTCGACCAGGGCGAACTCTGCCGAGGCCGGTTTCTTCGTTGCGACGAACGGTGACCACCATCCCTCTTTTGCACCGGTAAGCTTCGCTCCAATGTAGAATGCAGCCGGATGGACGAGCACCGTATCCCCGGCGGCTATCTCCTGCCGGCTCACGTCCTGAACACGAACTTCCGCCTCGTAGTGGTACGGCTTTCCGACGACGCCTTCGGAGGAGGTCTGTTGTTTGATTGACGCTTCACCGTTGGCTCCGAGGGATCCCTCACCGGAGGTGAGAGACTGGGAGTTGCCCCACGACTCCGGCCCGAAAATCCAATTGTTCCACTGGGTTCCCGGCGGCGTGTATGATCCAGGCTGTTTCGACCAGTAGTAGGAATACTTCCCGCCCCCGAGGGAGCCCCCGGCGAGGTAG
Source organism: Spirochaetia bacterium (assembly GCA_035530755.1). Taxonomy (GTDB): domain Bacteria; phylum Spirochaetota; class Spirochaetia; order DSM-27196; family DATKUC01; genus DATKUC01. Next base: position 2,573 of record DATKUF010000245.1, on the reverse strand, counting down.
GTCGCGCGCACGCCGAATGCGATTTCGTCGCCGGTAACGTAGGTGCGCGTCGGCTTGCTGATATTCACCTGAAATGCGGCTCGCCGAAAGTTCGCGACCTGAAAGCCGACGCTTTGCGGCTGGTCGGATCCCTCGCGCAGATACTCGATCTGGTAGTTCCCCGGATCGAGATCGGCGGGAACGGCGAAGCTGCCGTAAAAGCCTCCTGAGGCCGACGTACGTCCGGTAATGGTGCGGAACGGCTTTGCTCGGTAGGTGTACTCCTTGATCCGGATCGTATAGGGGCCGTCGTAAACCGCGTACTTCCCGGCAGACCATGTTCGATCGATGCCCCGGAACGTCACCGTCTCACCCGGTTTGTACAAACCACGGTCGGTGAAAATGAAGGTGTCGACCCTGGGATTCTCGACATTGATCGGATCTACCGAATCGTAGATGTCGAACCGGTACTGGTTATGGGAGTAGTTCGGGACAAACTCTATTCGATCGGAGCCTGAGACGACGCCGATCCGGATTCTGTCCGAATCGCGTTCCCGGAACGCCCGCGCAAACTCCCCCGGTTTCAGCTGAAAATCCGCCAGCCCCTGCGCGTCGGTCTTTCCCTCAAAGACCGGTTCGTTCAGCTTTTTCAGCTGCACTACGGCGCCTGCAACCGGACTACCGGTGGAGAGGGAGTTGACCCAGACCAGCACACGGTTGTAGGCGTAACGGGTCGTCACCCCGAGATCCGTGACTTCGAGCTCCAGATTGCGCTGCTCCCATTTGTTTCGAACCCCATTCTTGTTGGGCTGCGAAAAATTCCACGCGAAGCCCACGAAACCCTTCCCGTCACTGTTGAGCCACGGTGCCAGGTCCAGGATTTCATAGTGTTTTACGTTGGGCTTCAGTTTGGAGAAATCGTACGGTTTGAGCTCGTCGGCCGAAAACCCGCGATAGGGGTCGTCTATCGAATCCACCTTCCAGACGCCACTCTTGATATTCTGATATTCATAAATGATTTTCGGGGGGAATTTGGATTCGAGCATTCGCGTACCGGTATTCGGGAAGTAGGAGTAGCTTGCAGCCGGCGGTACATCGACTTTCACCACTTGAGTCACACCGAGCTTTCGACCGTAGACATCCTGCAGGTCGCCATTAATTCGCAGGGTGTAGGTTGAATCATAGGCGACTGGAAGGCCGTTTATCTTCACGGTGTTTTCGAAGACCTGAACGTGACTCGCGAGATCCGTGACCGGGAGGCTCAATGAAAGATGGCTTGCCACGTCTTTGGGGTTGACCGGATGCGAAAACTGGAGGAAGACCGGATTCGAGTCTCCTTCGGTGCTCCGGGGGAATGAGTAGCTGTAGGTGTCGTAGTCGACATAGGTGAACGGTTTGAGTGTATGAAACGACCGTGTGACCGCGTCGGGTCGGCCGAGGTCCTCACGATCCGATCGGCCCCCGGTTTCCAGCGTGACCACGACATCCGTGTCCTCGGGGAACGGTTTGGCCACGTTGAGAATGACGGTTCGCTGCACAAAAGCGTCATCGAACTCGTTTGCCTTTGCTACGGGCCGGGAGACCGTAAACGGATAGCTTTCTCCTCCGGCGTCAATTTTCAGAAAATCTTTCACGAAACCAGCATTGACCGGATAGGTAAACGACACCGTGATCTGGCGGGCCACCTCCGGCGGGGCGTCTTCCGGGTCCACTATTACGTCAGTGGCGGGAAGCCCGGGGAAAACCGAGGCAAAGTCGAGGTACTCGGTGTGAAAGGCAAAACTGAATGGTTTTCCGAGTTTCTTGCCGCCGAGTGAAGAGGTGTTTTCGGAAATCGTAATGGTAAAATCGCGCTGGGAATTTAGTTTTCCGGTCGGCTCGAACGCGAGCAGCCGCGAACCGTACCAGCGAAAGGTGCCGTCGATCCTAGGTTTGATGCTCATGAACGGGGATGTGGTCGCCGGATCGCCCAGTTTTGCGAGGGGAACAATCGGCTGATTGAAGGTGACGAAGATTGTCGGCTGTTTGATTTCGACCGGAAGCTCTTTCACCGGTCCATAATCGGTGATGGTGAGCGGTTCATTTGTCTCATGGATCGCAAAGGCAGAATTGTCGAAGTTCGCGATACTGAAGTAGTTGATGGTCGAGTCGGTGAAGTCCTGGCTCTTCTTCAGCGACAGGGACATTGCCTCGGGCACATCGCCACCGTACTGTGCGGCGACTTTACTCAACGACGAGCCTTTGCCGCTGCTGCACGAAGCGGACAGGAGGGACAGGGCCATCACGGCCCCCGCAACGATCAGGAACGTACGCGATGGCTTACTCATTTCGCCTCCCGGATATATCGCAATTTATAATCTCTTCCGATCGGAATTTCAAGGCGGGTCATTTGCAATCAGGCAGACCGAAGAAGCTGCGCATTGGCGATTCCCCGAATCCGTGCAGAAAATTCCTGTGAGGGAGTATCAATTTCCAGGAGTGGGCGGGAAGACGTGGGGTGTCGGGACGCGACTTCTTAGTCGGGACGCGACTTCTTAGTCGGGACGCGACTTCTTAGTCGGGACGCGACTTCTTAGTCGGGACGCGACTTCTTA
>DATKUF010000244.1:0-24076 GCA_035530755.1 Spirochaetia bacterium | reverse complement strand
TGATCTACACCTGACTGGAAATCTGAAAGGTTGTTCCTGACGGATAAGAAGGCTCTCAGAGGAAAGGAGGTAAGAAAACATCTGAGAGCGCGACGTAGGGTTCTCGAAAGACAGCCGGCCGCGGCGCCGTGAGAGGTTCCCGTGCGGCGCCGAGGACTTCAATAGTAAACAACACCGAAGGGACCGAAAGGTAACAATCATCGTCTGTTTAGCAAAACTGCCCGTTCAGTGCTACACTCTACACGATGGATCAGTTGTTCCACCGGATTCCACTTTTCCCTCTCGGGATCGTACTGATGCCTGAGACTCCTCTGCCCCTTCACATTTTCGAAGATCGATACAGGCAAATGATTCGACGATGCCGCGAAACCGGAGAAGAATTTGGCGTCGTTTCGGCCGTTGACCGGGTAATGAGGACTGTCGGATGTACGGCCCGGATTACGAGCGTTCTCAGCGAATTCGAAGACGGCCGGGTCGACATTATGACGCAAGGGAAACAGCGATTCTACGTTTCCGATCTTCACGAAGAGTTGCCCTACTTCGAAGGCACTGTCCACTACTTCACCGACGAATCGACAACGGATGGCGGACCGGTCGACGGGGAGCTGTCTCGCGGAATCGAGCTTTTCCGGCGTGTTTCGCAACTGGCAGAAGTCTCACTCGACACGCGATTTCTTACCAGACTCTCGGCGGAAGCACTTTCATTCGTTCTCGCGGGAACGTGCACTACCGACCCGGAGGAACGACAGTCCCTGCTGGAACTTCGTTCGACCCGGGAACGACTCACTCGCTGCATCGCTTCACTCGAACAGACGGCGAGGATCATGGAACTGCAGCAAAGGGTATCGCACATGGTCGGCACAGGATTCGGCTTCGAAGAGCTCCGAAACTAGCGCGAAAGGCTGCAGAACCCATCACGCGCCGGTGTGGGAATACCGCCGGCTCCTACAGTGCCGAAAGGCGCCGCACCTCTTTTACCAGCTGAATTGCGGCTCGGACTCCGGCGACGGCGTATTCGGCCATCTGCTCCTCCACCATCCCCACCGGAAATCCGGGCCCGATGATTTCTTTCACGACGGGTTTGCCGTATTCAATCGAAAGGCGATCGAGGTGGGCAAGTACGTTGTTCGCCAGGGTTTCATCCCATGAGGTGATTTCGTCGTCCGGGGCAGCGCCAGTGGAGACATAGGGAATGGGAAGCACGACGCCGAGGCAAATCACTGCGTCGATATAGTCCTTTTGCACGATAATCTTCGCAAGCAGCGGCATGTCGTAACACCCGGGAACCGGCGACACAATGGACGCCAGGACCGATTGCTTCTCGATTTCAGTCAACGCCGCATCGAGCATCTTGTGATAATCATCATAGTAGGTGGAATATATGATTCCTATCCGGATGTGATTCATCGTCGCGACCTCCTTAGGCACGATAGTCTGCAGGACAAACGACGCACGCCGAGGTATACTCGAATCCGTGCGGATTGCGGTCAAGCAAATCAAATTCCCGGAAGGCGACTCCCAGGAGATACCCCACGCGCTCCATTTCAACGAGCTTGTGGATATCAATGGCTACCCGATATCGCTGCCTTTGTCTACAACGAAGATCATTGCATATCGCGTCTGTGGGATCTCGTCGACCTCGACCCGGAACGAGGAGATTACCGAATACGCGCTGGAAATTGTACGCCCGGCAGAGCTATTTGAGTTCCTCGGCTGAGAGCCGGGCGTCACCGAGGCGTCCCGACGCAAATCGCTTCTCGAACGTCGCGTCCAGCTCCGACTTGATCTACCGGTTTTGTTGGCGTACTCTTGTCGTGTGATCATACGTTCGGCACATGTCGGCGACGAGGAGGGCCTCGCGCGGGCCTACGTGGACACCTGGAAAGCTGCCTATCGGGGCTTGTTGCGCCAGACAGTCCTCGACGCGCTTACATACGAAGGCGTCACCATTCAATGGGTGCGGACACTTGAGCAATCGGATACCATTACCTTTCTCGCGCAGGATGAGTTACAGCGGATCGTCGGCTTTATAACTGCCGGCAAAGTCGGAGGCGGCGCGACAGGATTCTCATCGGAGGTATATACACTCTACGTGCTGCCGTCGCATCAACGACACGGCACCGGACGCAGACTCCTGCGCGCGGCAACCGACGCCCTTGCGAGCGCCGGGCATCGTTCGCTTATCATCTGGGTCCTCAAGGGAAATCCCGCGGGCGCTTTCTATCGCAAGATGGGCGGGGTGCAGGTCGCCGAGAAGACAACTCAGCTGGCAAACGACCTCTATGGTGAAATCGCCTTCGGCTGGCTCGACATATCGACAGTAGGGCAAGATCCCTCCTCGGTCAGTCACGCCCGATCAGAATAACCATTATTAATGATTTCGTCGTTAATTGCATTATATCCACAGAGTTGATAGACTATGAGCATGCGCATACCGCTTGATGCAGTTCCTCCCGGTATTCAGCTGATAAGAGCCGAGAAGAACACGGTCGCCGAAACGAACAGCGTCTATCGCTGCGAGGGCAAGCGCAACAATCGCGACATGGTCTTTTACATGAAAGTGGGAAAAGCCGGCCATCCGACAATGGAAAATGAGTATCAGGTGCTCCAGGAATTGTCAGGGCACGTGCTGCCGGTTCCGCGAGTACTGTGGTACGAGCGCGCGCGCAGCGAGTACATGGCGCTCGAGGAGATGCGGGGGACTAATCTCTCTGATCTGATCAACCCCGGTCATCCGCTCTACGACCCGAATCACATCGAGCAGCTTCTGTTCGCCTATGGCGAGGCGCTGGCCACCATACACTCCCTGCCAATTTCGTGGCGTCCGTTCCGACGCACCGAGCTCTACGGATTCATCGGCGATGAAGAACAGGGAGAGGATCCCCGAAACCACGAAGTTGTCCTCTGGCTCGAGGTGAATCCGGTCCGGCGAACCCCTGACGTGTTCGTTCACGGCGATTTGAATACCGCGAATGTGCTTTTTGATCACTCTCAGATTTCGGGGATCATCGACTGGGAGTTCTCCGGCGCGGGTTGGCGGGAATATGACCTGGCGTGGATCCTCCGCCAGCGCAAGAACTATTTGAACACGCAGCGCGAACGCGACAGCCTTCTCGACGGCTATGAAAGCCGGGCCGCGTTCGACCCGGACGCCCTGCGCTGGTGCGAAGTATTGAACTACCTGCACATTGCCAACTGGGCCGGAAGTCGGTTTCCCGCATACAAAACCTTCGCGCTCGAGAAGGCCCGGCAGATGATGTTTGCCGGCTACGATTGAGCCGGCTCTGCAGCGATTTCGTGTATCCACCGAGATGAGAGAACGCGGCGGATCCCGAAGACCGCCTTCCCGATCTCTTCGGTTCCGGTAAGAAGATAGACTATCGGCGCGGACAGGTGCCAGACCAGACCGCCAAGAAGAACGAAAGTTACCCCAAGAGTCCACATCATTCCAATCTCCAGGAACAGGCTGTATCGAGTGTCTCCGCCCGCTCGCAGGATTCCTACGATGATGTGGAGGTTTGTCACCTTCACCGGGATAAGGAGTGCGAAGATCCTCAGGATTGAGGTTGAAATCCGCCGGCTCTGCTCTCCGACATTGAAGAGCAGAGGTACGAATCCGGAGACCGCAAACATGACCCCGCCCATAAAAATGCCCACGATCGGCATAAGAACCAGAAGCCTGTCCGCCATCTGTTGCGCACGCCGTCGGTCACCGCGCCCGATGGCGTTGCCGACTACGACTGCGGCCGCGTTGCCGGTGCCGAAGAAAAGCACAAATGCCAGCCGAATAGCGGTGTCGGAAATGTTGTACGCGGCGATGACCTCGGTCCCCATGTGCGCGTACACAAATGTGTACATGGTCATTCCGAAAGACCAGCCTACCTCGTTGAGGACCACCGGAACAGTCGTCACCGCAAAACGTCGTACAAACTCCCAGGTCGCGCCGAAAAGCTCTCGAATTCGAGCGGCAGCGGCCTGTTTCGTGACGTAGGTCACCGCGAGAACTATCGTCATTTCAACGCTGCGCGCAATGACGGTAGCGATTGCTGCGCCCGCGACACCGAGTGCCGGCAGTCCGAAGTGCCCGAAAATCAGCACGTAGTTGAGGAGGGTGTTGAGGCCCAGCGAAACCAGAGTGGCCAATAGCGGCAAGCGCACATTTCCAGTGCTTCGCAGGACATTTCCGAAGATTACGCTCACCGCAGTCATCAGGTAACTCACGCCGACGATCGAAAGGTATTGCGCGCCCAACCTCACAACCTCGGGGTCTTCCGAATAGAGCCCGATGACGAACCGCGAAGCGCTCACCGCGGGCACGGTGAAGAAGATCGCGCCGACGAGGCCGGCGGACAACCCGATACCCAGCGACGCCCGAATCCCACGAACGTCGCGGCGCCCCCAGAATTGCGCGGTGAAAACCGTCGTGCCGCTTCCGACGCCAAAAAGGAAGACCATCAGCAGGAAGTAGACCTGGTTCGCAACGGCGACCGCGCCGATCTGAACCGCACCGAGCTGCCCGATCATGACCGTATCGACCATGTTCAGAGAAGTAACCAGCAGATTCTGCAGCGATATCGGGATCGCAATCCGAAAGAGGTCCCGATAGAGCGTTCTGTCACTTGTCAACCAGTACCAGGCAGTGCGCATGGTCTTTCCCAAGGCGCTCGTTGTCACGATCAGCTCCCTGTGCTGCTGTGTCGAAGATTGTTCAGAATGAAACACCGAAAGCGGATCGGCGCGAAATGGTGCAACCACGCGGCGGTTATTGCCCTGCTTCAGCCCAGGAACTCGGCCAAATAGTTGCGCCGCAAAACTCTACGGGTCAACGGTGAACAACGTTCGTCACGGAAATCTGAAGAATGGAGTGTAGCGGATATCTCGATTCGTTGGTAGCTCCGACGCACGACCCCACTTTACACGGCCCTTCTGCCGCGCTACCATTCCTGCACGAGGAGATCATTATGCCCCTTTATGAATACGGGTGCTCACAGTGCGGCGAAACAAGTGAGATTCTGGTTGGAGTGACAGCGGATGAGAGCAAGCCGGTTTGCAGCTCCTGTGGGAGTTCGCGGCTGAAGCGCAAATTTTCTCGGGTAAATTTTTCTGTGGCCGGGAGTGTCCGACCCTTTGCGTCGAGCGAGGCGGACTGCGCCTGCGGGAACGGCTCGGGCGAATGCTGCAGCGGAGCGGAGCACACATGCGGGGCCGGCTGCAGTTGTCACAGTAATTGATGCTGATGCTTCGCGATATGACGCCGAATATCAGACTCCACGCGACGGCCAAAGAGCAGCCGATCACCACGGAAGGGGCTGTTCCATTGATTTGCTGCCTCCATCCTCATACCTGAATATGCACGCGGTCCAGCTCACTCGTGTCGGTTCCCCGCTCGAAGATCGGGAGATTCCCATCCCTGACCCGGGAGCAAACGAGATCGTACTCGACGTTAAAGCTGCCGGTATCTGCCACTCGGACGCTCACTATCGGGCAGGCACCTCACCGGTTGCCTTCACCCCGATTACACCGGGGCACGAAGTGGCCGGAATAGTCTCGCGGGTTGGAGCGAACGTTCGGAACGTGGCCCGGGACGATCGCGTGGCCCTCCACTATCTCCTAACCTGCGGCGAGTGCGAATATTGCACGCGGGGACTCGAACAGTTTTGTCTCACCGGACGGATGATCGGCAAACACGCCAACGGGGGGTTTGCCGAGTACATCGTCGTACCCGCGAAGAACGCTATCCCCATGCCCGACAACGTGACCTACGAGGCCGCGGCAATCATGATGTGTTCATCGGCCACAGCATTTCATGCTTTGAGGCAGGCAGGTCTGTCGGCCGGTGAATCTATTGCTATTTTCGGAACCGGCGGCCTCGGGATGTCAGCCGTGCAACTTTCGCGAATTGCCGGCGCCTCTTTTGTCTTTGCCGTCGATATCGACGAGACGAAGCTTCGGAAGGCGGAAAGCTATGGTGCAAGACCGGTAAACGCAGCCAGGACAGATCCGGTGGCCTATCTCCGCGACGTGACTGCAGGTCGCGGTGTCGATGTTGCTGTCGAGTTCGCGGGGCTTCCCCTCACGCAAGGGCAGGCAATATCAAGCCTCGCAGTTCACGGACGTGCGGCACTTGCAGGGATTACCAGCAAGCCGCTCAGCCTTGCAAGTTATGCGGAGCTTATTAATCGGGAAGCACTGGTAATCGGCGTTTCCGACCATCGGAGGAACGAGCTTGTCACGATCATGCAGTTCAGCTCACGTGGACTGCTTGACCTGGACAGCATCATCGAGGCGACTGTCCCCCTGACCGCGACGGCGATCAACCAGACACTCGATGGACTCGCCGATTTCCGCGGCTTCACCCGGACCGTTGTCCTTCCCTGAAACGTGCATAAAATGCGTCGGCGCCAAGCTGATTCGAATCGCTTGAAAGCTGGCCGTCGATATAGAAACGAACGTAAGGAATCTGGAAGTTTTTGAACGTCCTTTCCTTGAACCCGCGAAACTCATCGAAATAAGGCGTTTTGTTGTATTCGAGTTCGTATACGTCGATGTCAGGGTGCTCGCCTTTTTCCCTGCCGGCCTCGCGATCGAGCCACCCCTTCATCCAGGCCCAGTCTGGACACCAGCCCTGAGTGAGAATAATAGCGACGTAGCGGCGTGAACTGATTACATCGTCACCGAACTCGCCGTGGGACATCGCATATCGGCAATCGTTCTCGCTCAGACTCTGCCGCCGCAACATGTTCACCCCCTGAAAGAGAAATCGAGTTGAACGGAGTTGTCCGACGCGGTGTCGATTCCCACCATGGAAGATTGCGGCCCCATTCAGCCTCGACACGCATCAAGACAAGAATAAGCCGCGGCACTGCAAAAATCCAGTCTCCAAATCAGAAAGTGAAGGGGGAAAAAAGAGGAAACAGATCGGAGCGAGCGAAGGGAGTCGAACCCTCGTCACGAGCTTGGGAAGCTCGGGTAATGCCGTTATACGACGCTCGCTCCGATCTGTCCCGTCGGAGGTTAAAGAAACCAAATACGCAGAATTTTCCAGCGCGACTTCCGACATGCTGGTTGCTGCATTTTGAATGGCGATTATAGCCGTACCGCGGCTCCAATGTCAACATGAGGGTACATCCGCGATACGGTGCACTCCCGCGTCACTGCTGTGGCCGAACGACTACACGGAGAATCTCCGACTTGTAGCTGTAGAGTATCAGTGTCGTGTTTTCGTCCTGGATGTACGGTATCCCCACGGGGCCGCCGGGACTCATGGTCGTGAGTAGAACCTTGCGCTGCCCGTCCGGCGCAACCGACTCGAGTGACAACTCCACGGGCACCGCGTAGTTGGGAAGCGTTCTTTCAAGAAGTCCGAATACCTTGCCTTTCGGAACTGTTTTCGGTCGCGTCATGGTAACCGTTACCCGCGTACCCACCGGGACGTCGGTTCCCGCGGCGGGATCCTGAGCTATGACGGATCCCGATGGCTGATCCGCCTGAGCATCGCTCACCTTGAACGTGAACGGGATGTTCTGCGCCGTGAGCTGGTCGAGGACAGATTGCCAGCCGGAGCCGGTAAAAGTGGGAAGCGCAATTCGCTTGACGTCCGGACCGCGACTCACGACAAGTTTGAGGCTGGTCGGTTGAGACAACGATGCGTCGGCTTTGGGATCCTGTTGAAGGATAGTCCCCGGATCTGACGAATCGAATACGTAAGAGACGTCGCCAATTTGAAGAAGCGGGCGCGAGGCGGTAGAAAACAGCGTCTGAAGATGCAGCCGCACCTCGCTCAGCTGCTGCCCTATGAAATTCTCTACCTTGTCGACTACAGCCCCACTCGACACCGTCAATCGCACGTCGCGACCGGCCCGTACCAGCGTACCCGGCGAGGGGTCCTGGCTTATCACTTTGCCTTTCAGCGTTGGATCAGCATAGTTGCGCAACTGGACGCGGGCATTCAGTTGTTTGTCCTGCAGCTGTATGATCGCCTCGGGAAGTTCCACACTGCGTATATCCGGCACCATAGTCACTTCGGCGCCCTGAAGGGAGAGAAAAAAGGTGGTAAGCCCGGCGACAAGCGAAAGAAGTGCGATACCGACGAGTCCGTAGACAAACAGCTTGAAAAAGCGGTCTTCGGGCGCGTCGGACTGGCTGGGGATGGCGTTGCGAAGCCGCTCAAAGAAAGAATTCATCAGTGGCTATCCTCCGAAAAATGAACCTGGAAGATCACGGACTCCATTGACAAAGGACTTCCAGTCGAGGGGCTTTCGATTTTGAAGCTGAAGCTTCCGAACGGATAAGGTGCCGTTCCCTGTTTGTACCAAAATTCCGGCCGTTTTGTCTACTCCCATGATTTTTCCAGGCGAATGCCGGTTCAACACCGGATCGGCGGCATCTCCTTCGGGGTCGGCAACGATAGCGGCGTCGAGTATATTCAATCTCTGATCTCGAAAGTCGGTGAACGCAAGTGGCCACGGATAGAATGCCCTGACCATTCGCTGGATGTGAAGCGCGTCGCGGGACCAGTCTATTCGTCCATCCTCTTTTCCGATGATGTGCGTATAGCTTGCGTGTTGATGCTCCTGCGCGAGCCGCTCCGCGCTCCCCGCCTCAATTGCGTCGACAACCGACAGAACCGCCCGGGCGCCGATAGATGCGCATAGCTCGGTGAGCGACGCCGACGTTTCATTGCCCGAAAGTGGTATCCGCGTCTGAAAGAACAGATCGCCCGCGTCCATCTCTTCCGCAAGCGCCTGAACCGTCACACCGGTGACATCGTCTCCGGCGAGGATAGCTGCCGGAATTGGTGCGGGCCCTCGATAGCGGGGAAGAAGCGATGGATGCATGTTGATTCCGCCCGCCGGGAACAGCGCGAGAAAACGGGGACCAAATATCTTTCCGTACGCGACGCAGACGAGGATCTCCGGATCGAGCTCACCAACCAGCTGCCGTGCCTCGCGGTCAAGCCGTTCCGGTTGAAGTATCGGTATTCCGAGTGCCGCGGCGACCGCTCCAACGGCGGAAGCCTCGACCAACCGTCCACGCCCGGTCGGTCGATTCGGAGTCGTCAGGACACCGACGACGGTGTGATGTTCGGCGAGCAGTCGAAGAGCTGGAACTGCAATTTCGGGTGTTCCGGCAAACAACACTCTCATCAGACACGGGCCATTCGATCATATTCGCGAAGCAGTTTTTCCTTTTTCCGTTCTGACAGGTGATCGATGAAAAGCACGCCGTTGAGGTGATCGTACTCATGAAGAATTACCCTGGCAAGCGTTCCATCGGCGTCCAGGTTGAAGGGCCGCCCTCGTTCGTTCCATGCTTGAATTCGCACCGCACTCGGCCGTCTCACGTCTGCGTAGACTTTTGGAATGCTGAGGCAACCCTCTTCGTAATCAGACTCTTCTACCGAAGTCTCGATGATCGTCGGGTTGATGAACACCCGGGGCTTGTCACGACTGACGTGCACAACGAAGATCCGCCTGGTGACCCCGACCTGCACCCCGGCAAGGCCGATCCCGTTTCCCGCATGCATGGCCTCGATCATCTGTTCCGCGAGGCCTTCTATTTCACCGTCGATGTCGGGTATCGCTTCTGAACTGCGACGAAGCATTTCGTCGGGTAGCGTATATATCGAAAGCATATTCATCCCCTGCATACTGACCTTATAGTATGAAAAACGCCTCCAATGGTCAACGCTGCACGTTTTCCGGGCATCAGAGCAGGCTCACGGGGTCGATATCGATTTCCAGATGCACGTCTCGCGGCCTGCGAAACCGCGCAATGGTATCGCGGAGCGCGGTGTGGCCGGCGTCAAAACGATAGACTTTGCAGACAATCTGGAATCGATGATTCAGCGCGATCTTACCGATCGGACATTCGGCCGGTCCGAGAAGCTCAGCGGAGCCTTCGAGTCGGGTTACCGCAAGCCGAGCGAACTCTTCCGCAGTGTGGCTGACCCGGTCCTTGTCCTTTCCGCGAAAGACAATCCGGAAAAGCCGTGAGAACGGCGGAAACCTCAACGCTCGCCGGACCGCGAGCTCGCCCGAGTAGAACTCGTCGAGCCGGTTCCCTGCAGCGAGGCGGATTGCGTCGTTGTCGGGATGCATCGTTTGAATAATGACCTGCCCGTCGGGCATGAACCGCCCCGCACGACCGGAGACCTGCACAATGAGATCGAAGGTACGCTCTGCGGCGCGAAAATCCGGCAGGTGCAGGCCGGTATCTGCGAGAACGATCCCCACAAGCTTGACACCGGGAAAGTTCAGGCCTTTCGCGACCATCTGTGTTCCCAGAAGAATGTCAATCGTTCCGTCGCGAAAGGCGGCTATGGTTCGCTCGAGACTTCCCTTCTTCTTCACGGAATCGGTGTCGACCCTTGCCACACGGTAGCCGGGAAAGGACGCAGCGACCTCCTCCTCGATCCGCTGTGTACCGAATCCGGAGTAACCGATATCGAGTGAGCCGCAATCCGGGCACGAATCAATAGGGCTGCTGCGGTATCCGCAGTAGTGGCAGACCATGAGATTACGATTCTTGTGATAGGTCATCCCGACCGAACAGTGGCGACAGGTCATCTCGTAACCGCAGGAGCGGCAGTGAAAGAAGTAGGCGAACCCCCGTCTGTTGAGAAAAAGAATGGTCTGCCGTCCTTCCCCGTGCGTTGCCCGGATTGCATCGGCGAGAAGCGGGGAAATTGCTCCCTCCTGGCGTCTGAGGCTGACAATCTGCACATGGGGCATGGTTCCGCCGGCGGGTCGCCGGCTTAAGGTAACCTGAGCGAGGCGTTTCTCGCGCATCAGATGGAAGGCCTCCACCGACGGAGTCGCACTTCCCATAACCAACCGGGCGCGACTCTCCGCACATCGTTTCATGGCTATTTGGCGCGCGTGATAGCGGGGAGCCGCACCCGATTTATATGATCCCTCGTGCTCTTCGTCGATGATAATCAGTCCCAGCCGGGTGACCGGCGCAAACACGGCGCTGCGCGCACCTATAACAAAACGAGCCTCCCCGGATTGGATGCGACGCCACTCGGTAAGTCTCTGACTTGCCGTCAGGCCAGAGTGCAGCACCGCCGCTGTTTCGTAGAATCGTCGGCGAATTGTTTCGGTCACCTGGTGGGTCAGAGATATTTCAGGGACCAGATAGATGATGCTCCGGCCCTCGACGAGCGTTTTCGAAGCGGCCTGCAGAAAGACCTCGGTTTTGCCCGATCCGGTGATTCCGAACAGATAGAAATTTCCGGATTCGGCGGAGGTGATAGTGTGGACCGCCTGCTCCTGCTCGTCCGTGAGAGAAAACGGAAGCGCCGAAAAGGAGGTTTCGTCGCCGCCAATGGCCGGCAATTCGACCTCCCGGCGGCCGCCCGGAATCATCGCCGACAGGCACTCGCCGGGAGTCGCAAGGTAGAGGTCGGACATCCAGTATGCAAGCTTGAGATATTCGGCATCGAAAAGCGGTTCCCGATCGATGACGCGGCTTACACTTTTTATTCCCCGGACTCCGGCCGGAGGGTTCGGAATCCTCGCGACGACGAAACCCGCCATAGTCTTGCGCCCCATCGGCACAATGACTCGTGAGCCCACCTCGCACCGCATTTCCTCAGGAACGCTGTAGGTAAAGGGACCCGGCACCGGCAGGTTGAACACAACCTGCGCGAACGCCGGTGGGGAGGTCAAAGGATTGTCGCGGTCCACTGCGTGCAGCCCCTATTTGGGAAAAATGCTGCGAAGAAGTTTCATATCTTCCCACACCGGACGCCGGTAATCCGGATTTCGCAGCACACCGCTCGGATGATAGGTGGGAACCAGCGGTAGCCCCGCGAACTGATAGACCTTTCCCCGCAGCGAGGATATTCCTTCGAACCGGCCTATGAGAATCTGCGACGCGACCCGGCCCACTGTCAATATGATTTTCGGCCGCACGAGTGCGATTTGCTCCAGCAGAAAGGGAAAACAGGCGTCGGACTCCTCGGGTTGCGGATCACGATTGTTCGGAGGTCGGCATTTAACGATATTCGCGATATACGCATTCTTGTGCCGGGACAGATCGATCGCGTCAAGCCACTTGTCCAGATACTGCCCGGCGCGACCGACGAACGGAAGCCCGCTTGCATCCTCGTCGGCGCCGGGTCCCTCCCCGATCACCATCACCAGAGGATCGATGACGCCGGTTCCGGGAACCGCATTCTTTCGCGTTTCATGCAGCTTGCATTGTGTACATGAGGAAACGCGGGCGCTGAGCTCCGCAAGACGCCGCTTCCTCTCGGCCGGATCGAGATCTGGACCGGTCTCGATCGGTTCTGCGGCCGGGCGAGCCGCGACGGCCGCGCCGTCGTTGTGTGCGGCAGTCGGCGCCGCGGTGCGCGGGTCCCGAACGGGGCCAGGTCGTAGCGGCGAAGCGTGCGGTTTCCGATACCCGCCGGCGAAATAGTCGTCCGCGTCATTCAGGAGGTCCCATAGTCTGTTTTCCGCTGGCTCATCCATCGTATTCCACCCGGTAGAGAAACAGCCCTTGCGGCGGCGCCGTGGTGCCGGCATTGGACCGATCGCGCGCCTCGATGAGCCGTGCGATCTCCTGTTCATCCGCACCTCGCGCACTGAGCTCGAGAAGCGTCCCGACAATTGATCTCACCATTCGCCAGAGAAAACCGTTGGCGGTAATGGAAAAAACCGTATGCGTTCCTGCAACATGAAAAGATGCGGCGTAGACCGTGCGTACTCGGGATACCGCTGCGTCCAGTGGACCGGAAAAGATCGTGAAATCGTGTTCCCCGATCAGCTGAGACGAAAGCCTGTTCAGCCGCGCAACATCGGGTTGGTCCAGAAGACGGTACGAATAGAGGCGTTCGTGCGGCTGCCCGACCGGAGCCGTGAGGAGATGGTATCGATATGTGCGCCGGATTGCATCAAAACGAGCATGAAATCCCGAGTCCGCCTCTGCGCTATCGATGACGCGCACGTCCTGCGGCAGAAGCGAGTTCATTGCGAGGCAGATCCGCTGTGCGGGTATGGAGTCAATATCGGTAACAAAGTTCGCAACCTGACCGACCGCGTGTACTCCCGAATCGGTCCGACCGGCAGCGTGCAGCTCGACCGGGTGACGGTGCATCTTTTCGAGCGCTTCGCGTATGACCCCTTGCACCGTCCGACCGACGGATTGGGACTGCCACCCCAGAAACTCCGTTCCGTCGTAGGCGAGAGTCAGCCGTATGTTACGCCCGCCCATCGCCCGCGTCGCTCTTCGGTTCCGACGGAGCCTCTCCCATCTCGTCCGATATCTGGGCGTACAGATCACGTGCCATATCGAGAATGATCGACGGTTTGCTTTTTGACGCGCGCCCCATGCCGAACAACCGGGAAACCGTTCGTTTTGCGCGGGCAAGGGCCTGCCTGCGTTTTACGTCATCCTCGCGAGGGCCGTGCTCGTACTCGAGCCAGCCGGTGATGTAGAGAACACCGTCGTATCCATAGTTCTTATCGAGATCAGGACCAAGGTGTGACGCATTGGGAATGCTCTCCGTTCCGTTCTGTTCCTTCTCGACGGCCTGTGAATAGAAGAATCTGGCCTTGCGGTAGAACATCTTCGCCAGAAAGTCCCAGTTCTCCCCCGGAGCGTGGCGATCCAGGTCGTCGCACAGCCAGGCGGCCCGCAGCGCGCACAGTCCCTGCTTGAAGGTAGGAGCAAACTCCCGGGGAAAGAAGTCGTAGCACACCATAGCGAAGTAGTGACTTGCGAGCCCCTCTTTGAGGCCCCTCGGACCATTGAAATCAATGGCGGGAGCGATCGATTGGAAGCTGGACACGCGCCGGTCGGTATTCTTGTCTGCCGCGGCCTTCCGCTCTTCAGGAATCGCCGAGAAATCATGGGGCAAAGCGGAATAGAAACAGGAGGGGCACACGCTGATTGGATAAATGAGCGGGTTTACTTCGCCGAACTTCTTCGACGCCTCATAGTGACGTCGAAGATCGTCCGAAAGTTTTCCGGCTATGAGTCGACCGCGCCCCGTGCGGAGCTCTTCTCGCGAAAATGCCGTGTCGCAAATGGGACAACGCGTCTGAGTCTTGGCGAAAAACGTAAGTCGGGCGGAGTCGGACATCAGCTACCCTCGATTACCACCATTGCTATGGCGTAGTCTTCTTCGTGCGTGAGGCTCACGAACACACTCGTTCCCCCGCTTTTTTCGAGCGCAGCGGCGGCTTTCCCGTGAAGCACGATTTCCGGCTTCCCGAGAGCGTCGTTTCTCACTTCCACATCGCGTAATTCAAACCCACGGAGTCCGACGCCAAGGGCCTTTGCAAACGCCTCCTTGGCTGCAAAACGCGTTGCAATCGACAGTACCGCAGCCTCTCCCCTGCTCGCTACGGTCCGGACCTCCCCGGGATGAAGATAGCGCGCGAGAAGTCCCGGCCGATCGACCCAATCCCGCAGCCGATCGGTGTGAACAACGTCTATGCCAATCCCTCGGATCATTGGATTTCAGCCTTCGACCGAACTGCCTCGAGGGTGATGCGGGCCGGATCATATCGGAGGACGAGGATTCCCGTCGGAAGGTCCGGACGCACCGGTAGCGTGTAGGTTCCCGGTCGGTGTATCCCCGCGGCGTCCACAGCCAACCTCACCTGATCCGGCTTGATCGCTTCGAGGTCCACCTGTTTCCCCTGAACACGGAGTGTTCCTGTAGGCAATTCGCCGGCGATCGTCAACCCGGGCTCGAGGTTCACGACGACCACGTTAACCTGGTCGAAGGTTTGCAGAACTACCGATTCCTGGATTATCCCCCGGAACTCAACAACATTTCCGCCCGGCAGGCGAAGCAGTGGATCGCTCAGGACGAGTCGAACCTGAACCGTGAAATCTTCCACGCGGCCGGTCAGGTCGATATCTTCGGTGTGAACCGACTGTATCTTTTCGAGATGGCTCCGTGGGCCGACCACTTCCACAGTCGACGGTTTGAGCGAGTACTTGGCGAGCTGATACCCTGGCGGCGGAAAACCCTTGAGGCTCGGCACTATTTCGATACTTTTTGACATTCGCCGCTCAAGAGTAATGGCAACGTCCAAAGGCTCGACGGTAATTTCGAGCGGATCGATATTGAGGGCAGTGCCTTTTTTGCGAATCTGAATCGGCTCCTTGAATACCCCCTCCCCATCGTGGGAGGAAAAATCCGCGTAAGCCTCGACATCCTCTTCGAGTACGCGGAAGATTGCATCCGACTCTCCGCGCAGTGTGACTCTGACCTTACTTGGGTAGGCGGCGCCGGGTACGTATCCGCTCGGCAGAACGAGCTGGAGCGGCACGCTGAAATAGCGCACTTCAAGCCGCGAAAGCTGATTGAAGAAGAAAAGCAGAACGGCGGCAGCAACAGCAAGTATCTTCACCGGCCAATTCTGCATGAGTCGCTGCAAAAGGCTGCTACTCTTCAAAAGCTTCAACCTCCTCGTCCTCGACGACCTCAGGTTCCTGAAGATGGAGAAGCTCGCGCAGCCGCTTTTTGACATCGTCAATCGAAAGATCGTAGTGCAGATTCGCGTCGTACGCGAGCGAAAGCGCCCCGGTTTCCTCGGACACGACAAGCACCACTGCGTCGCTCTCCTCGACGAGCCCGAGCGCCGCTCGATGACGGGTTCCAAAACTGCGTCGAATATCAAGCTGTTCGGAAAGCGGCAGGAAGCACCCGGCGGCCACCACCTTGGGCCCGCTTATGACAATTGCTCCATCGTGCAACGGCGTGTCATGTCCAAATATCGTGATAATGAGCGCCGAGGAAAGATCGGCGCTGAGGCGCGTACCGGTTTCGATAATGTTCTTCTGCCCGACGGTACGCGTAAAAACTATCAACGCACCGCGTCGTCTGTAGGCGAGTACCTCGGCGGCACTTATCACGGTGTCGAGCTGGAACGGCCGAGCCGATCGACTGAGCGAGAAAATGGATCCCTGACCTATCCGCGTAAAAATCTTCCTAAGCTCCGGCTGAAATATGATTGCGAGGCCGATAACGAGACTGGGCGCGAGCAGGTTCACGAGCCATAGAACGGTTCTCAGATCGAAAAAGAAGGCTACCGCGTAGATCAGGACCATGAAGAACGCGCCCTTCACGAGTTGCACTGCGCGCGTCTGTACAAGGATTTGATATCCTTTGTATATGAGAAACGCAAGCAGAAGAACATCGAGCGCAGGCAGTATGAACTCGCGGACAAACCAGACGTTATTCAGCCAGTTCACCTATCGTCTCCATACTCACGGAATTGATCGCGTTTACCATTCGAACTATCTGCGACGTCTCGCCAACGTCATGCACGCGCAGAATATCCGCGCCGGCGGCAGCAGCGACCGCGGCGATCGCGAGACTCCCAATCAATCGTCCCTCGACGGGCACCGATTTCCCGTCGCGACTCAAAACCTGCCCGATAAAACTCTTCCGGGAGGCACCGATCACAAGAGGAAGACCCAGCGTTTCAAGTCGCGAAATTTCCCGAACGATCAGAAGGTTGTCCTCCAGCCGTTTCCCGAAGCCTATCCCGGGATCGATCAGCAGACGTTCCCTACCGATTCCACATTCGACCGCGGCCTCCACTCGCTCACGCAACTCACTGACTATTTCGGCAATCGTGTCGGCGTAAAACGGTGCCTTCTGCATTGAACGCGGCGTCCCCCTCATATGCATGAGAATCACCGGCGTTTTCCGTTCAGCGGCAAGAATCCCAAGAGCGGGATCATCGCGAAGCGCCGATACGTCGTTAATGATGTCCGCACCTTCGTCGAGGGCCGGTCCGGCAATCTCAGATCTTCGCGTGTCGACGGACAAAGGAATCGGTAAATGTCGTCTGATCGCGCGTATCGCCGGAATGATCCGCGCAAGTTCCTCGCCGGCGTCGACGTATCCGCTTCCCGGCCGGGTGGATTCCCCACCGATGTCGATCAGATCGACGCCGTCCTCGACCATTCGTTCCGCAAAACGCAACGCTTCGTCTTTACCGCCGGCGCGGCTTGCCGAAAAAAACGAGTCTGGCGTTACGTTGAGTATCCCCATTACCAGCGTCCGCACTCCCAGGGAGAGTTGCCGTCCGCCTGACAGGGGTAAATCTCTTCTGGTCATCCTATGGTTCGACGGTTGAACAGTAACATGGAAAATATGAAAGATCTACCGCAACGGAAGGGGCGGCGCCGCGACTGAGAGTGGGTGGAAACATAAAAAGTCCGACGCCTGCTCACATGCGTTCAAGCGTCGGATTTCTGAAGGCGACAAGAAAGAATTGTTAAGCCGAGCTATCGGTTCTTCTTCTTATGACGATTCTTTCTGAGTTTCTTCTTCCGTTTGTGGGTGGCTATTTTCTTTCGTTTTCGCTTACGTCCGCAAGGCACAGCAGGAACTCCTCTTTCCAAGTGTCGTGAATATTGGCAAACCAGTGTGGATTCCGTTGTTGGTCTGACGTTGAGCGTAAAATATATCGAGTACCTGTACGTTCGTCAAGCCCGTGCCGGAGGCGTGTCGGTGATGATCGCGTGGGTGGCCCAGAAGGGTACCGCCTGCCTGAGATCTGCAGCTGTAGCAGCAGGATCATGGATTTCCCGCGGCGCGGGCTTACCCGGATAGAAAGTTTCGAGCAAGAACGTCGTCGAATCGATCCACCTGCCCCAGAAACAGAGCCACCGCGTCTTTCTTCTTTCAGAGACCACGAGGTGCGACGGGATCGATCGTTCAGGCCGGGGTGCCCAGAAGGATGCGCGGTCCCGCAGACTCACGCGTTTCAGGCCGCTGTAGCCGACCGGGCGGCTGTGACGTACGGCGTTGCGTACTACCCCGCTTCTTGGACCATCTGCAATCACCTGCCGGACGATTGCCTCGACTTCGTCCCGACCAAGCAGCATCTCGCGTGCGTGTGCGACAAAATGTGATTCATCGGCGGCCGTTATGCGAAAATCACTTGCGTTTGCCGGGAATGCGCCGGCCTCCGGGAGTGCGCCGGCCTCCGGCTCCGCCGATACCGGCGAGTCCGCAGTTCGATGACGGTCATTCGCCGGTGGCGCGCCGCTCGGCCGCTGTTGCCATCGCTGCCACAGGAGCGCAGTGGTGGCCTTGAGTCTGTCCCCGAGCGCGTGGCCTCCTGCGGTGGTTACATCGTCCTCGTTTTCGAAGACCGCATAGGGAACCCGCACATTGCCCACCTGCAGATATGCAGGATCCGCCGCCGAAAGCTCCGCCCAGTCGCTTCCCCTGTAGAGCCGATCGAGCTTTTCATCTGGAAGCGCATGCTCGAGAATGCTGTGAGGTTTGTCGGGATTAAAGCGCCGACGATTCTTCCGCAGCGACTCTTCATATGAAACATTTATGTAGAGCACCACGGCGCGAGACAGAAACCGTTCGGTGAGATGGGAAAATGCGTCGCGAAGTCCACCGTGCTCGGTGCCACGAGCAAACTCCACAATTGCGGTCGTCTGCTCGTCACTGTCATCTTTGCGCAGCTTCCAGTATTCGAGCTCGAGCCGTTCGATCAGTAGGTGCCAAAGAAAGTGATCGGTGAAATAACCGTCTTTGTCGGTGTGCAGGCGCGTGCGGCCATGACGCGCGAGAATATCGTCTTCCTCAAACCAGGCCCAGATCATCGGGAAGTCATCGATCTCCCGAAACGGTCCGACGTGACAGTCGCGGCTGCGTTCTTCATCCGGAAGGCTGCGCAGGAATCTGATGACTTCGCTCTTTCCCGCAGCCGGACGACCGATGAGCAGAAGTAGTGGAAAAGTGTCTGTCATGTGAACCTCGAAATCGGATTATCCCGTATGTTACGGATTGAGGCAACCCGCCGTCGGTGGTTTCACAAATCGAGCCGGAAAGCGAAGGAATCGTAGAAGGCAACCGAAACAGTCGCCGCTGAAATCTCGAGAGTCACGAAACCCGTGATACCCGCGGAATACGTGGTGTAGGGTCCCGGGCTGATACTCCGCGTTCGCGCGGCCGCACCACTGATGAGAAAGAGCTCATCCCGACCATCCCCGTTGGCGTCGCGTCGCTGCAATTCGAGGTCGTGGTCGTGACCCGCAACGGCAACGTCGATTCGACCGTCGGCAAGTTCCCGGGAGAAGTAGAAAAGGAGCTCGGAGGTATCCCCGTGGGTGCCACTGGAATAAAACGGCCGGTGGCACGCAAAGACTCGCAGGTCGGCGGAGCTTTCCCGAATGCTCTCGCGCACCCATGCCGCAACAGCGTCGGCGTACGCGTCGCGCCGGACTAGAACCTCGGAGTCTACGAGAAAGAAATCTACCCGGTACCCGTCGGAAAGCTCGACCGGAAGCACACAGGCGATCCCGGGCGCCGTCCATCTGCCGTCCGGATCGACGTATTCGTACTCGGCATCTGCGTCACCGAAATAGTCATGATTTCCCGGGACAACATAGAACCGAAATGGGAGGTCGGCAGCGGGGTACACATTTCTGAACTTCGTGTCAAACTGGGGATCATCCACGCCGTATACGCCAACTTCGTAGAAATTGTCGCCAAGGACCAGGGCGAAGTCGTACGGCGCGACGCTCTGCCGCGTCACCATGGCGGCGGCTGTCTGAATTTGAGCGGCACTTCCATCGCCCTGATCCCCGAAAGCCAGCACGCGAACGGTCCCTGAAGGAAGGACTGTTGCAGGAAGGATCAGCCCGCTGAACTCGACAGGTTTCGCGGCCACGCAGGAAAAGAGGCTTATCGAAAATCCGAACAGGCAGGCAGCGACGACTCCTGTTCTCACTCTGCGCTGCGTCCTGCGGCGCCCGATCGAGGTGGTTACGGATTCGCGTGCTGAGACGGTGTTCGGCATCTGTGGCCTCTCCGCCAACATTATATCACGCATCCTCGGCGCACCTGCCTACTTGATTCCGGAGTGTACAAAGCTCTCGATGAAACTCTTCTGGAAGATGAGAAACACGACGAATAACGGCCCGGCCACGATCAGTGTTGCCGCGGTAAGGTACTGCCACTGCGCTCCGATTTCACCAAGCTGAGTAAACCGTACAAGGCCAGCCGTGAGCGTTCGGCTCTGGTCGCTTGAGGTGATGATGAGCGGCCACAGAAAATCGTTCCAGTGGAAGCTCACCGAAGATATGCCGAATGCCGTAAGCGCAGCGAGGGACGGTGGGAGATAGATATGCGTCAGAAGTTGCCACCAGGAGCAACCGTCGATGATGCCTGCGTCGACGAGAGACCTCGGAACGCCGAGAAAAGCCTGTCTGATCAGGAAAGTTCCGAATGCAGAACCAAAGAAGGGAATGGCGATTGCAAGCCGGGTGTTGTATATCCCGAGCAGCCGTATAGTTGCAAAGTTAGGTACGAGAAGTGCCGCGGTGGGGATCATCATCTGGATGAGGATGATCTGAAACAACAACCGGTCTCCGCGGAACCGATAGTTAGCGAACGCGAAAGCGGCCATAGTGGATGTCACTATCTGTACTGCAAGAGTCATCACGACCACGACCACAGTGTTCACGAAATAGTGACCGAAAGGCGCCAGCGACCCCACTTTGGCAAAGTTCGCCAAAGTCAGCCGATGGGAAAACCAGATGTTGCCGCTTCCCAGAGGATACTCGAACGGCCGGAGTGAAGCGCAGATCGCCCAGATCACCGGAGCCGCCCAGACGAGAGCGATGGCTCCGATGATCACCGCAAGGACAAGGCGTCCGACGGCATGACGCGGCGCAAAACGCCCGGCCGAAACGGACCGGAAGCCGGTTGATCTTCCGCGAACCGAACGAACGGATGCTTCAGCCATCGAGGTTCCCCTTCCGTTCCGAAATCAGAAAGTTGGATACGGTGAACATAAGCAGCAACGCGATAAGCACTATCGTAAGGGCGGAAGCCACTCCGACGTTGAGGTTTTCAAATCGGACCTGCCATAGATAGTAGAGCAGGATGTTGCTCGCGTTGCTCGGCCCGCCGCTCGTGAGCACAAACACATGGTCGACACTCTGGAACGCACCGATGAAAGCGATTGTAGTTACAAAAAGCGAGGTCCTCCGAAGCAATGGAAGAGTGATCTTCCGCGTCGTTGTGAGCGCACCGGCTCCGTCGAGTCGGGCTGCTTCGAACACTTCACGAGGAAGACTCTGCAGGCCCGCGAGATAAAATATCATGTAGTAGCCGGCGTTCTTCCAGATAGCGACAAAAATGATTGCAAGAAGGGCGAGATCCGGGTTTCCGGTCCAGTTTTGTGCTCCCCGATAGCCGATGAATGAGAGCGCAGAATTGAACAAGCCGTAATCCGGAGTCAGCAGAAAGAGCCACACGGTTGCCACACTCACCATGGGAAGCACGGTCGGATGAAACAGCGCAAGCCGGGCGAGACCGATGCCGCGCATCCGTCGATTGATGAGCAGCGCGAACAGAAAGCCAAGCGCTATACTGACCGGCACAGACCCGAGAACGTAAAACGCGGTGTTCCCAAGTACCTGATAGAATGTCGGGTCATGGAACAGGGTTGCGTAGTTGGCGAACCCGGCGAAGGTCGGCTCACGGTACTTCGCGATATTCAGCCGCTGAAGAAAGAAGCTGCCGAGCAGGGAAGATATCGTCGGCCAAATCGTAAACATCGCAACGAAGATGAGCGTGGGAAGCACGAGAAGATAGGGCAGTATAACAGACCTGGGCCGGCGGCGCCCTCCGGCCGCGCCGCCGGGCCCGTTGGCGTCGGTAACGCCGGGCCCGTTGGCGTCGGTAACGCCGGGCCCGTTGGCGTCGGTAACGCCGGGCCCGTTGGCGTCGGTAACGCCGGGCCCGGCGAACTGGGGTCTACTTGAACTCTTTGAGCGACGCATCAGCTTCCGATTGAGCTTTCTGCATGGCCTCTTCCGGCGAGAGTTTCCCGTTGAACGCCTGCTGCAGGTAGTCCTGGAAAATGTTTCTTACCTTTGCAAGATTCTGAAGTGAGAGTTCCTTTCCCGCATATTGCAGCGCGTCACGTGTTTCGGCGGCCTGCGGTACCTTGGCGATATAGTCTTTCATCGCCGGTGTCTCGTATGCGCTCTTTCGAGCTGCGATATATCCGGTCTTTATGCTGAAGTCGGCAACACGATCCGGCTCGGTAAGGAACTGCATGAACTTGAACGCCGCGTCCTTCTGATCCTGTGGCGCGTTCTTCAGAATGTAGAGGTTCCCGCCTCCCGGGACGCTTGCGTAGGTATTCGGCTTCTCGCCGGGAACCGCCATCACGCCAACGTCGAATTTCGCCTGCTTGAGAATTCCTGCAAGGCTGCCGGTGGAGTGAACAATCATGGCAGCCCGACCACTCGCGAGATCTCCCGGAGAGGCGCCCCAGGTGTCCTGAGCGCCGGAAGGGGTCGCCTTGCACTTCTGGGAAAGCGAATTGTAGAATTTTATCGCGGCGATGCACTCGGGAGTGTTAAAGTAGACCTCCGTGTCGCTTGATCCGACGACGTTCTTGCCGGCGCCGATCGCCAGCGGCTGGAAGAGCCAGTACGGCAGTCCAACGGTTGACCAGAGGATTCCCCAACGAGAGACATCGTTGCCGTTACGGACGGTGAGTTTCTGAGCATCTTCAGCGAGGCTTGCCCAGCTGTTGGGAGCCGAGAGCCCGGACTGTTTGAACAGATCCTTGTTGTAGTACATCACTACGGCACTGCGCTGGAACGGGAGGCTCCAGATCTTGTTGTTGTACCGGGAATTATCCATGAAGGAAGAATAGAAGTCGCCAAGATAGCTGTCCCGGTTCGGCAATTTTGCCAGATAGGGATCAAGCGGCTCAATGTAACCGGCATTGATGAGATCGTACAAATCCGTTGCGAGCATGACAGCCAGCGCCGGGGGTTTTCCGCCGCCCTGAATTGTCGTCTGGATGGCGGTCTTTACGTCGTTATATCCACCGGAAAAGACCGGTTTCACCGTGATGTTCGGATTCGCCTTCTCGAACTCCGACACGTATCCGTTCAGTATCTGCGCGATGGGCGCATCCACCGCTACCGGATAGAAAACCTGAATGGAAATGGGACCACTTGCGGCCGGGCTTTCGGTTTGGCCATTCGCGAAGAGCCCTGCCGCAGAAATTACAAACGCAAAGGACAATGCGAG
The DNA here is from genome assembly GCA_035530755.1 of Spirochaetia bacterium. Taxonomy (GTDB): domain Bacteria; phylum Spirochaetota; class Spirochaetia; order DSM-27196; family DATKUC01; genus DATKUC01. The sequence continues at coordinate 1,017 of DATKUF010000244.1, read as the reverse complement.
CGAGACTAATTTCCTCATATCTTTTCTCCTTCGAACAGAATATAGCTACTTTTGTGGACACAGCGCATCAGAATCCTGTGAGCGATCGCCAACGGGTTCGGCGCTGATCTAATTCTCCCAGAAACGCCCTATCCTATCGGCGATCGCCTGTGATGCATCGGGGTCGACCCATTTAACCTCCGGAAGTCTTTTGAAGAACGTCGTTTGCCGTTTTGCATAGTGCCGGCTGTTCGTCTTGATCTTTTCCTTTATCGCAGTCGCATTGGAATCGTCAAGCGACGCCACCCAGTCTGCGAACCGGTCACTGTCGGCCGGGTCGTTTTCCGATGACGCTTCGCGATAACGCTCGAAGAACTCGCGGTATCCGATCCCACGGAACCCGGGATCATGCGGAAGATAACCACTTCGTACCAGTTTTTCAACTTCACTGCAGAGCCCGGTCTGAAACATGAGATTCACGCGCGCGTCTATACGGGTATACAACTGTTCGCGAGGCCGGTTTAACCCGAGGATGAGAACCTGCAGATCGGATCGAGGAACCGACGGCACCAAAAATCGGGACAGCGGAGTTCCCGAAGTGTAGTAGACCTCCAACGCCCTCGATATGCGATAGCGGTCGTTGGAAGAAATCCGGCGTGCTGAATCTGGATCGACCACGGTCAGATCTCGATACAGACCTTCGAGCCCATTGATTGCTTCCCGCTCAAGAATCGTGGCGCGAACGCCAGGGTTGCCGCTTGGCGTTCCCGGCAGTCCATAGAGGAGCGTTCTGAAGTAGAACGCGGTGCCACCGGAAACAACGGGGATCTTCCCGGATCCGGCGATGTCGTCAATCAGGAGCTCGGCGAGCGTTACAAAGTCTGCAGCATGGAATTGTTCATTTGGATTTCGTATGTCGATGAGATGGTGGGGCAATCGACTGCGCAATTCCGAGGATGGTTTCGCGCTGCCGATATCCATGTGACGGTAAACCTGCATTGAGTCGGCGCTGATGATCTCGGCCGCAGTATCGCTCTT